>NZ_KV791304.1:0-26291 GCF_001807865.1 Stenotrophomonas sp. HMSC10F06 | reverse complement strand
GCGTAGTTGGCTTCGTAGCCGAGCACGCGGTCAAGCTCCAGCGGGTGGCCGACGTTCTCATGGATGGTCAGGAACAGGTTGGACGGGTCCAGCACCAGATCGTACTTGCCCGGCTTGACCGACGGCGCCTTGAGCTTTTCACGGGCGTGGCGGGCGGCAGCAATGGCATCTTCGACCGGGTCGTAGGAATCGCGGTAGGCGACCACGCCGCCCGGCAACGCGATCTTGCCGCGCGCGTCGCCATCGAGGAATTCGTAGCCCATGCCCATCGGCGAGGACAGCCCGGCGCGCGTACGGAACTTGCCGCTGGCCTTGTCGATCGCGGTGGCGGTGAACGGCAGCCAGATCCGATGCACGTCCTGGTCGATGAACGAGCCGTCGCTGGAGGCGAAGAACTTCTGTTCGTTGACCAGGAACAGGGTGGAGTTGATGAAGTCGGCGCCGGCATTGAGCGCGGCCGCATTCAGCGACAGCAGCATCTCGACCTTGTCCTTGATCGGTACCGCCATCGCGTTCTTGCGGATCGGGGTCTTCCAGCTCACGTCACCCACGCCGGTCACCGGCGCCAGCTGCACCGGGCGGCTCTGGATGCCGGCGTTGGCGCGGGCGATCGCCGCGGCCTGCTCGACCGTGGCCAGCACCGCGGCCGGGGTCTGCTGGTGGGTGGCGGCAAAGCCCCAGGCGCCGTTGACGATCACCCGGATGCCGATGCCCGAGGATTCGCTGTTGGTGACGTTCTGGACGTTGGCCTCGCGGGTGATGATCGCCTGGTTGAGGTACCGGCCGATGCGCACATCGCAGTAGCTGGCACCGGCGCGTTTGGCGGCGGCAAGCGCGGCCTCGGCCAAGGCCTTGCGGCGACCCACATCGCCCGGTTCGAGCAGCTGCTCGGCGGCGATCAGCCGGCCATGCGGCAGTACCAGGCCCGCCAGGCCCATTCCAGACAGCGCTAGAAACTCACGACGTTGCACAGCTCACATCCCCCAAGGACGGCCGGCGGCGCGCAGGCGGCCGGCGTTGGACAAGTCTTCGACTTTCGGTGGCATCGCACAGTGGCACAAGTGACTGCGGTCATGGTTGGATGGACATCGATTCCCTGCCGATGTGACATTGCGATGAGCCAGATACGCTGGTCCGAGGCCTGCGACCGCAACCGCGCGCCGATCCTGGCGGTGCTGCAGCGCCACCTCGCCGACCGCCACCGGGTGCTGGAGATCGGCAGCGGCACCGGCCAGCACGCCGAGTCCTTCGCGGCGGCACTGCCCCACCTGCAGTGGCAGGCGAGCGACCATCCGGATCACCTGCCGGGCATCGCCGAGCGGCTGGACGCCGCGGGCCTGCCCAACACACCGGCCCCGTGGCCGCTGCAGGCCGTGTTGTCCCCCGCGCCCGGGCTCGGGCCGCTGCCGCCGGACGCGCCGTTGGCGTTCGATGCGGTGTTCAGCGCCAACACCCTGCACATCATGAGCTGGGCGCACGTCCAGGCGCTGTTTGCCGGGCTGCCGGCCGTCATGGCGGCCGGTGCCGTGCTCTGTATCTACGGTCCGTTCAATGCCCATGGCGAGTACAGCAGCGACAGCAACCGCCAGTTCGACGCATGGCTCAAGGCGCGGGACCCGGCCTCGGGCATCCGCGACGCCGAGGCGGTGGATGCGCTGGCGGCGGGGGCGGGCCTGCAGCTGATCGAGGACGTGGCGATGCCGGCCAACAACCGCCTGCGGGTGTGGCGGCGCGCCGGCTAGCGCCGACCGCTGGTCGGCCGCGCTTGGTGTCCGGCGCATGCTGCGGTTAGGATCAGGAGGGGAGGTTGTTGTGACAACCTGGGGGAGTTTGCATGGCAATTGCAAGACAGATGGTGGCCGGCGTGATGCTGGCCATGGGGGCGTGTGTGTTCAACGCGTCGGCGCAATCGCTGCCGGCCGTGCAGGAGTTCTACTTCGACAACGACGTGGCGGCCGCCCCGATGGTGGTGGTGCAGGGCCAGGGCGGGGAGCTCGTCGACCAATTGATGAAGCAGCGCGAGCGCGGCCGCAAGAGCCTGGAAGCGACCGTGCAGCTGGCCGGCGTGGCGATCGCGCAGGGCCGGCCCGAGTTGGGGCGCAGTCTGTACGAACAGGCCGCGACGACCGCATCGGCCAGTTCGGTGCCCGGTCGGTCGGTGCGCTGGAACTACGGCTGGGATCTGTTCCGGCTGGGTGAGGCCGACGCGGCGTTGGTGCAATGGACCGCGGCGCAGAACACGCTGCGCGGGAATCCGGCATGGGTGCCGCCCACCTTCGCGCTGGCGCTGTGGACGCTGGGCCGCAAGACCGAAGCCGTGCAGTGGTACGCCGCCGCCGTGCGCACCGAGCCGCAACAGTGGAGTGGGGCCGATCGCTACGCCGAACTGCTGCCTGGTTGGCGCGACAGCGAGCGCAGCACGCTGGCCGAGGTGCAGCGTGCATGGGCCGAGAAGCCACCGGCCTGGCCATGATTCCGCAGGCCGGCCCGTGCAGGCGGGCTGGCCGGCCATAGCGCGGGCGATGCGGGCTTCGACCATGGTCGGAACATGCCATGCAGGCGATTGGGCTAGGCTGTCGCGATGGCTTTCGACGCATTCGCTCTGATCGTGACCATGCTCGGCCTGGGCATGGCGTTCTCGCGCCTGCGCGCGCTGCCGGAGAACACGGCCGATGTGCTCAACCGCATCGTGCTGTACGTGTGCCTGCCGGCGGCGGTGCTGATCTATGTCCCGCGGCTGCATCTGGACACCAGCCTGATCGGGCTGGTCGCCACGCCGTGGCTGTTGATGCTGTGCACGCTCGCACTGGTGAGCCTGGCCACGCGCGCGTTCGGCTTCGCCCGGGATGTGCATGCAGTGCTGCTGATCTGTGTGGCGCTGGCCAATTCCAGCTTCATCGGCTATCCGATGGTGCGTGCCCTGCTAGGCGATCACGCCCTGCCCTATGCGGTGGTCTACGACCAGTTCGGCACCTTCGTGCTGCTGTCCACCTTTGGTCTGTATGTGATCGCGCGCTACAGCGGCGACACCCCGCCCACCGCCGCGCAGATCCTGCTGCGGATCGCGAAGTTCCCGCCGCTGTGGGCGTTGCTGTTCGCGCTGACCCTGATGCCTGAGCAGCCGCCGGGCTGGATCGGCACCGGGCTGAAGCAGCTGGCCGATGCGATGCTGCCGCTGGTGATGTTGGCGGTCGGTTTTTCGATCCAGCTGCGCCTGCCATTGGACGAGCTCAAGCCGCTGGGCATCGGGTTGCTGTTGAAGCTGCTGGTGATGCCGGCGCTGGCGCTGCCGATCTCGTGGGGGTTCGGCCTGCAGGGTGCGATGCTGCAGGCCAATGTGCTGGAGTCGGCGATGCCGACCATGATCACCGCCGCCGCGCTGGCGATGTCACATCGCCTGGCCCCGCGCCTGGCTGCCGCGCTCGTCGGCTACGGCATCCTGCTGTCGCTGGTGACGCTGCCGGCGTGGGTGTGGGTGCTGCAGCGCGGGGCCGGTCTTCCTGGGTCGCCATGATCAGGCAGCCGGCAGCCGGCTGACGGTCGGGCGCTACCCGTCCGCGCTGACGGTGCGCCCGCGGGCCCACTCGCGCAGCGCGGTGACCTGCTCGGCCATCAGCACCGACAACGGCCGGCTGCCGCGGATCTCCTGCATCAGCAGCTGGGTATCCAGCCCGCGTGATTCGGCGTGTGCGGCGTACAGCCCGGCGACCACCGCCTGTTCGATCTCCGCCCCGGAGAATCCGTCCGCCGCGGCCGCCAGCGCCGGCAGCGCGAAATCGTCGGCGTTGAGCTGGCGCTTGCCCAGGTGCAGGCGCAGCAGTTCCACCCGGGTGTTGGCATCGGGCAGGTCGACGAAGAAGATCTCATCGAAACGCCCCTTGCGCAGCAGCTCGGCCGGCAGCTCATGGACCTGGTTGGCGGTCGCGACGATGAACACCGTGCCCTTGCGTTCGGCCAGCCAGGTCAGCAGGTGGCCGAGCACGCGGCGCGAGACGCCACCATCTTCGCCGCCACTGGCCAGGCCTTTCTCGATCTCATCGATCCACAGCACACACGGCGTCAGCTGTTCGGCCGAGGCCAGCGCATCGCGCAGGTTCTTCTCGGTCTCGCCGTGGTACTTGTCATACAGGCTGCCGAAATCCAGCCGCAGCAGCGGCACGCCGAAACCGGCGGCCGTCGCCTTGGCCAGCATCGACTTGCCGCAGCCCTGCACGCCCAGCAGCAGCATGCCCTTGGGCGGGTCCAGGCCCGCCGGGCCGGCGCCGCCGAGGAAGACCGGGCGGCGCTGGTTGACCCAGCGCTTGAGCCGGTTGGCACCGGCCACGTCGGCGAAGCGGGTGGTGTCGTATTCGTAGTGCAGGTGTCCGGCGCGGTTGAGCAGCTCGAACTTGAGCCGGGCCAGCTGCGGCAGGTCGTCCTGGCTGAGCGCACCGTCGGCGAAGATCAGCTGGCGGGCGATCCGCCGCGCGTCGACCAGGCTCAGCCCGCGCAGGTTGTGCAGGATCTTCTGGACCGCCTCGTTGTCCACCTCCACGCGCCGCCCGCCATGTTCGCGGGCATAGGCTTCGGCTTCCTCGCGCAGCATCTTCAACAGCGCGTTGAGGTCGGGCAGGCGCGGATTGAAACGGGTGGCCAGCGCTTCCAGCTCGGCCGGCAGCTCCACCTTGGCCCCGATCAGGACCAGCACGTGGGCCTGGCAGTGGCGCCGCTGGATCAGGTCGCGCAGGGCGCGCTGGTGGCTGGCATAGCCCAGGTAGGGATGGAAATCGAGCAGCAGGTAGATGCCGCGCTGCTCGGCCTGGCGGATCATCTGCAGGGCCGCGCTGGCGTCGGGCGGGCCGACCGGGTCGTCCTCGCGGTCCATGTCGATCCGGCGCAGCCCCTCGGTGATCGACCAGCGGTGCAGGGCGCGCCAGACATGCATCAGGGTCTGCCGGAACAACTCCACCACCCGGCCTTCATCCTGGGTCTCGATGATGATCAGCGGGGTGTTGGCGCGGATCAGCGCGCTCAGGTCCTGTAGTTCGCTCATGCGGGCGGTCAGTCCATTGGAACCATCCACGATAGCAAAGCCGTGGGCGCCGGTTCTGGTTCAGCGCCGCGACTATCTCCGTCACAGGCGCCGGTGTAGGCTGCGGAAACGTTCCCCGGAAGCGAGGCCTGCATGAAGACGATCCTGGTGGCCGGTTCCAAAGGCGGGGTGGGCAAAACCACCGTCGCCACCCACCTGGCGGCGCATTCGGCATTGGAAGGCAAGCGGACCGTCCTGGCCGATGCCGATCCACAGGGCTCCAGCACACGCTGGGCACAACGCCGCTCGGTCCTGGAAAGCGCCGTGCTGCCGATCGACGTGTACCGCAAAAAGAGCTGGGAACGACTGGTTCCCGACGGCACCGACGAAGTCATCATCGATGCGCCGGCCGGTGCGATGGCCGACGATATTCCGCATTTCCTTGACGTTGCCGATGCGGTGGTGGTTCCCGTGCTGCCTTCCGCGCTGGACATCGAAGCCATCGTCGGCTTCCTCAACAGCCTGTCGCGCGTGGCCCGCGTCCATGACCGCAGCCTGCCGGTCGGGTTGGTGCTCAACCGCACCAAACCCTGGACGCAGACCTCGCAGCAGGCGATACAGATGTTGGCCGATTGGCCTTACGAGGTCGTTGCGCAGTTGCGCGACAGCCAGAGCTATGTGGTGATGGTCGGGCTGGGACGGAGTCTGTTCGACTACCGCTCGGCCCAGGTGCGCGAGCACCAGAGTGACTGGGAGCCGCTGTTGAAGTGGCTGAAGAAAGCCTGACACGAGAGATCCCATGCGAGAACTGATACTGCTGCGTCACGCCCATGCCGAAGCCGCCAGCACCGGCCAGGCCGATCTGAACCGCCCGCTGTCGCCGGTCGGTCTGGCCGAAGCCGAGGCCGCCGGCCGCTGGCTGAAGGAAAACAACCTGCTCCCCGACTGCGTGCTCTGCTCGCCGTCGCGGCGTACCCGCGAAACCCTGGAGGCCGTGCTGGGCATCACCGGCTTCGTCGAAAAGCGCCTGGAGGATGCCGTCTACGAGGCCACCCCGGGCACCTTGATGGGGCTGATCGATGCGCGCCGGGACGTCGACCGCCTGCTGGTGGTCGGGCACAACCCGGGCCTGGAACAACTGGTCGCCCTGATGAGCGAGGGCACCAGCAGTGACTACCGGGGCATGCCACCGGGCGGAATCGCGGTCCTGGCCTTCGACCGTGAGGCTGCCATCGAGCCGGGTGTGGCCAGCCTGACCGCCTTCTGGTGGCCGTAACCCGTGTGGGCAGTCCGCGCGGCGTGGGTCGGGCTGCTGTTGATGGCAGGGGCGGCCCATGCCGCCCCGCCCTCATCGGTGCCGGCCGCCACCAGCCAGGCCCTTGCCTTCGATACGGCCACCTCGCGCTTCGGGTTTGAGATCCGGACGCGGCTGGGGCAGCGCATCGAGGGCATCTTCCCCCGCTTTGAAGGCAACATCGAAGTGCTCTCCGACGGCCGCCACCAGGTGCACCTGCGGATGTTCACCCGCTATGTCGAGATTCCCGGCAAGGCGCGCTACACCGGCTGGATGCGGGGCGAGGAGTTCTTCGACGCGGCCCGCTACCCGGTCGTGGAGTTCGACTCGCTGCCCTACTGGCCCGAGGTGGTCGACAAGGGGGGCAGCATCCAGGGCCGGCTGATCCTGCGCGGGGTCAGCCACCCGGAAACGCTGCGGGTCGAGCCGCCGCAGTGTGCCCGGGCCGGGTATGATTGCGACGTGGTCAGCCGCGGTACCGTCCAGCGTGGCCGGTATGGAATGGACAGCTGGCAGCTTGCCCTGAGTGATCGAGTGACCTTTGTATTGCGTGCGCGTCTGAGCGAGGCGCCGAAACCGTGAACCCATTGCTGCGTCTGTTGGTGCTGGCAACGCTGTTGCTGGGCAGCGGCTGTGCTTCGCTGTCCAACGCCGAGCGCGACCGTGCCGCCGGCATCGCCGTACAGGCGCGTTCGACCGTGGTCGATTGCGCCCAGCCGGACCGCTGCGCGCTGGATTCGCCGCTGCGTGCCCTCGGTGGCCGCGCCTTCGCCGAATCGCACGCCGGCCAGCCGCGGCACTACGCTACCATCCTCGACGAAGGGGAAGTTTCCCTCGTCGCGCGCTTGAACCTGATCCGCAGCGCCACGCGCAGCATCGACCTGCAGACCTACATCTTCGACAAGGACGACAGCGCCCGGCTGGTCCTGGACGAACTGCAGGCGGCCGCACGCCGCGGGATCAAGGTGCGGGTGCTGATCGACCAGCTCTCGGCGATCTCCGACCTGGAGATCCTCGGCGCCCTGTCCGGCAGCCATGCCAACTTCGAACTGCGGGTCTACAACCCGACCTTCGGCAAGGCGCGCCTGAACTACTTCGATTACGCCGCCAGCGTGGTGTGCTGCTTCCGCCGTTTCAACCAGCGCATGCACAACAAGCTGCTGGTGGTCGACGATGCACTGGGCGTGGTCGGTGGGCGCAACTACCAGGACGACTATTACGACTGGGACAGCGAGTACAACTTCCGCGACCGCGATGTGATCGTGGCCGGCCCGGAAGTGCGTGAGATGGCCGCCAACTTCGATGCGTTCTGGCGCGCGCCGCGCAGTGTGCCGGCCGAGCGCCTCAACGATGTCGGCCGCACGCTGCTCCGCCAGGGCGTGCCGACCATGCCGCCGGCCGACTTCCGGCGGCCCGAGCGGGTCGAGCGGGTCAGTGAAGAGGCCGACGATCCGGACTACGTGCGCCGCACCTTCGTCGATACCGCCCTGCCGGTGGCCTCGGTGCAGTACGTCGCCGATCTGCCGCGCAAGCATCGCCGCGAACGTGCCAGCCAGCCGGCCAACGGCCAGCACGTGACCGAGCCGCAGCTGGATGCGCTGATCGCCAGCGCACTGTCCGAGGTGCTGCTGCAGACGCCGTACCTGGTGTTGTCCAAGCCGGCGCAGCGCCTGTTCCGCGACCTGCGCAAACGCGAGCAGGCACCGCGCGTGGTGGTGTCCACCAACAGCCTGGCCGCCACCGACAACCCGATCGTCTACGCGCTGTCCTACAAGTACAAACGCCGCAACCTGCGTGAGCTCGGGTTCAACATCTACGAGTTCAAACCGTTCCCGCTCGATGCCCCGGTGGACTACCGCAACCTGCTGCCGGCACCGCTGGGTTCCGAGACGCCGCCGTCGCAGGGCAAGCGCAGCAGTCTGCTCGGGGGCAGCGCGGCCGGCAGCAATGCGCGCGGTGGCAGTGACGGCCGTGCCAGCGATGGCCCGCGCCGTGGCAACGCCGACCGCAACAGCGCCAGCGGGCGCCGCCGCAGTACCGATGGCAGCGAAGTGGAGCGCCGCGTGCTGCGTGCTGAAACCCGGCCCTCGTTCCTGGGCACCAAGGCGGTCAACAAGCCGCTGCCGGTCACCCGCAAGGGCGCCCGCATGGGCCTGCATGCCAAATCGATGGTGGTGGATCGCCGCATCGGCGTGATCGGCACCCACAACTTCGACCCGCGCAGCGAGAACTACAACACCGAAGGGGCGGTGATCATCGATGACCCGGTGTTCGCCGAGGCGCTGGCGCAGAGCATCCTGCGCGACATCCACCCGCAGAACTCCTGGGTGGTCGCGCCGCGTGCCAAGCCGCCGGTCCTGTCCGGCCTGAACTACAGTGTCGGCAAGGCCTCCGAGGCGCTGCCCGTGCTCGATTTCTGGCCGTGGCGCTACGCCACCGATTACGAGTTCCAGCCCGGGCCCGAGTGCCCGGATCCGCTCAAGCGGCAGGACCCGGCCTTCCACACCTGCTACGTCGCCGTCGGGGATTTCCCCGAGGTGAATGTCGGGCCGAAGTGGCTGCTGGTGCGCATGCTCACCGCCTTCGGCGCCGGGCTGGTTCCGATTCTGTAAATCTGCAACCCCACGGAGAAGCTGCATGCCCCAGGTATTCCGCGACGCGGTGTCGATCCAGGCGCTCAACACGCTCAGCCGCAACACGCTCATCGAGCACCTGGGCATCGTGTTCACCGCCGCGGGCGAGGACTGGATCAGCGCCACCATGCCGGTGGACGAACGCACCCGCCAGCCGTACGGCATCCTGCATGGCGGGGCATCGGTCGTGCTGGCCGAAACCCTCGGCAGCAGCGCCGGCAACCTGTGCGTGGATACCACCAGGGAGGTCTGCGTCGGGTTGGAGATCAATGCCAACCACATCCGCGCGGTGCGCGCCGGCACGGTCACCGGCACTGCGCGTGCGGTCCATGTGGGGCGCAGCACCCAGGTGTGGGACATCCGCATCGAGGACGCGGCCGGCAAGCTGGTCTGCACGTCGCGGTTGACCCTGGCGGTGGTGCCCGCGGTGCGCCCGGGCTGATCGCACGCATGGCACGGATGCTGTGTTGCGTGGCTCATGACAGTGCGCCGGCGCATGTGCGCACGGCCGTTGTGCCGCCGGTGGCCGTTGGCTTGACAGCGTGCGGCGGCTGGCTTGGGCCTGCCATCGATTTGTCCGGATTCCGCTGGCAGAGCCTGCGGCGCTCGGGTATCGTTCGCGGATGAATTCCCCCACTCCGGCCTCACGTGGCGGCGTGGCGCGTGTGTGCCGTTACCTGTACCGCGTACCGCTGCTGCTGGTCCACCTGTTACTGTTCCTGCCGATGCTGCTGATCGCCATGCTGCCGCCGTGGGGGCGCGTGCGCGTGGGCCAGCGCACGTTCGAGCATGCGGCGGTGAACGCCTGGTCGGGCGGGCTGATGTGGATCTTCGGCTTCCGCCTGCACCGGATCGGCACACCGCTGCCGGGTGCGGTGCTGTTCGTGGCCAACCATGTCAGCTGGGTCGATATTTCGATGCTGCACAGCCAGCGCATGATGGGCTTCGTGGCCAAGCAGGAGATCGCCGGCTGGCCGGTGGTCGGCTGGCTGGCCGCGCGCGGGCAGACCATCTTCCACCAGCGCGGCAGCACCGAGTCGCTGGGTGGGGTGATGCAGGAAATGGTCGTGCGCCTGCGCGAGGGCAAGGCAGTGGGCGTGTTCCCGGAAGGGCGCACCCGCGGTGGCCATGAAGTCGGCCCCTTCCATGCGCGCATCTTCCAGGCCGCGGTCGAGACCCAGGTCCCGGTGCAGCCGGTCGCGTTGCGCTACGGCTGGCGCGGTGACGCGCAGACCATTGTCGCGTTCGGCCCGAAAGAGAGTTTCTTCGCCAACTTCCTGCGTCTGCTGGGAGAGCCGGCACGGCGGGCCGAGGTGCACTTCCTCGCGCCCATTGATACCCACGATCTGGAAGGCCGTCGCCGCATCGCGGAAACCTCGCGCGCGCGCATCCTGGCGGCCATGTCCGCCGAGTAAGCGGTGGTGGTCCTTCACACGCCAGCGTCGCGGCCGGGAGCAGGCTCGCGCCCATGTTGACCGCTGCCGACTATCACCCCCCGCGTTGGCTGCGCAACCCGCACCTGCAGTCGATGCTCAGCTCGAGCCGGATACGGATGCAGCGCGGGCTGGTGCTGCTGGCGGCGACCGGCGCGCACACCGACGAGCTGATCCTCGATGGCGGTGAAGGCGTGCGCCTGCAGGGCTGGCACAGCTACCTCCAGGGGCGCCAGCCGGTCGGCATGGCGCTGCTGCTGCATGGTTGGGAAGGCAGTGCCGAATCGAGCTACATGCGCATGACCGCCGCGCGGCTGCTGGAAGAAGGCTACGACGTGGTGCGGCTGAATTTCCGCGACCATGGCAATACCCACCACCTCAACCCGGGCATCTTCCACTCCAACCGCATCGATGAAGTGGTGCACGCAGCCGGTGACATCGCCCGCCGCTGGCCCGAGCTGCCGCTGGTCGCCGCCGGCTATTCGCTGGGCGGCAACTTCGTGCTGCGCCTGGCCCTGCGCGCGCCCTCGGCCGGCGTGCCGCTGCGCCGCGTGGCCTCGGTGTGCCCGGTGCTGGACCCGGCGATCACGATGGAGAGCATCGAGAACGGCCCGGCGATGTACGACTGGTACTTCCGGCGCAAATGGGCCGGCTCGCTGCGTCGCAAGCGCGATCTGTTCCCCGAGCTGAGCGACTGGGACGACCGCGTGCTCAAGCTGGACATCCGCGCGCTGACCGCCTGGCTGGTCGAGCACCACACCGAGTTCGGTTCGCTGCAGGCCTACTTCGATGGTTACTCCATCGCGGGCGACCGCCTGGCCGGGCTGCAGGTGCCGGCCGACATCCTGATGGCGCAGGATGACCCGGTGATCCCGTTCGCCACCTTCAACGGCTGGCGGCTGCCGGCCCACGCCCACCTGGAAATCGCCCCGTGGGGTGGCCACTGCGGCTTCCTGGAAAACTGGCGTGGTGATGGCTTCTCCGAACGCTGGGTGGCCCAGCGGCTGCGGATCGAGGCGAACACGCCGGCCTGACAGCCGTTCTGGCCGGCCGGCCCCGCTACAATCGGGGTTTGCCCTCGAGTTCGGACCGTCATGCAAGACCAGATTCTCCAAGCCCTGCGCCGCAATGCGGTGGACGATGCCGTGCAGCTGGCGCGCGAGTGGATCGCGGCCGAGCCGGAGCAGCCGCAGGCGCACCGCTGGCTGTCGCTGTCGCTGCAGCAGCAGGGCCAGTTCGATGACGCGCTGGCCAGCCTGCAGCAGGCCCTGACGCTGGCGCCGGACAACGCCGACCTGCATCTGCAGCAGGCCGGCCTGTTGCTGGCCCTGCGCCAGTTCGACGCGGCCGGCTCGGCGCTGGACCGCACCGCCGAACTCAACCCCAACGAACTGTCCGCGTACGTGATGCAGGCGCACCTGGCACTGGCCCGCAATGATGTGGACGACGCCGACCGCCTGACCCGCCTGGGCCTGCGCGTGGATGAGGAACATCCGGAACTGGCCGCCCTCTCGGGCATGGTCGCGCTGCGCCGGGGTGAGGTGGATCGCGCGCTGGCCCAGCTCTCGGCGGCCAGCCAGGCGCTGCCGGATGATGCCCGGGTGCTTTACGCACTGGGCTTTGCCTACCTGGGCAAGGACATGCTGGCCTTCGCCGAGCAGGCCTTCCGCCGGGTACTTGCCCTGAATCCGGCCACCACCGCCCTGCAGGGGCTGGTCGTCCAGCTCGCGCTGCGCCAGGGCAACCTGGAGAGCGCAGCGGACATGATGCGCCAGGTCCTGGCCGTGCCCGGCGGCGATACGCCGGCCATGCGCCGCCTGGCCGGCGAGCTCGAACTGCAGGCCGGCCAGCCGTTGCAGGCGCTGGAGCACCTGCTGCCGGTGCTGGCGCAGTGGCCCTCCGATCGGCACACGCTGCAGCTGCTGCTGATGGCGTGGCAGCGCCTGGGCCGTGAACAGCAGGCCCGCGAGACGCTGGATGCGACCTTGGCCGATCATCCCGAGGTGCATGACCTGTGGATGGCGCGCCTTACCGTGGAACCGGTGGGTGGCCCGGAAGCGGTGGCCGTGGGCGAACGCTGGCTGCAGGCCATGCCGGAGCACCTGCCGGCACTGGAAACGCGTTTGCGCCTGCACGACATGAACAACGAAGCCGACCAGGCCGAGGCCGTGGCCGAGCGCATCGTCGCGCTGGAGCCGGGCCGGGTTTCCGGTGAAGTGCGCCTGGTCGATGGACTGCTCACGCGTGAGCCGGCTGCCGCGATCGCGCGCGTGCAGGCGCTGCTGGACACGGCCCCGGAGGATGCCCGGGCGGGGCTGCGCGCCTGGCTGGGCTCTGTGCAGGACCGTGCCGGCCAGTACCAGGATGCGCTGCGGACGTGGGTCGACCTGCATGCGGCCGAGGCGCCGCAGCGCCTGCCGCTGCCGCCGCAGGCCAAGGCACCGCTGAGCTGGCCGGACCTTGCGCCGGTGGCTGAAGACAATGCGATCGCCCCGCTGTTCATCTGGGGCGCACCCGGCTCCGGCGTTGAACGCGTGGTCGCCGCGATGGCCGCCGCCAGCCCGGTGATGCGTGGTGACCGCTTCGGGCCGACGCCGCCCAACGATCCCTTCCAGCGCTATCACACGCTGCAGGAGCTCTCGACCGGCAAGCTCACGCCCGAGGCACTGGTGGAGCAGTGGCGCAGCCAGTTGCCAGCCCGGGGCATCGCCGACGGGGCGGTGATCGATTGGCTGCTGTGGTGGGACAACGCGCTGCTGTGGGCGCTGCGCCCCCAGCTGCCGGAGGCACGCCTGGTCATCGTGCTGCGCGACCCGCGCGACATGCTGCTGGAGTGGATCGCCTTCAGTGCCCCGGCCCCGCTCGCGGTGACCTCGGTGCACGAAGCGGCCGAATGGCTGGCGCGTGCGCTGGCCCAGGTCGCCACCCTGCACGAGCAGAGCCTGTACCCGCACGCGCTGTTGAAGATCGACGAGATCGGCAACGATCCGCAGGCGATGGCCGAGTACCTCGGTGCCCACTTCGGCATGCGTTTCCCGCCGGCCGGCACGCTGGGCCCGGCCCGCATGGCCCCCGGCCACTGGCGCGATTACCGCGAGGTGATGGGGCCGGCGTTCGCGCTGCTGACCTCGGTCGCGGTGCGCCTGGGTTACCCGGAAGAATGAGGAGACCTGTATGCATCTGAGCAGTGACAGCATCACCAACGGCCAACCGATCGCCGCCACCTTCGCGGCCGGCGATGCCGAAGGCTTCGCCCCCAACCGCAACCCGCAGCTGGCCTGGCACGATGTGCCGGCCGGCACCCGGTCGTTCGCGCTGCTGTGCATCGACCCGGATGTGCCGACCGTGCCCGATACGGTCGGCCGCCAGGATTGCACGGTGCCACGCGATCAACCGCGTGCGCACTTCGCGCACTGGGCGATGGCCGATATTCCGGCCGATGTGCGCGCGCTGGCCGCGGGCAGCTGCAGCGACGGCTTCACCGTGCGCGGCAAGACCCAGCCGGCCGGCCCGGCGGGCAGCCGCCAGGGCCTGAACGATTTCACCGGTTGGTTCGCCGGCAATCCGGACATGGCCGGCCAGTACCTGGGCTATGACGGCCCGTACCCGCCGTTCAACGACGAGCGCGTGCACCGCTACTTCTTCCGCGTGTTCGCGCTGGACGTGGCGCAGCTGGAGCTGCCCACGCCGTTTACGGCTGCCGATGTGCTGCATGCGATGCACGGGCACGTGCTGGCCGAAGCATCGCTGCATGGCACGTATACGTTGAACCCGGCGCTGGCGTGATCCCCCGGTGGGTGCCGACCGTTGGTCGCCACCACATCCGGTAGATGCCGACCGTTGGTCGGCGTTACATCCGGTAGGTACCGACCGTTGGTCGGTACTGCGCTGTCGGGAGCCGGCCAGCGGCCGGCACTACAGTCCGGAGCCCGCCAGCGGCCGGCACTACAGGATGAAGAAGGGCGGCCAGCGGCCGCCCTTCTGCGTTCTTATTTCTTCTCGTTCGCCGACTCGACCACCATGTCCAGCACGTAAGCGTTGGACGAGGCATCGGCCGGTGGGTTGGCGATCGTGTAGCGCTTCACGCGCACCACGTTGCGCACGCCGTCTTCGTGGGTGTAGCCCTCGATGACGTCGTAGAAGTTCTGCCACTCGCCCGGCTCGCCCTGCTTGATGCCGTTGGCGTCGTAGCGGATCTCGCGCGTCTGCAGGCACTGCTTGTCGCGGATCAGCGGGTGCGGGCACGGCTTGGTCTGCGCGGCCACCTCCAGGAACACCGTTTCGCCTTCGCCGCCGTAGCGGGTCTCAGCGGTCGGCTCCGGGGTGAACACCAGCACATCGCCGTTGGCGGTACGCAGGGTCAGCTGGCCGGCATCGCCCAGCTCGGTCTTGAGCGCGCCTTCCAGGCGGCTGCCGACGGCCTGGTCCAGCGCCATCAGGTTCTTGTCGGTGCAGGCCATCATGGTCGAGGCCATCGGCGAGACGGTCAGCGAACCATCGGCCAGCGTGTAGCCCCCGCCCATGCGGTTGCAGGTGTTGCTGATCGCGATGCGGTCATCCTTGAAGTCCAGCGTGACCGGCTTGTCGGCGCGGGCGAACAGCGCATCGATGCGCTTGCCGCTTGCATCGGTGGCCGATTCCAGGCGCCAATGGCTGCCCTGCAGGCGCTGCACATCCAGGCGGGCCACGGCAGCCTGGTCGGCGGCGGCGGTCGGTGCCGGGGCGAGGTCATCGCGGCCGGCCGGGGCGGTGGAAGGGTTGCTGCAGGCGGCCATCAGGGCCAGCGGCAGCATCAGCATCAGGGTGCGTTTCATGTACATCTCCTTGGGAACCTGGGGAAAAACGCCGACGCGCCCCCAACGGGGTCAGGTCGGCGCCGGGCCGTTCAGTTGCCAGCGGGCAACCAGAGCAGCAAGGCCGCGCCCAGTGCGATGCGGTAGACCGCGAACGCCGTGAACTTGTGCGACTTGATGTAGCCCAGCAACCACTTCACTACGATGAAGCCGGTGACGACCGCGGCAAGGAAGGCCACGCCGACGTCGGTCCAGTTCTCACTGGCGAGCTTGCCGTCCTTGGCCAGTTCCAGGAAGGCATAGCCGCTGGCGGCGAACATGGTCGGGATGCCGACCAGGAACACGAACTCGGTGGCTTTCGCGCGGCGGCTCAGGCCGAACAGCATCGCGATGAAGATCGCCGCCGCCGACCGCGAGGTGCCCGGGAACACACCGGCCACCACCTGCGCCACACCGACCAGGATGGCGACCTTCCAGGTCACCTCATCGCGCTCGGGCAGGCGTGCGGTGTAGGCCTCCACCAGGATCATCCACAGGCCGCCGATGATCAGTGCCCAGGCTACCGGCGTGACCGTCTCCGGCAGTTCCCAGCCGGCCAGGCGGACCGGCAGGCCGACCACGGCGGTGACCAGGAAGGCGGTGCCGAGCTTGAGCACGTAATCGCGGTTGGCGCGCTCATGCAGGCCGGTCGCCAGGGTCCACAGCCGCTGCCGGAACACCAGCGTGATCGCCAGGATCGCGCCGGCCTGGATGATGATGTTGAAGAAGTCCGAGCGTGCGCCCAACCAGTGCTGGGCGATCAGCAGGTGGCCGGTGCTGGAGATCGGCAGGAATTCGGTGAGGCCTTCAAGAATGCCCAGAAGGAGGGC
This sequence comes from Stenotrophomonas sp. HMSC10F06, assembly GCF_001807865.1. Classification (NCBI taxonomy): domain Bacteria; kingdom Pseudomonadati; phylum Pseudomonadota; class Gammaproteobacteria; order Lysobacterales; family Lysobacteraceae; genus Stenotrophomonas; species Stenotrophomonas sp. HMSC10F06. The sequence goes on along the minus strand of NZ_KV791304.1, from coordinate 10,258 downwards.
GGAGAGCAGGTCGGACATCGGGGGGCTGGGGCTCGGAATGGGTGAAATCGGGAGGCAGCATAAAACATCCGCGTCCCGCACCAAATGTGTGCGTGGTGCAGGGCGCGCACTATTTTGGTGCGGATAGCCGTGCACTGCGGGGTCGGGCAGCCCAGTGAAATCAAGGGTTTGTGAAGTCTGAAAAGTTGGCACGGGGATTGCTCTATCCACTCAGGCAATCACCCATCTGAGGTTTCACCGATGTCCGTGGAAAATGTTGAGAAGCTGATCAAGGACAACCAGATCGAGTTCGTCGACCTGCGTTTCGTCGATATGCGTGGTATCGAGCAGCACGTCACCTTCCCGGTCAGCATCGTGGAGCCGTCGCTGTTTGAAGAAGGCAAGATGTTCGATGGCAGCTCGATCGCCGGCTGGAAGGGCATCAACGAGTCGGACATGGTCCTGCTGCCGGACCCGTCCAGCGCCTACATCGACCCGTTCTACGCCGACCCGACCCTGGTCATCAGCTGCGACATCCTCGATCCGGCCACCATGCAGCCGTACGGCCGCTGCCCGCGCGGCATCGCCAAGCGCGCCGAGGCCTACCTGAAGTCCTCCGGCATCGCCGAGCAGGCCTTCTTCGGTCCGGAGCCGGAGTTCTTCATCTTCGATTCGGTCCGCTTCGCCAACGACATGGGCCACACCTTCTTCAAGATCGATTCCGAAGAAGCGGCCTGGAGCACCGGTGACAAGTACGACGGCGCCAACAGCGGCTACCGTCCGGCCGTCAAGGGCGGCTACTTCCCGGTCCCGCCGACCGATTCGCTGCACGACCTGCGTGCGGAAATGTGCAAGACCCTGGAACAGGTCGGCATCGAAGTGGAAGTGCAGCACCACGAAGTGGCGACCGCCGGCCAGTGCGAAATCGGCACCAAGTTCAGCACCCTGGTGCAGAAGGCCGATGAACTGCTGCGCATGAAGCACGTCATCAAGAACGTTGCCCACCGCAACGGCAAGACCGCCACCTTCATGCCCAAGCCGCTGGTCGGCGACAACGGCAGCGGCATGCACGTGCACCAGTCGCTCTCCAAGGGCGGCACCAACCTGTTCTCCGGTGATGGCTACGGCGGCCTGAGCCAGCTGGCGCTGTGGTACATCGGCGGCATCTTCAAGCACGCCAAGGCGATCAATGCCTTCGCCAACTCCGGCACCAACAGCTACAAGCGCCTGGTCCCGGGCTTCGAAGCCCCGGTGATGCTGGCCTACTCGGCCCGCAACCGTTCCGCCTCGTGCCGCATTCCGTGGGTGTCCAACCCGAAGGCGCGCCGCATCGAAATGCGCTTCCCCGATCCGATCCAGTCCGGCTACCTGACCTTCACCGTGCTGATGATGGCCGGCCTGGACGGCATCAAGAACCAGATCGACCCGGGCGCACCGAGCGACAAGGATCTGTACGACCTGCCGCCGGAAGAAGAGAAGCTGATCCCGCAGGTCTGCTCCTCGCTGGACCAGGCCCTGGAAGCGCTGGACAAGGACCGCGAGTTCCTCAAGGCCGGTGGCGTGATGAGCGACGACTTCATCGACGGCTACATCGCGCTGAAGATGCAGGAAGTCACCAAGTTCCGCGCGGCGACCCACCCGCTCGAGTACCAGATGTACTACGCGAACTGAGCAACAGGTGACGATGACGAAGGATTTCCCTCCCACCCTTCGTCATCGTCGCCGCTTTTCCGGCTGGGGAGCCGGCAAGGCGACCATGTTGTAGAGCGGACCGTCGGTCCGCTGAAAAAGGTAGAGCGGACCGTTGGTCCGCTCTACCACCAGGGGCAAGAGACCGGACGCGTGTCATGGGCCCTTCCTCCCTCCCGCGTCACCGCTGGCGTCGCCCTTCGGGCGTCGGCAACGGCGTGGCCCATGCAACGTTCGGCGCAACGACCGGCGGCCATGTGCAAGTGGCCGCCGGTTGACCTGACATCGGCCCCATGCGGGCCGGTTCCATCCACCATCGGGATATGCGCATGAAACTGATCTCCGCCATCATCCGGCCGTTCAAGCTCGACGAGGTCCGCGAGGCCCTCTCCGACGCTGGCGTGTCGGGCATCACCGTGACCGAAGTCAAAGGCTTCGGGCGCCAGAAGGGCCACACCGAGTTGTATCGCGGCGCGGAGTACGTCGTGGATTTCCTGCCGAAGATCAAGATCGAGACCGTCGTGACCGACGATCGCCTGGAGGCCGTGGTCGAGGCCATCCAGACCGCGGCCGGCACCGGCAAGATCGGCGACGGCAAGATCTTTGTCACCGCGGTCGAACAGGTCGTCCGCATCCGCACCGGCGAAATCGGCGCTGACGCGCTCTAACCCCACTCGGAGCCCACAATGAAGACCTCTTTGTTCACCGGGTGGCAAGCCCGGTTCCATGCCGTGTGCCTGATGATGGTGCTCAGCGCGCTGGCCGTCGGTGCCTTCTCCACCAGTGCGCACGCCCAGGCCCAGGTTACCCCGGCACCGTCGGAGACGGTCGCGGTCGAGCCGCTGCCGGCCACGCCGGAAGCCACGGCCGCCCCGGTCGCCGAAGCCGCCGCGGCGGCCACGTTCGATCACGGCGATGTCGCCTGGATGCTCACCTCCACCCTGCTGGTGCTGCTGATGGTGGTGCCGGGCCTGGCCCTGTTCTACGGCGGCCTGGTGCGCTCCAAGAACGTGCTGTCCATCCTCAGCCAGATCCTGGTGGTGTTCTCGCTGGTGCTGATGCTGTGGGTGGCCTACGGCTACAGCGCGGTGTTCAGCCAAGGCAACGCCTTCTTCGGCTCGTTCACCGAGTTCGCCTTCCTCAAGGGCTTCGGCCCGGATACCGTCGGCAACACGCCGATCGCCGGCCTGCCGGACTACCTGTTCGTCGCCTTCCAGTCGACCTTCGCCGGCATTACCACCGCGCTGATCGTCGGTGCGTTCGCCGAGCGCATCAAGTTCAAGGCCGTGCTGCTGTTCTCGGCCCTGTGGTTCACCCTGAGCTACATCCCGATGGCGCACATCGTGTGGGGCGGCGGCTATCTGGGTGAGATGGGCGCGATCGACTTCGCCGGTGGCACCGTGGTCCACATCAATGCCGGCGTGGCGGGCCTGGTGGGGGCGTACTTCGTCGGCAAGCGCATCGGCTACGGCCAGACCGCATTGAAGCCGCACAACGTGCCGTTCACCTACATCGGCGCGATGCTGCTGTGGGTGGGCTGGTTCGGCTTCAACGCCGGCTCGGCCGCCGCCGCCGACACCGTCGCCTCGCTGGCCTTCATCAACACCATCCTCGCCACCGCCGCCGCGGTACTGGGCTGGACCCTGGTCGAAGCGGTCAGCAAGGGCAAGCCGTCCGCGCTGGGCGCTGCCTCCGGCGCCGTCGCCGGCCTGGTCGGCATCACCCCGGCCTGCGGCACCGTCGGCCCGCTGGGCGCGATCGTGATCGGCCTGGTCGCCGGCGTGGTCTGCGTCTGGGGCGTCACCGGCCTCAAGCGCCTGCTCAAGGTCGATGACACCGCCGATGTGTTCGGCGTGCACGGCATCGGCGGCATCGTCGGTGCGCTGCTCACCGGTGTGTTCAGCGCGCAATCGCTGGGCGGCACCAAGGCCGACCTGGACATCGGCCACCAGGTCTGGGTGCAGCTGGTCAGCGTCGGCTTCACCATCGTCTGGTGTGCCGTAGCCACCGTGCTGATCCTGCTGGTGGTGCGCATGGTGTTTGGCCTGCGCGTCACTGAAGAAGCAGAGCGCACCGGCCTGGACGTCACCTCGCACGGCGAGTCGGCCTACGAGGCCTGATCCGCGCGCGCTACCGCATTAGAAACGAGAGAGATGTTCTACCTTTGCCGGCGGCCTTCGGGTCGCCGGTTTTTTGTGGGCGCCTGCCGGGCATTACCGTGCTTTGGCAGCTGATCGTGCAATCACGCACAATGCAGGCATGCACGTGACCCGTACTTCCCTCGCACTGCTCGCCCTTCTGCTGCTCGCCGCCTGCGCCAGCACCGAGGTCCGCAGCCCGCTCGCCACCTGGGTGCCGTCGCCGAACCACAACGCGCGCGCGCCGGTGGTGATCGTGCTGCACCACACCGATCAGCATTCCGTGCAGCAGAGCCTGGACACGCTGCGCAGCGCCAACAGCGGCGGCAAGGTCAGTTCGCACTATCTGGTCGGGGCCGATGGCCACATCTACCAACTGGTCGGCGATGACCGGCGCGCCTGGCATGCCGGTCCCGGTCGCTGGGGGACGATCACCGATCTCAACTCGGCCTCGATCGGCATCGAGATCGACAACGATGGCGACACGCCGTTCGCACCGGCACAGATCGCGGCCCTGATCCGCCTGCTGGATGACCTGTGCACGCGCCTGCGCATTCCGCCCAGCCAGATCATCGCGCATGCCGATCTGGCCCCCTCGCGCAAGCAGGATCCCAGCCGTTTCTTCCCGTGGCAGCAACTGGCCGAAGCCGGTTTCGGCGTATGGCCGCGCGCAGCCGATGGCCCGGCACCGGCCGGCTTTGATGCCTGGATGGCCCTGCAGGCCTTCGGCTACCCGATGGACGACCGGGCGGCCGCCGTCGGCGCCTTCCATCGCCGCTTCCGCGGGCGCGACGATCTTCCCGCAGATCTTGATGCCGAAGACGCCCGCATCCTGCACTCGCTGCTGCTGCAACAGGAACGCCGCCCATGAAGTCCGATTCCCTTCGCCACGCACTCAAGCACGCCGCGCTGTCGGGGGTCGGGTTGGCCATGTTGAGCGCCTGCGCGGTCGCGCCGCAGCGCCCTGCGTCATCGCCAGCGACCGTGCCCACCAGCACCTACGCAAAGACGAGTTGGAACGCATTGCCCGCCGTCGCGGACGCCGATCTGCAGGCCGGCTTCGCCGCCTGGCGCAGTGCCTGCCCGCGCCTGAAGACAGAGGCCAACTGGGCACCCACCTGCGCCGCGGCCGCCAAGGTTGCCACCACGCCGGCCGCCATCCGCCAGTTCCTGCAGGCGAATCTCGACGTCTATGCCCTGCGCGCCGGTGGCAACCGGGCCGATGGCCTGATCACCGGTTACTACGAGCCGATCTATGCCGGCAGCCTCACCCGCACCGCCAAGGCGGCGGTGCCGGTGTACGGTGTGCCCGACGACATGATCAGCGTCCAGCTCGAGAGTCTTTATCCCGAACTCAAGGGCAAGCGCCTGCGCGGACGCGTGGAAGGGCGCGTGCTCAAGCCGTATGACGATGCCGCGCGGATCGCCGCGAACGGCGTCAAGGCACCCGTACTGGCCTGGCTGACCAGCCCGATGGACCTGCAGTTCCTGCAGATCCAGGGATCGGGCCGCGTCCAGCTGGCCGATGGCCGTCAGCTGCGGATCGCCTACGCCGACCAGAATGGCCATCCCTATCGCCCCATCGGCCGCTGGCTGGTGGAGCAGGGTGAACTGAAGCAAGCCGACGTCAGCATGGCCGCCATCCGCGCCTGGGCCGATGCCCACCCGACCCGTGTGCCCGAACTGCTTGCCAGCAATCCCAGCTATGTGTTCTTCACCCGCGGCCCGGACAGCGACGAAGGCCCGCGCGGCTCGTTGAACGTGCCGCTGACCGCCGGCTACAGCGTTGCCGTGGATCGCAACGTGGTGCCGTTGGGCAGCCTGCTGTGGCTGTCCACCACGCGCCCGGGCGGCACCGCGCTGGTGCGCCCGGTCGCCGCGCAGGATACCGGCGGTGCCATCACCGGTGAGGTCCGCGCGGACCTGTTCTGGGGCACCGGCGATGCGGCCGGCGAACTGGCGGGGCACATGAAGCAGAAGGGCACGATCTGGATGTTGTGGCCGAAGGGCGTGGCGTTGCCGAAGGCGCCGGTCACGGCGAACTGACGACGCGCGGATCTGGTGGAGGCGGGTATACGTGCGGTTGTTGCAGCGCCCGGGAGGGCTCATGAAGGTCAAACGCATCATCGCCAATATCGCCGCGTCCGATCCGTCCGCCGCGGACAGTTTCTATCGGGACATCCTCGGCCTGGAGCTGGTCATGGATCACGGCTGGATCCGCACCTATGCGGGATCCGCGGATATGACCGTCCAGGTGAGTGTGGCGTCCGAAGGCGGCTCCGGTACCGCCGTGCCCGATCTCTCCATCGAGGTCGACGATCTGGACGAACTGCTTCGTCGGGTGAACGCGGCCAACCTCCCCATCGCCTATGGCCCAGCCAACGAACCGTGGGGCGTGCGTCGGTTCTACCTCCGCGATCCGTTGGGCCGGCTGGTCAACATCCTGCAGCATGCGTGAGCGAGGCAGGAAACCGGGATCAACAGGCTTGCCGTTTTGCACTACATTGGTGCAATGACCACCGCGCTCCCGCCTCCCGCCCTCGACGCCCTCGGCACCCCGGTCGCCTGGGCCGATGCCAGTGGCCGCCTGGTGGGCTGCAATCCCGCCTTCGCGCGCTGGCTGGGCGTGAGCGTGCGGCGCTTGCTGGGCCAGCCGATGGCCTCGCTGGAGGCCCAGGGCGACGCCCTGGCCCACTTCCTGGCCCGTGACGAGCGCGACACCCTGCGCCTGCACCGGCTGGCCCTGGCGCTGCCGGGCGATGCGCCGCGCTTTGCCGAGGGCTGGCTGAGCCGCTGGGACGAGGGTGGCTGGTTGCTGGAGGCGCATCCGGTCGATGAATTCCCGGGGCTGGATCCCACGCAGGCGCTGCCCAGCGCGCTCAGTGCCGCGCTCAAGGGTCTGGCGCACGAGCTGCGTAACCCGCTGGCCGGGTTGAAAGGCGCGGCCCAGCTGCTGGCACGGCGCAACGCGCAACGCGATCCGGACGAGCGTGAACTGATCGAGCTGATCGGCTCGGAGATCGAACGCCTCAACGGCCTGCTCGAGCAGCTGCTGTCGCCGGCGCCGGCCGCGCCGCATGCAGCGCTCAACATCCATGCCTCGCTGGAGCGCGTGCTGCGCCTGGCCGAGAGCGAGGGTGGCTGGGCCGTCCGGATGCAGCGCGATTACGACCCCAGCATTCCCGAGTTCGATGGCGACGCCGACCGCCTCACCCAGGCCGTGTGGAACCTGGTCCGCAATGCGATCCAGGCCGGTGCGGGCACCGTCACCCTGCGCACGCGCGTGGAGCACGGCGTGCGGATCACCGATCAGCTGCACCCGCTGGCACTGCGGCTGGAAATCGCCGATGACGGCCGTGGCGTGCCCGAAGACCTGGCCGAGCACCTGTTCCTGCCGCTGGTCAGTGGTCGTGCCGAGGGCACCGGGCTGGGCCTGGCGCTGGCGCAGCAGGTCGCGCGCGAGCATCGCGGCACCCTGACCTACCGCTCGCGCCCGGGCCATACCGTATTCACCGTGCTGCTGCCGATCGGGCAGGGCACCCCCGCCGAGGACACCGCCACTCATGGCTGACCAGGTCGATACCACTGCCCACCGCGTCTGGGTGGTCGACGATGACCGCGCGGTGCGCTTCGTGCTGTGCACCGCGCTGCGCGAGGCCGGCTACCGTGTCGAAGGGTTCGACGGTGCGGCTGCCGCGCTGGCGATGCTCGCCGAGCAGGTGCCGCCGGATCTGCTGTTCACCGATGTCCGCATGCCCGGCGATGATGGGCTGGTGTTGCTCGACAAGCTCAAGGCAGCGCATCCGCAGCTGCCGGTGATCGTGATGTCGGCCTATACCGATGTGGCGAGCACCGCAGGTGCCTTCCGCGGCGGTGCACAGGAGTTCCTGTCCAAGCCATTCGATCTGGACGATGCGGTCGCCCTGGCGCAGCGCGTCCTGCCGGCCCCGGATGTCACCTTGGCCGAGCCGAGCGAGACCGCCAGCACGATACCGCCCGATCAGCGTCCGCAGCTGGTCGGCGATACGCCGGCGATGCGCGCGCTGTTCCGCGCGATCGGGCGCCTCGCGCAGGCGCCGTTGTCGGTCTTGATCAACGGCGAAACCGGCACCGGCAAGGAGCTGGTCGCGCATGCGCTGCACCACGAGTCGCCGCGCGTGCAGGGGCCGTTCGTCGCCCTCAATACCGCGGCGATTCCGTCCGAGTTGCTGGAGAGCGAGCTGTTCGGCCACGAGGCGGGTGCGTTCACCGGTGCACAGCGTCGCCATATCGGCCGCTTCGAGCAGGCCAATGGCGGCACCTTGTTCCTGGATGAAATCGGCGACATGCCGTTGCCGCTGCAGACGCGCCTGCTGCGCGTCCTGGCCGAGGGCGAGTTCTTCCGCGTCGGCGGGCGCGAGTTGATCCGGGTCGATGTGCGTGTGATCGCCGCGACCCATCAGGATCTGGAAACGCTGGTCGCGCAGGGGCGCTTCCGCGCCGATCTGCTGCACCGGCTGGATGTGGTGCGGTTGCGATTGCCACCGCTGCGTGAGCGTCGCGACGATGTCGCGCAACTGGCCGAGACCTTCCTGGCCGCGGCCGCGCGCAAACTGGATACGCCACCCAAGCGGCTGACCGCGGCGGCGCTGCAGGCGCTGCGCGAACACGATTGGCCCGGCAACGTGCGTGAGCTGGAGAACGTGTGCTGGCGCATGGCGGCGCTTGCCGCGGCCGACAGCATCGGCGTGGCCGATGTGGACAGCGCACTGCACCGCGGTGCCGGCGCACCGCGCTCGCGCAGTGCCGGCGATCCGGGGCAGTGGGAAACGTTGCTCTCGGCATGGGCGCGCCAGCGTCTGGCCGAAGGTGCCGAAGGCCTGCACGCGCAGGTGCGTGACCGGGTCGACCAGGCCCTGCTCGAAGCGGCGCTGCAGATCACCCACGGCCGCCGTGCCGAGGCCGCCGCGCGGCTGGGCATGGGCCGCAACACCCTGACCCGCAAGCTCGGCGCCGGCCGCCGTCGCGGCGGATGAACCGCATGTCCACACCGCGTGTGCGCCATGTCCGGGCCGCTTTCATGGCCTGTGGACGAGCACACGGTTAGTTTGCAACCAAGGAGTCTTCCCATGCGCAGTTCCCATGTCGTCCTCGCTGCGGCGATCACGGTCGGTCTGGCCGCCTGCGGCAGCACACCGCCGCCGCGCCCCGTCGCCCCCGTCGTACCGGTGGTCAGCACCGCGCAGATGGCCGAGGCCAACCTGTCGCCGGCCTCGGCCAGTCTGGTCAGTGGTCGCCTGGCGCTGGTGCCGGATGCCCGCGGCGTGCACATCACCGGGGTCATCGGTGGCCTGCAGCCGCTGCAGGTGGCCGGGTTCCACGTGCATGAGCGCGGCGACTGCAGTGCGGTCGACGCGAGCAGCGCTGGCGCGCATTTCAATCCCGCCGGTCAGCCGCACGGCCGCAACAGTGCCGGTGCGCATCACGCCGGTGACATGGACAACCTGCGCGCCGATGCGCAGGGTCGCGTCAATGTCGACATCCGCCTGCCAGCGGTTACGCTTGGCGGCGGCGCAGCCACCGATATCGCCGGGCGTGCACTGATCGTGCACGCCAACGCCGACGATTACCGCAGCCAGCCGGCCGGCAACGCCGGCGCCCGCATTGCCTGCGGCGTCATCCGGGTCGTGCGCTGATCGCGCCCTCCCACGACGTCGTTTCTATCAACGCTACCCGCAAGGAGATCCACATGCGCCTGATCCACACCACGCTGTTCGCTGCCATCGCCGCGCTCGGCCTGACCGCCTGCAACAAGCCGGCCGACACCACCCCTGAAGCCCCCCCGGCCGCCGAAGCCACTGCCGCCCAGCCGACCGCTGAAGCGACCCCCGAGGCACCGCCGGCGATGACCAGCGAAGCCCATGCCAACCACACCGCCAGTGCCGATCTCGCGGCCACCCAGGGCAATGACGTCAAAGGCACCGTGACCTTCAGCGTCGTTGACGGCAAGGTGCACGTGAAAGGCCAGGTCAGCGGCCTGAAGCCGAACAGCGAGCACGGCTTCCACATCCATGAGAAGGGCGACTGCAGCGCGCCGGACGGCGCCAGCGCCGGCGGCCACTTCAACCCGGGCCAGGAAGACCATGGCAGCGTGGCCAGCGAACCGCATCACGGCGGCGACATGCCCAACATCAAGGCCGACGCCCAGGGCAACGCCGTGGTCGACGCCCCGGTGTCGACCAACGTCAACATCGGCAAGGGGGATGGCTTTGACATCATCGGCCGCGGCTTGATCGTCCATGCCGACGCGGATGACTACAAGACCCAGCCGACCGGCAATGCCGGTGCGCGCCTGGCCTGTGCGGTGATTAAAGCGGCCCCGTAATCCGGGCCGTGTTTGACGAAAAACGCCGGCGAACGCCGGCGTTTTTTTTGAACGTTGGTAGCAACTGTGTTGCTGGAGGAGCTTCAGC
>NZ_KV791303.1:46411-82762 GCF_001807865.1 Stenotrophomonas sp. HMSC10F06 | reverse complement strand
TGGCTGCGGCTAACCTGCGGGGGGATTACCACGCCTTCCTGCAAACCCATGCAAATGAGCTGGCACGCCTGGTTCACCAAGCCACTGGTGAAGAATTTAGATCCAGCGAAATCCCAAACATAGCTGACGAAACGCAGAAGGTTCTGCATGCCTATGTCTTCCACGAGTGGCACAGAACAGATCCCGAGGCCGTCAATATCTCAATGGCAGACTGCATCGCAGCCATATCAGCCATAAAGATACAAAAGAAGATAAAAACGAAGTACACGCCCTACTGGAAAGGGCAGATCTCTAGTGAAAAAACGGTATCTCGTCTACTGAGCCACCTGGATCCATCAAGAGACATCCGAGAGCTGTATGAAGAGGATTACATTCCGCAAGGCGCAATGATTACTCTCTATCATCGATACTGCATCGTCTTCTCATTACTATTCGGACGCAACAACCGAATGGAAGCATTTATGAGATTCCAGATCGCATATCTGAAGCACATGACCATAGCTCACTCTCATTTCGATCTTGAAGCAGGCAACGAATACGAGACAGATATCAACATTTTTTGCGAAGACCTTATTCAATACATCGAAGATCAAGTCACCTCGCATGCAATGTAATTTTTAACTTGCATCACCCTTATACATATGTAGAAACTCACTCACGTCCTTCGAAGTAACAACACGAAGAACGAAAGGCATCGAAGGGAATAGAATCAAATAGAACTTACGATAGATTACAGGCAGGGTATGGTACGCGCACTTACCCTTTCTATCTAATCACAACAATCTTCGATCATGAGTATCTACCGGTAGCCGACAAGAATCACTCTTGTCGGCTTTTTTATTCTCCTTAGAGAAAGGGTGATACAGCAATGGCAAGCTTCCATTACAGCATCAAAAGTGGAAAGAAAGGCAGCGCACGCAGGCACGCCAACTATATCGATCGTAAAGGATCTCATAGTGACAAGAAAGACCTTATCCAAACAGGACATGGGAACATGCCCGAATGGGCAGGAGATGATCCGAAACGGTTCTGGAGCGTTGCTGACAAGCATGAGCGTGCCAACGGAGCAGTCTACCGAGAACACGAAATCACTCTTCCGAGTGAGCTCAGTACTGAACAGCAGGTCGAACTTGCCGACCGGCTTGCAAAGAATCTCGCAGGGATCAAACCCTACCAGTACGCGCTCCATGCACCTGAAGGAAAACTCGGTGGGGATCCGAACCCGCACATCCATCTGATGTGCTCGGACAGACTGCCTGATGGCATCCCCCGTACACCTGAACAGACCTTCGCCCGCTACAACGCCAAGAATCCTTCCGCAGGCGGATGCCGCAAGGATAGTGGCGGAAAGAGCCCAATGGAGTTGAAGCAGCAGGTGACTGCACAGCGAAAACTTGTAGCGGACACCCAGAATCAGTTCCTTGAAGAAAACGGTTATTCAACTCGCGTAGACCACCGCAGCTTGCGTGATCAAGGCATTTCCAGGTCCCCTGAGCGCCACCTCGGCCAACGCTTCGTCAAGGAGATGGCCGACGCCGAGAAGTCGCAGTATGCTCAATGTCGTAAAGCCGTGAAGGCAGCTTCAGCAGTTAAAAATCTGGGAGAGGTAAGTGCCTAACCCAGCGATTCTGCGACAAAGTCGCAGAATCGCAATGGCACCTACTAAACACAGCAGAAAAGCCCCGACCTATCGTCGGGGCCCTCTTGGCATCAAGGCCGCTTACAGCGTCCTCCGGTCAAAGTAGTGATTCATCAAGCGCAGATACGCCCTCTTGTCCCGGTACCCACTGCAGATCTGGATTGCCCCCTGGGCTTGAAGAAGCGAGATAGCTGCATTCAGCCTTGCTCGGTCACGTACAGGCCCACAGCGCAAAACTTGGTTCTTGGGTGCGCATGTATCGGAATTACGCCCCTGCCACCACCTTGTGGCGAGATAGCTCTCCAATGCTTGAGCATCAATCTGATCTTGAGCCAGCGCAAACGCGGGCGAGAACAGATGCTTGTACTCCTCAACATGCCATCGAACGATGTCGAAGGCACGATTGATCGTATCGAGGGTGATGTCACCACCCTCTCCACTGAAGTACTGCATCGACGCAGCGAGTCGAGCAACGATCTCCATGATCTTTGCCGCGAAGTCATTGATATCACTCAAGTACTCCCCGTCGCGCAGCAAAGACTCAGTTTCTGATGCCAGTGCTACCCAGCGTGCCCTGGCATCGATGGAGAAGGACACCACTTCACGAGTAATGACTCCCGAAGCTGACAGCTCCTTGTACTTGTACAACAGCTCAGAGATCCGATCATGGAATGCCGGCAGATGTTCCCATACCGGCTCCACGTCCTCGATTCGCCGGTAGCCCATCATGGAGCGAGGCCACGCAACCAAATAGCGTGCCCAGTGTCCACTCCCCTTTGCGACAGAGCCTCGCCTATTGAGGAACTGCTTGAGCGGTTCGTACTGGGTCATGATGCTCACCGACACGCGCGGATTCATCGCAGTCAGATGCTCGTTTTCCGCACGATCCAACGGCATCATTCCTGGTGAATCCCAGAGACGATTGAGCAGGCCTACATTCGCCATTGCCTCGCTCTTGAACAACATGTGACCTTCATCAGTAGTGATAGCGATGGATTCGCCATCACCCTGCACAGCTTCCATGATGGCCTTGGCCGTGATGTCTTGCCTGAGGAAGCAACGAAGGCGAGGCTTCAGAGGCTTCTTTTCTGCATACTCCTTCAGCTGTGCCTCCAGTGCTTCCACAGACTTACCACCGGCAACCGTTTTACTGATCGCGCTCTTCAGGCCCTTCATCTTGGCCATCCAGAGTCCAAGCTCGATCTCATAAGACTCAGACTGCTGCTTGAACGCAGTCATCGCCTTCGTATCTGCATCGCGGAAAGGTGCCTGCAGCAGCTCGAACACCGTCGACTTGCGCTCACCAGACTCAGCCACAAGCATCAAGTTCTGCGTTACGGGCCTGATCTGTCCGGTCGGCAACTTGACATCAATCAGCCCCTGGCACGCCATCGAAATGGCATTGATAAGACCCATGCCAACCATGGCATCGGGAACTTGCACGTTGCGGAGGAGCTCAAGACCAGCCTCACGAGCAACATGGTGAAAGGTTTCCAGAGGATATTTGGGGGCATAACGCTGCCGATTAGTAGTCATCATGCATCCTCCCCTGTCGTCTCAGCAGAGGTGTTTTCTTCTGCCTCGACCAACAGCTGGCCACAACTCTGGCACCGGGTAGCATCGCCATCCGCATGGCGACGAGCACGCTCCTCCTTGAGCAGCTTTCGGAACTGAATCAGGTTCAGCTCATGCTTGTACGCAGCATTGAACTGATCTACCAAGATCTTCTTGCGCATCTTCCTTGCTATGTGCTCTTCCAGGATCGGATAGGCCTCCCTGAAATCCTGCTCAAGCTTGTTCTTCCCCTTGGACAACTGCTCACCAAGAGCGTGCGTGAGTGCGTCAAGCGGCGAGGTGTGGCTCACGAAATTAGTCATCATCACTTCGCCTCCTTCGCACGGCGGAACTTGACGGCACGCCCTTCAGCCCATGCCATGGCCTCATGCGTCCAGTAGAACTTCGGGGACAGTTCGCTGTCATAAAGCGGAATGCCCTTCGGGAAGTCCGGATCGGACTTCATGAGTTCGTAGGCCTTGCTCCTGCTGACACGCAGCAGCTTGATCAGCTCCTTCAAGCGCAGCGTCGGGCTATCCGGCCAACCTGCTTTCCCAGCACTGTTGTTCTCTTCGGCCAAAGTCATGCTTTTGTCTACGCCCTGGCGCAGACTGGACGTCATGTGCTTCATTTGTTGATTCCTTCGTTGTGTTGAACGTTTCAGGAAGGAATCCGGCCGGTTTCCTATCGAAGGTGATTGGCCTCCGACGTGATCAGTGTCGATATGCTGCTGTTGGGGGTACAGGGAAAAAAAATCCAGGTTTTTTCCAGGGACGCGCACAACCGACCAGATCAAAGAAAAATCAAACACTTACATGCCAGGGAGCTTTCGCTCCCTGGCATGTCTCGTCCTCTGCGCCCACAAACCGGTCCGTTCCATCCGATGTCCGCTCAGGACCTGAACTGCCTCTTGTCCGTACCTGATACAGATCCGTACCGGTACTGCTCCCCTACGACACCAACCGAGACGCTTGCGCTTCCAGCCTATCCTTGAGACTTTCCTTCGCAGGAGCCTGTGCAACCTCGCCATGCCCTGACGGATAAAACTCCTCGACCACGGCCGGCACGTCTTCGTCCAGATCCTCGAAGGCTCCATTTGCGAAGCCCTGTCTCGCTGCCTCATCCAGTGCAGCTTGGTCGATCCCCGCCGCAGCTCTTGCGGCGTGTCGGTCCACCGCCTCTGCGACCGCCGATTCGAGCGTCAGCCCGCTCCGAACCACCAGATCGACGTAGTAGATCGCTGATCGGTAGCTCATCGTCGTGGACTTGCCCCGCAGCTTCAGCTCGAGCGGCAGACAAGACAGTCTTCCGCCCGACACTGCACTGAGGTAGTGCAGGCGTGCTGCCAGTGTGCGGATGGTGTTGTAGGAAGTGGTACGCAGGACAAAGCTGCCCATCGCATCCCCCTCCCCGTCCCCAATGACCACGTTCAAACGTGCATATGCCTTGCAGCCCCCATTGGCAAACTGGCACGCATCCGGCCCCGGGCATGGCAACGTCTCCATGCCTTCAGGCCCAGCACGTCGACAGGTCTCTCCGTTGCCTACGCACAGCGGCCTTCCGTTCTCTCGGTTGAACAGTGAGTAGTCCGCCCGTAGGTTCAGTGTCGGGTCGTCGAAGAGCAGCCGTACCGGGATGGATCGCAGCTTGTTACCCTCCGATGCCTTCCGCAGCTCCTCATCCAGTGGATGTAGCACCCAGCCCTCGCGATTCTGGACCTGGCTGGTGAGGGTGAACTGATCGTCCTTCTCAGGTAGCCGCTTGCCATTGCGCTCCACTACCCGGCCGATGGAAATACGCCCAATCACGGGCGGCGTGATAGCCAATCCCTTCAGCATGATGTGACCTCTTTGATCGTGGTGTTGATCCGGAAGCGGCGCGAACCCGGACGGACTACCGTGTAGGCCGCAGCGATCTCCGGGTGCTCGGCTGCGAGCCGCTTGGTATCCAGTGACGTGCCATCCTTACTACGGCGGTAGATGACTTCTCCCAGTGAGCCGAACCGGGCAATGGAAGCGTCCCCCATGGCTTGCTGCAGTGTCTGCTTGAGCAGTTCTACCTGCTGTTCCTGCTCTGCAACTGCCTCAGTTAACGAGACGAGGTTGGTGAAGGTCTCGACCAATTCCGGGTCCTGACTGAAATCGACAACGGTGTCCTTGCCTGGGTACAAGCTCCGCAACGCCCTGGCCGCTGACTCCGAGCCATCGGCTGGTGGCTCGATGTCATTGATGACGTGCTCCCAGAACCGGGCCTCCAATACCACCAAGCGGCTGATGATCTCTTCGTCTCGCTCAATACGGTGGATCCTCAGCGCCTGGCCACACAGCAGCACTGCCACATCTGCTGCCTGCTTCCCCGTCACTGCCAACTGATGCTGTACCTGCAGCTGCACGTACTCGGGAACCCCGTCTTTCCACAGCCGAGAGCCGAACTCCCCTGCTGTCTTGCACTCAAGAATTTGGACCGCCGGGGAACCAATTACCTCTCGATCGAGGTTGGCCAGCATGTGCGGAAAGGTCGGATGCTGCAGAACGGCGTTGACCCGGCGTACCCGGTTCCCGGTGCGCTCCTGGTAGGCCGTGGCCACCATGGGTTCGAGCAGGGTTCCCCAGTAGCGGGGATCCTCTTGTCCAGGTGGGATCTCTTCCATTGGCTTGCGGCCCGTCTTCTCCTGCCACAGCTCCAGCTGGCTCTTGTAGGGGTTCAACCCGACGGCGGTGGCAGCATCCGAACTACCGATGCCGCCATTGCGGACCTCCAGCCACTGCTGGCGATCCAGTGAACGCGTATCAACCAAACGCAACGCGGTGTGCTTGCTCATTGGCAATCTCCGGAATAGAAAAGGCCGCCTTGATGGGCGGCCTTGGTCAGGTCTTTCATTTCAAGCTATCGATGTGGGCAAGATGAATGGGCGAAGCGACAGCACTGATCGCTGCAGCTCTGTCAGACCATGCCTTGAGAGGCCATCGAGACCACCTCATGGCTGGTGACAACGAAATGGTCCAACAGCCTCACGTCCACGGTGTCCAAGGCAGCCTTCAGCCGCGCCGTGACTGCCCGATCTGACGCAGAGGGCTGCAAGCTACCGCTTGGATGGTTGTGAGCCATGAGTACCGCCGATGCATTGTGGGCAAGTGCCCTCTGAACCACGATCCGAGGATGGACCTCGGCTGCATCAATCGTCCCTGAGAAAAGCCGCTCAACTGCGATGAGCTGGAACTGCGTGTTGAGAAAGGCAACCTCGAAATGCTCGCGGTTTTCGCCTCCCAGACGTAGCCGGAAGAACAATGCACCCTGGGTTGCTCCTCCCAGCACCTCCCCTGGCAACGATGCCCGTTTCTGCAGGATCTGCAGCGCCCTCGCAATCGTCCTGTCCTCACGTACCCGGATCCTGCTCTCCTCCTCATCGGATCCGGCCCTTGATGTGGTCATGTGATAGGCCTGCGCTTCCATCAGGCCACCAACTTCATCACTTCATCCCACGCGCGCTGCTTGAGCTGAGCTCCAGCACCGAACCATGCCGCATCACGGCGGTGATCATCGCTACGAGCTCGTCGGTGGTGGTCAACGTACTCCGTGACGCTGTTGAGTACGCCCCAGGCCGTTGCACGACTGGAAGGCAACAGCGCGCCACGACCGCCGCCCTCATACAGAGCACGGACACTGGCCAGCGCCTGCTCGTTGACGACCTCAGCGGTGGTGCCCTGGCCTTGGTAGGTAAGCACCCGTCGCAACAGACCATCGACCGTATCGGGGTCAACTGGACGGTCACAGAGGGCTTTCATGCGAGACACGAAGTTGTCCCAGGTCGAGACGGTGATCCCCAACTGGCGCTTCACAGCATCCGGGTCGAACTGACTACGATGCGGGACCTTGATGGCTCCGCTGCTGTCTCCCAGGGCGATCTGCAGGGTGTTGTTGCACACCACACGTACCGAGGTGAACTGCGCCGTGGTGGCCAGCGTGCCGTCGCAGGCTGTGGCCAGCAACAGGTAGCCCTCCACCCTGTCACGCCCCTTGAGCAATGTGCTCTGCCCCGTTCGAGCCATGGCCCAGAACTTCTTGCCACCCTTGAGCACCCCCGCCGTCTCCAGTTCAAAGCCACTGTGCTGCGTCAGATCACGGTAGAACTCCAGGATCTCTCCCGGCTGGACCACCTTGAACCGCTTGGAGACGACAGCCAGCGGCTCCCTGGTATCGGAGCGATAAAGCACCTTCTGTTCCGGGTAGGAATGGATGGCACCGATGGCATTGCTACCGGTGATGAAACGCACCTCTGAGTCTTCGATCTCCCAATCCATGCCTGCATGACGCTTCCAGACCTCAATGGGCTGGTGCTGTTCAAGCTTATTGCCCAGACCATGCCATGGCTTAGCGCCCGCATAAGCCATCGTTTCAACCAGATGCATCGTATTTTCCTCGCTTCTTACGGCACAAACGCACAAGGCCCGGACGATGCCGGGCCTTGTGCGTATGCCAATGCAGTATCAATTAAAGGGTTCGATGTCTTCACTGCCCGAAGACAGAGCACACCGAGCAACCGCAGCGATGATGGAGGCTGCGACAACCAAAACACAGTACAGACAATCGGATCTTTCTTTCATACAGCCATATCCAAAGCAGATGCATCATCGCGGAGCATCTACACGCGAAGCCAGCAACCACCGGCATCAACTGGGTGATATGTGTCTGAATTTATTTATATTACGCATCCGTAACTGGCCCCAACGAGGTTGAATGCGGTGCACTATCTATCGCCTGAGTGGTGCTCCCTCCGCCCCCTTTAGTAATACTGCCGGATGTAGTTGTAGGCCTTCTCGAACAGCTCTTCATCCGCATGCAGCTTGTACTTGAAGAGGGCTTTGCGCAGGGCCTTCTTGACCTCACGCTCACCGGCCTGCGTGCCTTGCCAGCCAGGGAAACGGACCAGTCGCACAATCTCGTCGATGTCCGCGACCACGCGTTCGACCATGATGGGCGTCTCGGCCGTCTTGACCTCGTTGAATAGTTCGGTGAGCGCCGCCTTGCCCCGATCCTCATCCTCTTCGGGCGGAACCTCCTTCTCGGCTTGCAGCGTCTCCTTGGCGATCTCCAGCAACTGCTTCAGAAATTCGACGCTGTTGATCTGGCCAGACTCGAACCGGTCTTTCAGCGCATCAAGCCGCTCCGACAGCTTCTTGAACTTGGGGTTGCCGCCATGCCCGCGCAGCCGGCGCTTGAGCTTGATCTCGATCTCCTTGGCCTTTTTAGGGTCTGGGTTCGAGAGCACTGCCTCCAGCAGATCAGCGTCCAGCACCAAGGTGTCGAGGTCATCCCGCACCGCGTCGACATGCACGTTCTGGTGGATCAGCTCGATGGTCTTTGCGCCCAGCGAATGCCAGATCAGCTTGCCGTGGCCACTGGAGGGCTGCACCGACTGGTACACCTGCGACAACCACTTGTAGTCCTTCTCGAAGGGGCCCAGAACGGTGTCCGGTGACAGCGCCTCCCAGATCTTGTTGAGCACGCTGTACTCAGCAGCGAAGTTGTCTCGCACCTCGTTGTTGGGCAGACACTGCTGCGCGGCGATCAGGCCCTCATAACCTTGGAAACTGCGATCGCAGCCAGCGAAAAAGGCCAGGCATTTCTGCATCGCCTCAGGCAGCTTGTCCTTCAACTCCTGGATATTGCTGACCACCTGCTTGACGCTCTGGTCGTCAAACTCCAGCGCTGCTGCCACGTCATCGAAGATGCCGAGGTAGTCGACGATCAGGCCGTGGGTCTTCTGCTCGGAGTAAGTGCGGTTCACCCGGCAGATGGCCTGCAACAGCGTGTGGTCGCGCAGCGGCTTGTCCAGGTACATGGCCTGCAAGATCGGCGCATCAAAGCCGGTCAGCAGCTTGGCCGTGACGATGATCAGCTTCAGCGGGTCGGCCGGGTCGCGGAACCGATCCAGCAGTCGCTCTTCTTCGTCGCGGCTTCGGTCGTAGGGCACGTACTCTGGGTGCTCCTTCTTGTCCGCCGCCTGCACCGACATCACGATGTCTGTAGCCTCGGGCGGCAGCAGCTTGTCCAGCTCGGCCTTGAACAGCAAGCAGGACTCCCGGTCGAAGGTGACGATCTGGCCCTTGAAGCCATTGGGCTCCACCTTGGTCTGGAAGTGCTCGACGATGTCCTCGCACACCTTGCGGATGCGCTCAGGCGTCTTCACCAGCACGGCCATCTTGGCGGCAGTTTTAGCGAGGTTGTCCTTGTCGAGATCCGACAGGCCGCCGGTCAGGTCTTTGTAGGCGGCGTCCAGGGCGGCCTTGTCGATGTGCAGATCGATCAAGCGCGGCTCGAAGTGCAGTTTCAGCGTGGCGCCGTCACGGATCGACTCCTCAAAGCCGTAGCGGCTCATGTAGCCCTTCTCATCCTCGTCGGCTCCGAAGGCGTAGAAGGTGTTGCGGTCGGCACGGTTGATCGGCGTACCGGTCAGGCCGAACAGAAACGCGTTGGGCAGGGCTTCCCGCATCTTGCGGCCTAGATCGCCTTCCTGGGTGCGGTGCGCCTCGTCCACCAGGGCGATGATGTTGCTGCGGTCGTTCAGGCTCCCGGTGGCCTCGCCGAACTTGAAGATCGTGGTGATGATGATCTTGCGCACATCCTGCGCCAGCAGCTGCTGCAGCTTCTCGCGGCTGTCCGCCTTTTCCAGATTGGGAATGTCCGCTCCGGTGAAGGTACCGGTGATCTGGCTATCAAGATCGATCCGATCCACCACGATCAGCACGGTGGGATTCTTCAGGCCGGCATGCATACGCAGCTTCTGCGCGGCAAAGACCATCAGCAGAGATTTGCCCGAGCCCTGGAAGTGCCAGATCAGCCCTTTCCTGGGGTAACCCGCCAGCACGCGCTCGACGATCTTGTTGGCCGCTTCAAACTGCTGGTAACGGCAAATGATCTTGATGCGCTGCTTTTTCTTGTTGGTGGCGAACAGGGTGAAGCTGCCGAGAATGTCCAGCACCACATGTGGGCGCAACATGCTCTCAGCGGACAGCTTGAGCGATTTCAGTGGGTGGTGCTGACCATCGTCGTCATCACCGTCCAGATGCCACGGGCCCCAATCTTTCACCGGCAGGCCGATGGAGCCGTAGCGGTAAGCCTTGCCCTCAGTAGCCACCGAGAACACGTTGCACACGAAAAGCTCCGGTACGAACTTCTCATAATCGTCATGCACCTGGACCGCGCCATCCACCCAGCTGATGCACTTCTTGACCGGCGTCTTGGCCTCGATCAGTACCAATGGAAGGCCGTTGACCAACAGCACCAGATCGGCGCGGCGTTCCGTGGGGCCGGCGCGGTAGGTGTACTGTTGGGTGACGATGTACTGGTTGTGCGACAGATCATCCAGGTCGATCAACCGAACCGGCACATGCTCATTGTTGTGACCGAAGGGCATCGAGCGCTCACCGCGCATCCAGGCGGTCATTTCCTCGTTGGCGCGGATCAGGCCATCCGATCGCACCGACAGCACAATGGCGCGCAGCTTGTAGAGCACTTCATCGGCGCGGTCGGGCTGAGCGGCAATCTCCGGATTCAGCCGAATCAACGCATCGCGCAGCCAGGGTTCTACCAGCACTTCCTGAATCTGGCGCGGCACCTCAGCCGGGGCGGCGTAGCGCCAGCCGATGCCCTTGGGGCTGGGGCCGTAGCTGGCGTGAGGTTCCTGGGCGGTGTTGGCCGGGACGGCTTTGATCGGGCCGGCGAGCAGGTCGCGGACGTAGGCTTCGACGGTGTTTGATTCGGTAAACGCCATAGAAGTCATGCTCCACAGATCGATGACGAAAGCACCATTGCCTTCGTCCTACGCGCTTCTCGAAGTCGCTCAAAAAGTGCTTGGCCCGGCGTTCTTAGCTGAGAAAGCCTCGAAACAAATTCACGCTGCACTTCAATCGGCGGAACCGGTAGCTTGAGTTTTGAGAACTCGCCGACGTTGAAGTGCTGCTGTGCAGTCCCTGTTGTTCCCGATGAAAAAATCCGACGCCCGAACTGTGAGTTGAGAAAGGCGACCACATAGTCCGCGCTTATCGATGGCCCTGGCTTGGCGAGAATAAGGTCAATGCAGTTTGTATCTGCCAATTCAGGCGTAACAACGGCAGCATCGCCGGGCCGACCAGTTCTGACGATTACGATGTCTCCAGCGCTCAACGCCGACTTCTGGTGCGATGCGTGGCCTTCCACGCTGATCTCGACTACCTCATCCAGCACAAAGCGCCCCGGTAAGACGTTCAGAGACCTAAGTGCGCGCACACCTTTCCCAGCGGCAACATAAAGATCGGCTGGTTTGACCACGATTCCCACCGTGATCTTGTCCATCAGGTCTTTGCATGGCCGGTGCTCATGCTGCTCATCAAAGCTCGAAAATGATTCTTGTATAAAGGACGCGAGTATCTGCTCGTGTGAATGCTTTGCCTCCTCATACGCTATTGCGCACGCTTCCGCTGCCTTTAGAAGCTCAAGAATCGCGCGCTGATCTTCGACTGACGGGAGCGAAAACTCAAAGTCGGCCAAGCTCGTCCAGTTCGTGCGAGGACTCAAGGAGCCTGCCGATGTGCCCACCGCGTGATCAAAAAAGGCATCGGTCTGGCAAATGAAGGGCAGCAGCTCCGGCAGCAAGACCTGTGCATCCTTGGTCTCCAGCACGTAGATGTCCCCGGAACACACCCCAGAGAAATCCGCCACAGCCACCTTGCGTTGGTAAGCGCGTCGCTTGCCGAACAGCACCTGCCCCGGTTGAAACACGCTGGTGAAGGTCACGCCGTCAGCGACGCTGCCCCAGCTGCGGATGCGCAAGTCACCTGGTTCGAGATGTTCCAGACCGACGTAGCGTTCAATGCCATCGGCCAGCGGATCTTGGCTGCGTGCTTTCGAGAGGCGCACCACGTCGCCGAATTTCACCCGGCGCCAGCCGGGCTTCAGGGTTTTATTGTTCTTGTCAGACACGCTCGATGTCCTCCGTAATCAGTCCATCCAGCGTTTCCAACAGTGCGTCCATCTGTTGCCAGAACGCTCGGCCATCGGTTTGCCATTGGCCCCAGGCAGAGCGCAGCGATACCGCGTCACCATTGCTGTCGGTGGCGATGGCGGCGGCAATGCGCTTCACGTACAGAGGGATCGACAGGTTGCCGGCATTGGCGCCGATTTCGGCCAGAGTGGCCACCTTGGCGAAACCGGGCACGTCCGCAAAGGTCTTGTAGGCGGTCAGGATGCGCTGTTGATGCTCGGGCTTCAGAAAACTCTGCGCGCGCTCGCGGGTCACCTCGTTCACCGCGTCGATGAAGATCACCTTACCCTTGCGCGCAGCCGTTTTCTTGCGGTTGCAGATGACGATGCACGACTCCATCGGGGAGTTGTAGAAGAGGTTGGGACCCAGGCCGATGACCGCCTCCACCCAGTCTTGCTCGACCATCTTGGCGCGCATGGCCTGTTCTTCGTTACGGAACAGCACGCCGTGCGGCCAAAGCACGGCACTACGCCCCTTGGCGGTGAGGCTGGTCAGGATGTGCTGCTGGAAGGCGTAGTCGGCCCGGCCCTGCGGCGGCGTACCCAGGGAGTTGCGGCCCCACTTGTCACTGCTCCAGGCCTCGCGGTTCCACTGCTTGATGGAGTACGGCGGGTTGGCCAGGATCACGTCGAACTGGCGCAGGCGGTCGCCTTCGATGTGCTTGGGTTCGGCCAGGGTGTCACCCCGGATGATCTCGAAGTCCTCCACGCCGTGCAGGAACAAGTTCATGCGAGCGATGGATGAGGTAATGAGGTTGCGCTCCTGCCCGTAGAGCTTGAGCGTGCGGTACTCGCCGCCCGAGCGCTTCACTTCGTCCAGCGCCGAGATCAACATGCCACCGGTACCGCAGGTAGGGTCGTAGATCGACTCGCCTGCCTGAGGAGCCAGCAGTTGCGTCATCAGGTGCACAACGGTGCGGTTGGTGTAGAACTCGGCCGCCGTGTGGCCGGAATCGTCCGCGAACTTCTTGATCAGGTACTCGTAGGCGTTGCCCAACTCGTCCTCGGGCACGTTGACCACCGACAGCGTCTGGGTGGAGAAGTGCTCGATCAGGTTCTTCAGCGTTTCGTCGGGCAGGCGCTCGCGGTTGGTCCAGGGTGCATCGCCGAAGATGCCATCGAGCAGATCCGGGTTGGCAGTCTCGATAGCGCGCATGGCTTTCTGGATAGCTGCGCCGACGTTCTTCGGCGTCTGACGCACATCGGTCCAGTGAGCACCTTGGGGGATCTGGAAGCGGTGATTCTCGGCGAACTGGGCGTAGGAGAGGTCGCCCTTCGAGTTGGCGAGCGCCGCCTGGTATTCCTCATCCCAAACGTCCGAGACGCGCTTGTAGAACAGCAGCGGGAAGATGAACTGCTTGTAGTCGCCGGCGTCGATGAGGCCGCGCAGCAGCACGGCAGCGCCCCAGAGATAGCTTTCGAGTTCTTGTTGGCTGATGCGGCTCATGCGCGCTTCCCCATATTGAGCGGATCAAGGTAGGCCTGAGCGTCCGAGAAAGCGGACAAACTGTTAGCCGCGTGAATCAGGTGCCGATAGCCCTCGTCCGACTTGCCAGCCTTCAATGCATTCATGCCGGTGATGATGTTGTCGCGGACAGTATTGGCCCAGATGGCGTAGCGCGCGGCCATGGCGTCCCCGCTCTCCATCTGATTGAGCAGCCCGCCCTCCAGCCGGCTTCTCAAGGAGTCGGTGCCCCCATCGTCATAGGCGGTTGAAACGACAAGGCGATCGGTTTCGTAGCGCGCCATGAGAGCGGCGAGGATGTCATCCGTGAGGTGATGCGCGGGTTTGGTCACTTGAGCCATCCCCCTTCAGTCATGACCTGCGCGAGTCGCTCTTCGGCTTCACGGCAGCGGGTGAGCGCGTCCTTGAATGCCGCGATAGCATCGGGCAGCGCTGGGATGTCTTCCTGCAATGGCGGCAGGACATAGCGCGAAATGTTCAGCGTCCAGTCTTCGGCCTTGATCTCGTCGAGGCTGACCACCCCTGCGGCGTCCTGCACATCGGTAAAGCCGCGATACCAGCCGAGGATCTCGGCGGCGTGCTCGGGCTCCAGATAGTTTTGCGCGCGGCCTCGGCGGAACAGGCGTGACGCATCGGCGATCAGCACCTTTTTCTTGTGCGTGGCCGGCTTGCGCTTGCGCAAGACCAGGATGCACGCGGCCAGGCCGGTGCCGTAGAACAGGTTGGGCGCCAAGCCGATCACGGCCTCAACCAGATCCATCTCCAGCAGCTTCTGGCGGATGCTGCCTTCCACACCTTTGCGGAACAAGGCGCCCTGGGGCAGCACCACGGCCATCCGGCCGCTGACGTCGGCCATCGACTTGACCATGTGCTGCACCCACGCGAAGTCACCGCTGGATGACGGCGGCAGGCCAGCGAAATTGCGACCGAAGGGATCGTTGACCCAGAGATCCTCGCCCCACTTTTCAAGCGAGAACGGCGGATTGGCAATCACACAGTCGAAGGTGGCCAGGCGGTCACCATCGAAGAAGGCCGGGCTGCGCAGAGTGTCACCACGCACCACGTGGAAGTCCTCAATGCCGTGGAGGAACAGGTTCATGCGAGCAATAGAGGAGGTGGTCAGGTTTTTTTCCTGGCCATAGAGCTTGCCCCACAGACGCTTGACGTCACCGTGGGTCTGGCGCACGTGCTGCACAGCGGCCAGCAACATGCCGCCGGTACCGCAGGCCGGGTCGTAAATGGTCTCGGCTTCTTGGGGATCGAGCATGTCGATCATCAGCCGCACGACGCTGCGCGGGGTGTAGAACTCCCCGGCCTTCTTGTTGGTGGCGTCGGCAAACTTCTTGATCAGGTATTCGTAGGCGTCGCCAAGCAGATCCGAGTTGACGTTCTTATTGCCAAACGGCAGCTTGGAGAAGTGCTCGATCAGGTCCTTGAGCAGGGCGTCAGACAGCCGATCCTTGTTCGACCACTGGGCATCACCGAACACGCCGTACAGGGTGTCGGGGTTGGCTTTCTCAATCTCGCGCATCGCGCGCTGAAGGGCCGCCCCGACATTGCTGGCCTTGGTGCGAACGTCGTTCCAGTGACAGTCTTCCGGGATCTGGAAGCGGTGCGACTCCGGAAACCAGGCTAGTTGCTCGTCGCCAGTCTCGTCGACAATCTCCTGGTATTCCTCGTCCCAGACATCGCAGATTCGTTTAAAGAACAGCAGCGGGAAGATGTAGGTCTTGAAATCAGCCGCATCCACCGGGCCACGCAGAATGTTGGCGGATTCCCAGAGGTGACCTTCGAGTTGGCTGAGGGTGATTTGTTGGTCGCTCAAACGAATAGCCCTTCTATATCAATGCCGTCGCACTGCGGCTTGTGTTCTTGTTTGGTCTTCATCGGTTACTCGAACAGCCGCTTTTGCTTGACGATGTAGCCCGCAGGTTTCTTCTGTTTTTCTAGTACGCCTTCGTCAACCAGGCGCTGCAACCACGCCTTGGCCTGCGCATTGGAAACGTCCAGCGCCGCTGCTACTTCGGCGTCCTTCATCGGCGCACTCAAGAGTTGCTGAATCGCAGCGCGCACGGCAGCGAAGAGCGCTTCGGCAGGGGTCGATTCCGGCTGCGGAGATTTCTTGGCCTCGTCTATAGGCGCCACGGCCTCTGGCGTGACTGGCGGCGGTTCTTCCAATGCCTCAGCGGGTGGCTGCGCATCGGAAACAACGTCGACCGGTGCCGATGGCTCACTCGCGGCCTGGGGCGCTGGCGCGGTGTCGGGTGGCACGGGCGCCGTTGGCTTGGCGTCAGCCGACGTTGGTTCTTCGTTTGAAAACAGCGCAAAACCAACCTGTGGGGATGCCGTCGGCGTGGGCATCGCCACGTTGAACACGTCCTCGAACGAATCCACGTCTTGCGGGTTCGGCCAGGGAAGTGCGCCTTTCTTTCGCAAACCATCTAATCCGGCTGAAGACTCGCCCGTCGATCGAATGAAGACCGGGACGAACTTGAGTTTGTCGAGCTGCTCGACAGCGCCCGCCCAAGTGCCACCTTTGTTGAGGTCGGAACTGACCACCAGTGAGGTGTCTGCCAGGGCATAGATCAGCTTGTTCCGCTGCATGGCGTTGCCGACATTGAACCCGGCACTCGGGTCGTAGGGCGAAATCAGGACCAGTTGCCCATCGAGCAGCAGGTTGCGGTGCTCGCGGTTCATGGTGGTCTTTTCCAGACTGTCCGCCAGAACGCCACAAACTTTTCCACCTCCCTCAAGCGCACCTCGCATGGCGGCCTGATCGATGCCCTTGGCGCCACCGGAGACAAGTGTTCTGCCTGCCCGCGCAGCGAGCCGGCCAACTGCCATGGTGTAGTCGATGAGGGCGTCGTCCACATGGCGCGATCCAACGACGGCAAGCCCGCCGGTTTCGAGCAAAGCCATGTCGCCACAGCCGTAGAGCACCGCTGGCGCATCTTCACGAAGGCGGGCCTTCAGACGGCGCGGATACTCGGCGTCGGCGCGGCTGACGACCCAGATGGCGCGGGCTTGCCAGCGCTCGATCACTTGGCTCAGCAGGAATCCGCGCCCCAGCAATTTCTGCAGGCGGCCCACGTCAATCACCGGCTGGCACGCGCGCAAGATTTCAGCTGCATCCGGTGAGATAAGATCCGCAGGCTGACGCTGGATCTCGCGCAAATGACGCGCGAGACGTTTGTATTCACCTGGCGAGAGCAGATCCGATGACGCAGTGCCTCGTCCGGCAATGAGCGGCGCCGTCAGCAGCAGGATCGCCTGTGTATTGGGTGAGAGGACTGGCGTCATTCGTTGTGCCCCGTCTGTGAAAGGGCCATCGGCCAAACTGCACCACTACCGCTTTTGCGCAGCAGCCATGCAGACACCGTCAGCGTCCAGCGCGAGTCGACCATGTCATCCACCAGGAGGACCGGGCCGGGAGGAATGGGTTGGCCGTTGAGTGCGAGCGAACCATCAATGTTGCGCGCCTGTTGTGTACTGTTTGCCATCGTTTTCTGTTCGGGCCGCGCGTCTGTTTTTGCGATGACCATATGAAACGGGAGACCCAGCGCAGCAGCCAAGCGCTGCGCGAAATTCGGCACCAATTGGGGATGCCGAAGCGAAGGAACGCAGGTCACCCAGGTCGGGCTCGGCTGCGGATTCCACTCTTGAATCATCTTCACGCACGCAGCAACGAGGTCATCGGAAAAGTGGCCGTCGTGGTACTTACCCTGTCGAACCAAGCCGCCCCAACCGGCATCACCCCAGACGCAGAGGGCTTTGCCGGATTCGGCCTGGTGGGCAGGGGCGATGAATCCCTTGACGCCGTACTGGGGCATTCCACCATCGGGCCATTTTTTGCGAGGCTCGATGGGCAGACTTGTGCGACAAAGAAATTCGACGGCGGCTTTGACCAGCTCGGTATCCACGGTTGCAGGCAATGGCGGTAAGGCAGGTTCTGTGACAACACTTGGATCGCCGTCGAGCGCAGCAATCAAAAAGCCCATGTGCTCACCAAACGGCAGGCTGACGTAGTCCTGCATCTGCTGGTGCTCGTCTCGCCGTAGCGCGGTAAGGCGTTCCGCTCGATCCCAGAACGCTTCACTCAGCGTTGCCGCCGTTAGCTGCCACTTGCTGCCTTGTTTGGCAATGGGTGCCGGCGCTTCGAGGGAAAGCAGTGCGATCGTCTTGTCGACACGCCCTT
The DNA here is from genome assembly GCF_001807865.1 of Stenotrophomonas sp. HMSC10F06. Classification (NCBI taxonomy): domain Bacteria; kingdom Pseudomonadati; phylum Pseudomonadota; class Gammaproteobacteria; order Lysobacterales; family Lysobacteraceae; genus Stenotrophomonas; species Stenotrophomonas sp. HMSC10F06. The sequence continues at coordinate 64,888 of NZ_KV791303.1, read as the reverse complement.
TGCTCAGATTGACTCGGCTCAGCAGCTCGGGCACAGACAGCCCGTTGGGCTCGTCTTCAAGCGCACCGAGGACATCGGCAACTTCTTGTCGGGTCGGAAAGGCACTCCGGATAAACCAGTCAGTGATGTCAGACTCTTCCTGACCGCTGAGGAGTACTCCATAGGCGGAGTCCAGTGCGCGTCCCGCGCGACCAACCTGCTGGTAGTAGGCGACGACCGATCCCGGCATTTGGTAGTGGATGACAAACGCCAGATCCGGCTTGTCGTAGCCCATGCCTAGCGCTGTTGTGGCAACCAGCGCTTTGACTTGGTTGTTGAGCAGCGCCTGTTCAAGCTGTTCTCGGCGATCGCCGGTTTCGCCGGTATAGGCTTCCACGTTGAAGCCTTGGGTCTTCAGCCATTGCGCCACTTGATTGGCATCACGAACCGTCAGCGTGTAGATGATGCCGTGGCCCTGCAGCGTGGCCAGTTGCTCTGCCAGCCAGGCAAGGCGCTCGGCCTGGCTGGGTAAGCGGATCGTCTGCAGGGAAAGCGAAGTCCGATTCAAGTCGCCACGCGAGACGTCCAGATTCGGACCGAGCACGGCAGCAAGGTCCTCCATCACGCGGTTGTTCGCCGTTGCCGTGGTAGCGAGCAAGCGCAGGTTTGGCGGCAGCGTTTTAACGATCCGCTCCAGCAGGCGATAGTGGGGGCGGAAGTCGTGGCCCCAGTCGGAGATGCAGTGCGCTTCGTCGATGACCAGCATCGAGATTTGTGCGGCGATGCCGGCCAGAACCTGCGTGCGGAAGCGCTCGTTCGCCAGGCGCTCGGGTGAGATCAAGAGGATGTCGATGTCGCCCCGGGCGAGCCTGGCCTCGACTTGGGTCCAGTCGTCGACGTTGTCGGAGTTGATCGTGGCCGCACGAACGCCCATTCGTTCCGCTGCGGCGATCTGATTGCGCATCAGCGCCAGCAGCGGCGAGATCAATAGCGCCGGACCGTTTCCGGCGTCGCGCAGCAGCTTCGTCGCAATGAAGTAGACGAAGCTTTTTCCCCATCCAGTCTTCTGGACGACCAGCAAGCGGCCTCGCCCTTCGACGATGTGGCGAATCGCGTCCTCTTGACCTTCACGGAAGGTGGCGTCGGCGCGGCCCGAGCCGATCCGGAGCAACTCCAGCGCGCGCTGCGGTCCGTTTCGAAGCCACCAGTTGCTATTTCGGTCATCATCCCGAATCAACCAGCGATTACCCTCCGAATCTTGAAATGACTCAGTAGTGCTGCGCGCAATGAATTCAATAGCGCGAGGCTCTTTTGAGCCAGCACTGCTATCAATAAATATTCTTAACCTACCGGCGACATAGTCGAGATCGAGCGCGCCTGAATCATTGTCGTAAGTAAAATTGAGTAGGCCAAATGGGGCCGGGAGGTCTATTCCTGGAGAGTCATTTCTGTTGCGACGCGCTGGCTGAAGAAAGACTCTAAAACCTGAAAAGAAACTAGGAGGTAGGATCACTTCAACATTGCCATCCTTGAGTGATACTCTTCGCAGGCCGCCACATCCTCCTTCAAATGAAAATGTAGGCAGCGCTATGAAGAAGTCCTCCAAAAAGAATCCTTCCGAAGCGCCATCTATCATTTCTACACCCTCGAAACTGGAAATCTTTCGAAGACTTGGCAGCTCAAAAATGTAGAGATCCTCGTACCACTGCGAATCACACATCACGGCCACGTGCCGGCTAGAATCAGATGCAAGCACCTTCATCCTGTCGGAACCGGGAACTATCTTTGTGGTCGCAGTTAGGTGCTCTTCACCGTGTACATATGTAGTCAATTCGGCATTTGACCAAGCAGATGATTCATGGTCGTAGGTGCTGGGCTTCACGAGCAGTTTGACTTCGAAAACTTCGATAGTCCTTGCTGTTGAAAAATATTCACCCATTTAGATTCCCGCCAGTTTTTTAGTGTCAGTGCTGGAGCTATCGGGAACCCTGTATCCAGGCGCAAGTATCGCGTTCTTGACGCCATAGAGCGCCAGCGGGTCCTTCAGCCAGAGCCTGAATTCATAACCGCGCAGACTGTGGTCCGGAGAGCAGTCCACACTCCACTGCCGCAAGATGTATCCAGCCGTGGCGGCACGCAGCTTCATCCGCAGTGACCCGCGAACCATGCCGTAATCCATCTCCGTAATTTCAGGGCGGGGCTGGTCCGGGTGCGGCACCATCTCCAGCTCCACGATCCGGGTCCATTGGATGTCCTGATCACTGCGCTCATGGGGCTGCACGTCTGCATCCCTCATAAGGACCGGGCGCTTGATCCGAGTGATGACGAAATCCCGGAACTCCTGCGACTTCCGGTCGAAGGCGCGGACGTGCCAACGGAGGCCGTTGTCGATCAGCGCGAACGGGACGATCTCCCGCTCAGTGCGGCCACTGGAGATGGAGTGGTACTCGATGCCGAGCGGACACTCTTGGTGGATCGCCCGGGTCACGCTCGCCAGCACATCCAGATCCGGATGCGTGAGCCGTGACGGGCTCTCGCTGGCCACCCACGCCTTGAGCCGCATCGGCTCACCATCGCCAAAGCCCTGAGTCAGCCACGACAGCACCCGCTCCGGGGGGAAGTCGAATACAGGCCGGAAGTCCGGCCCCAAGACGTAGGACTTGCCCTTGGGGTCGTAGTCGATGTTGCCCGGGGCCAACTCCTTGTACAGCGCCAGATCCCTGGATGCGGCGGCGGACTGGATGCCAAACCGCGTGACCAAGTCCTGACGGCGTATCTCCCCGATGAAGCGCACGCGCAACTCCACAAACGCGAGCCGGTCGCGTTGTGGCTGGGTTAGATCTGCAAGCTGTTCGTTCGTCATCCGTGCGATACCGGGGAAAGATCACTCATCCGGGTCAGTAATTCCTTGTACGAGCTCTAGGGGAAAGCCTGCGGTCTACCGGCAACCCCCGAACACTACCATCATGATCACACAAGGGCTGCATTTTGATAACCATCTCCGTTCGAGGTAGCCCATCCACCTGCAGATCACTGCGGAACGGCCATCAGGATGCTACGGCACCAAGATCACCACCATAACCAGCTGCTGCCGATGGCCCTCATCGCAACAGGGAGTCTTGAGCTTGTAGAAAAGTTGAAGCGATCGTACAGCACGCTTTGCAGCACAGATCCAACGCATCTGTGTGCCACATCGATATAAGTGCTTCGAGGGACCGCGCCCTGCCCGCTTGGCTCCTATGGCATCCAAACGCTCTGACCAGCAAGGCAGACGCGCCCCCGTCCAGATGGATCCAGCAGCAGCCAGCCCCCGATGGCATACCAGATGGCATACCAGCCAAGCCGAAAATGAAAAAAGCCCTTGAAATTCAAGGGCTTAGTTCAATTATCTGGCGGAGAGGGGGGGATTCGAACCCCCGAGGCGCTATAAACGCCTGCCTGATTTCGAGTCAGGTACATTCAACCGCTCTGCCACCTCTCCAGATGGTCCCGGCGAACCGGGACGCGAATAATACGGGTAGGACGCGCTGGCGACAAGTCATTGCGGGCAAAGAAGTGAATTTCTTCTGTATGGATGCCTTGCCGGATGTCCGGCGGGCCGCGATCATGCCGTTATCCCCCGCAATCCTTACCGGCACGCGCCTTCATGATCGAATTCGGACACCTGACCCACCCCGGCCTGCGCCGTGACCTCAATGAGGATACGTATTACGGCGATGGCGAACTGGCGCTGTGGCTGGTCGCCGATGGCATGGGCGGGCACGCCTGTGGCGAGGTGGCCAGTGCGCTGGCGCGCGAGACCATCGTGCGCGAGATCCGCCGCGGGGCGACGCTGGCGCATGCCATCCGGATCGCCGATGAGGAAATCATCCGCACCTCGCGCCGCCGCAATGACAGCCTGCCGATGGGCACGACGGTGGTGGCCGCGCGGGTCCAGGGCAATCGCTACGAGGTGGCGTGGGTGGGCGACAGCCGCGCGTATCTGTGGCGCGACGGCAAGCTGGCCCAGCTCAGCCAGGATCACAGCGTGGTCCAGGAACTGGTCGCGCAGGGCAATCTGACCGCCGAACAGGCACGCGCGCACCCGCACCGCAATGTGGTGACCCAGGCGCTGGGCGTGACCGATCCGGCGCACCTGAATGTGGCGACCACCACCGGTGAACTGCGCCCGGGCATGCAGCTGCTGCTGTGCAGTGATGGGCTCACCGAGGAAGTCGAGGACAAAGGCATTGCCCGTACCCTCGCCTTCGACGATGCCAGTGCGCAGGAATGCGTGGATACCCTGGTCGCCGCCGCGCTGGATGGCGGCGGCTCGGACAACATCACCGTGATCCTGGTGCGGTGCCATTGAGGCAGGCATCCCGACCAACGGTCGGGATCTACCGCCGGGGTTGTGCCCTCAGGCGCTGACGGCTTCCACCGCTTCAGGCTCACCATCCCAGATCGCGCGGCCGGCCTTCTTGCGCAGCTTGGCCAGGCGCGCTTCGTGTGCTTCCAGCTCCGAGGCGGTGGCGACCACGCGCGGGCGTGGCAGCAGGCGCGAGGTGTCGAAGGTCTGCACGTGGGGGCTGCCGGATTTGCGGTCGTCGGCCGCGCCGAAGCCGATTTCTTCCTGGCCCGAGGTCAGCGCGATGTACACATCGCCCAGGATCTGGGCATCGAGCAGGCCGCCGTGCAGCTGGCGGTGGGCGTTGTCCACGCCCAGGCGCCGGCACAGCGCGTCCAGCGAGTTGCGCTGGCCGGGAAAGCGCTCACGCGCCATCTTCAGCGTATCGATCACCGTGCAGCGGTCGGTGATCTTGCCGTAGTGGTCGCCAAGCAGCGACAGCTCGTTGTCCAGGAAGCCTAGATCGAACGCCGCGTTGTGGATGATCAGCTCGGCGCCGTCGATGTAGGCCAGGAATTCGTCGACGACCTGGGCGAAGTCCGGCTTGTCGGCCAGGAATTCCAGGGTCAGGCCGGTGACTTCCTGCGCGCCCTGCTCGAACTCGCAGTCCGGCTTGAGGTACTGGTGGTAGTTGTTGCCACTGGGGCGGCGCTCGAGCAGTTCCACACAGCCGATTTCGACGATGCGGTTGCCCTTCCGCCACTCCAGGCCGGTGGTTTCGGTATCAAGGATGATCTGACGCATGGGCTCAGTGTACCGGGCCAGCGGCACGGATCCGGATCGCGGCGTCGCGCGCCAGCTGGTCCACGCGCTCATTGTCCGGATCGCCGGAATGCCCCTTGACCCAGCGCCAGTCGATGGTGTGCTTGAGCGTGGCCGCGTGCAGGCGCTCCCACAGCTCGCGGTTCTTGACCGGCGAGCCGCCCGCGGTTTTCCAGTTTTTGCGGATCCAGCCGGGCATCCACTCGGTCAGGCCCTGGCGTACGTACTGCGAATCGGTGTACAGCACGATGTTGCATGGCTCGGTGAGCGCTTCCAGCCCCGAGATGGCCGCCATCAGTTCCATGCGGTTGTTGGTGGTATGCGCTTCACCACCGCTCAGCTCACGCTCGTGCGCGTTGTAGCGCAGCAACGCCGCCCAGCCGCCCGGGCCGGGATTGCCGAGGCAGGAACCGTCGGTGTGGATTTCTATCGTCTTCATTCCATTCCAGATCAGGTGGCCACGGTCCCGTGCCAGCGTGGCAGGGCCACGGGCGTCGGTCCCGGCAGGGCCAGAGTGCGTTTTTCAGCGGTGAACAGACAGGCCGCGCGCAGTGGAGCGAGGTCGCGCCGGGCCGGCGAGCGGTCGCGCCACATCGGGCCGAGGTAGTGCAGGTCTTCGCAGCTCAGACCGGCCTGCGTGAGGGTATGGCGCAGCCGCTGCGGGCTGCGCACCACCAGTCCGTGGTGGCGCCACTGCCGGCGGTACGGGCTGAACGGGTTGAGCGTGGACAACCACAGGCGGCCGCCCGGCATCAGCACCCGCGCGCACTCGTCGATCAGCTGCTCGGCATCGCGCGCGGTGACGTGCTGCAGGATGATCGCGTTGACGCTCTCGTCCGGCAGCGGCAACGGCAGCCCGCAGTGCACGTCCCCGGCGTAGCTCGCTCCGTCGCGGAACAGCCCCAGGCCGCGACCGGGCAGTTCGACGCGCTCCAGCCAGCCGGGCGTCGGTGCCACCCACAGCCAGGGGTTCACCGGGCGCTCGGCGAGCAGGCTGCGCAACCGCTCGGATTCCAGACGGCACAAGGCTTGTGCCGGTTCAGTATCAAACCAGGATGCGACTGTCGCTTGACGGGGGCTCGGCGCGGGGGGCATGGTCCAATTCTATGCGACTGACCGCCCTACCCGCGTTTGCGGACAATTACATCTGGGCGCTGGTCGCCGACGACGGCCGCGCCGTGGTCATCGACCCCGGCCAGGCCGACCCCGTTCTGGCTGCCGCAGCGCAGCAGGGATGGGCTCCCCACAGCATTCTGCTGACCCATCACCACGATGATCACATCGGCGGCGTTGCAGAACTGCAGGCGCGTTTTCCGGCGGTGGAGGTTTACGCGCCAGAAGAACCGCGCATCCAGGTGGCCGCCCATCGGGTCACTGAAGGTGAATGCGTTCAGGCATTGGGGCTGGGGTTCCACGTAGTATCCGTGCCCGGGCACACCCGGAGCCATATCGCGTTTCACACCGCTGAACACCTTTTCAGTGGCGATGCGTTGTTCAGCCTGGGCTGTGGGCGCATGTTCGAAGGTACGCCTCCCCAGCTTCTGGCATCCCTGCGGAAGCTGGCGTCCCTGCCAGCGCAACTGATGGTCTGTTGCGCCCACGAGTACACCCTGTCCAATGCCGTCTTCGCGCGGCATGTAGACCCCACCAACGCTGCGCTGTCGCAGCGCCATGAGGAGGCCTTGGCCATGCGCCGCGATGACCTGCCCACGCTGCCGGTTTCACTGGCAAGCGAGCTGGAATGCAATCCGTTCCTGCGTACCAGTATCCCCGCCATCCAGGCGGCCGTCAGCGCCCATCTCGGGCGTCCCGTTACCGATGAAGTCGATGTCGTCGCAGGGCTGCGACACTGGAAAGACGGATTCCGAACATGAGTCGGCGATTGTTGCCGCTCGCGCTGGGCCTGGCGATCGCCGTGGCCGGCAGCGCGGGCGCCCAGTCGTTGACCGCCGGCATGTCGCAGAACGTGGCCGGCCTGTCCTCCCTCCCCCTGACCGCTGCGGCGCTGCCGCCGGCCTCGGTGCGCAACGGGCAGGACATCTTCGCCAGCTTCCGCGATGGCCTGGCTGAACCTACCTGCGACGCCGAGGCGACCAGCCCGCGCTGGCAGAAGCAGTTCGCGCATGCCCCCTCGCGCCTGGCCAACCAGGATGATGACGCCCTGGTGCTGTTCGGCTATGTGGTGGAAGAGCTGCGCAGATCCGACCTGCCGACCGAATTTGCGCTGATTCCCTTCGTGGAAAGCGGCTACCGGCCCAACGCCCGCAACGGCGGCGGCCCGGCCGGCCTGTGGCAGTTCATCGCCACCACCGCCAAGAACCACCGCGTGCAGATGACCCCGGGCTACGACGGCCGCCTCTCGGCGGTGGATTCCACCCAGGCCGCGGTGCGTTACCTCAAGACCCTGCACGGCATGTTCGGCGGCGACTGGCGCCTGGCCACCATGGCCTACAACGCCGGCGAGTACCGGGTCCTGCAATCGCTGCGCAAGGCTGGCATGAACGCGCAGAACGCGCGTCCGGCGGAGTTGCCCGGCCTGTCGCCGGTCACCTATGCCTATGTCGAGAAGCTGCACGCGCTGGCCTGCGTGCTGGAAGACGCAGAAACCGAGCCAGCCGTGATGGCCTCGCTGGACCGCACCGTGCCCGTGCTGAAGGGGCATACCCTGCCGGCGGGCACCAGCGTCCAACAGTGGGCCCAGCAGCGCGACCTGGATCCGGCCCGGATCGCCCGGCTCAACCCGGCCCTGGCCAGCGGCAAGGGCCGCCCGGCCGGCCAGGTGACGGTTCTGGCCCCGACCGCGCATGCGCCGGTGGATGCCAGCGCCAGCGTGGCCGCCATTGCGGTGGCTCCCAGCGCACCGGTGGATAGCCCGGCGGCCCGTACGGCGCCTGCGCCGGCCGCCACCCGCACGGTGGCCAGCGCGGATCGTCCGCGGAGCCGCCGCCACACCGTGCGCGATGGCGAATCGCCCTGGACCATCGCCCGCCGTTACGGGATGCCGTTGAAGGCCCTGCTGTCGCTCAATGGCCTCAGTGGCAGCAGTGTGCTCAAGCCGGGAGCGGTGTTGCGCGTCGAAGACTGAGCGGCGCCCAACCCCAACGCAAAAAGCCCGGCATCGCCGGGCTTTTTGTTGTCCAGCAGAAGCCGCCCCGGTTAGAGGTTGGCTTCTTCGGTCTGCACCTTGAAGTGCTTGCGCATCGCTTCGACGTAGGCCTTGGCGGCGGCCATGCCGTCGATCTGGCTCAGCTGCTCCTTGAGCTGCTGCTGCTGGGCCGCGTCCACTTCAGCAACGTTGCCCGGGGTGACCTTGGTCACCGCGTAGATCACGTAGCGGCCCTGCACGGCGACCTTGCCGTAGCTGGCCTTGCCTTCAGCGGGCAACGGCGCGCTGAACACGGCACGGTTGATTTCCGGGGTCGGCACCGGCTGGGTGCGCGGCAGGCCCGGCAGCGGGCTGATCTGCAGCTTCTCGCTGGTCGCCAGCGCCTGCAGGGTCTGACCGGCCTTCAGCTTGGCCAGCACGGCATCCACGGCCTTCTCCGACGCCTGGCGGGTGCGGTCGGCATGGATCGCGGCGATGACCTGCTCACGGGCCTTGTCCAGCGGCAGCGCCTGTTCCGGGCTGTGCTCGGTCACGCGGATCATCACGTTGTGGTTCGGACCCAGCTCGATCGGGTCGCTCACCGTGCCGTCCTGGGTCAGGATGTCGGAGAACGCCGCGCGCAGCACGGCCGGGTTGGCAGCGATGCCACTGGCGGTGGTGCGGGTGAACGGACCGATGGTCTGCACCGGCAGGCTCATGTCCTTGGCCGGGCCTTCCAGCGAGGTCGGGTTCTTGTAGACCAGATCGACCAGGCGGCCGCTCAGCTCGGTGAACACGCGGTCGGTGTCGGCCTTGAGCTGCTCGGCAGCCAGCTGGTCACGCACCTCGTCGAAGGAACGGCCTTCGCCGCCCTTGGTCTCGCGCAGCTTGAGCACGTGGAAACCGAAGTCGGTCTTGACCGGACCGGTCACCTCGCCCGCCTTCATGGCGAACAGGGCATCTTCGAACGGCTTCACCATCGCGCCGCGTTCCACCCAGCCCAGGTCACCACCGGTGTCCTTGGAACCGGGATCTTCGGAGTTGGCCTTGGCCAGTGCGGCGAAGTCGGCACCCGGTGCCTTGGCTTCGGCGGCCAGGCGGGTTGCCTTCTCTTCAGCCGCCTTGAGCTTGGCCGGATCGCTGCCATCGGCGGTGATCAGGATGTGCGAGGCCAGACGCTGTTCCGGCGTGGCAAAGCGCGCCTTCTCATCGTCATAGCGCTTGCGCAGCGTGGCTTCGTCGGCGGCCGCCGGCGCAGGCAGGTTCGCGCCGTTGATTTCGACGTATTCCAGCGACACGGTTTCCGGCTGGCGGAAATCCTTGGTGTGGCTGTCATACCACTGCTTGATCTGTGCCTCGGTCACTTCGGCGGTGTCGGCCGGGGTTTCCGGCAGCGCGGCCAGTTCGACGTCACGCGTTTCACCGAGCAGCTTCATCAGGCGCTCGGCTTCGCTCTGGGTGGTGAACCCGGAACGCTGCAGGGCCGACGGAATGATCGACTGCTGGATGCTCTCGCGCACCAGCGCTTCGAACTGCGTCGGCGTGCGCGGCGGATTGCCGCTGGCCAGCGCGATGCGGTAGTTGTCCTGGTTGAACTTGCCGTCGGCACCGAGGAAGGCCGGGATCGAGGCGATGTACTCGCGCACGGCGGCATCGCCGATCACGATGCCGGACTGTTCGCCGGCCAGGCGCACGACCTGCTCATCGATCATCTGATCGAGCACGGCCAGCTTGCTCTCCGTGCTTTCGAACTGGCGCGGATCGAAGTCCTCGCCCTGCTCCTGGCGTGCCTGCTGGCGCGCCTGCTCGAAGCGCACGCGGAAATCGTTGGAGCTGATCTCATGGTGCTGCCACAGGAACGAGACCGGCCACCACGACGGGGCGGACTTCCACCAGGTCGGCGGGGCGGCCACTTTGGCCACGTTCTGCGAGCCGACGCCACCGAGGTAGCTGGAGTCGATCACGAACAGGAACGGAATCATCAGCAGCCCCAGGATCACGGTAACGATCCAGCCCGAGGTCTTGTCGCGAAGTTTCTGCAGCATGGGAAAAATCAAGGCCTGATTGGCGAGCCCGGCAGTGTAACCCGCTTCGCGGCAGGCTCCAAAAGTGCCCGCGCCGGCCCCTGCGCGCGATCTGCCCGGTGCCGCACCCGCTGATCGCGGCGGGCAAACGGTGTGCGCCGCGCTGCCGATCAATCTGCTGGATTGGAAACAAAAAAAAGCCCTTGGTTTTCACCAAGGGCTCTTCAAAGATTGGCGGAGCGGACGGGACTTGAACCCGCGACCTCCGGCGTGACAGGCCAGCATTCTAACCAGCTGAACTACCGCTCCTTGTTTTAATTCATTCAGCCGACCAACGGTCGGCTCTACCGCCTTCACCGCGACATGCGTCGGCGGAGAAAACAAGGCCCCCGATTGCTCAGGGGCCTTCTTGAAACTGGCGGAGCGGACGGGACTTGAACCCGCGACCTCCGGCGTGACAGGCCAGCATTCTAACCAGCTGAACTACCGCTCCACATTTCAAAACTTTTACTGGCAGTGCCTGGTGGGTGCTGAGGGTTTCGAACCCCCGACCCTCTCCGTGTAAAGGAGACGCTCTACCGCTGAGCTAAGCACCCCAGCAAGCCGCTTAGTTTACGGCATCCTTCAGGGCTTTGCCAGCCTTGAACGACGGATTCTTCGACGCAGCGATCTTGATGGTGTCGCCGGTCTTCGGGTTGCGGCCGGTACGGGCAGCGCGGTCGCGGACCTGGAACGTGCCGAAGCCCACCAGCGTCACCGCGTCACCGCCCTTCAGGGCCTTGGTGACGGAAGCGATGACGGCATCAACGGCGCGGCTGGACTCGGCCTTGGTCAGGTCGGCGGCTTCAGCAACGGCGTCGATCAATTCGGTCTTGTTCATTCTCTACAGCTCCTTTGGCGGGGATTCCGCGGATTCAACATTGAGACACCCGACGACGATACGCCGTCGGATGCCAGTGAAGTTCTCTGTTCGCCGAATTCAGATGTACGCTGACTCGCGAGTGGTGCTTTTATACCAGTGCCCCCCTACCCGCGCAAGCTGAAAAGCCAATAACGACGCGGGTTTCGGGCATTTCCACAGGACGCGTCAGTGCTTGACGCGCGTTGTGGAAGCTGTCTTGGACTTGCCGCGTACCGTGACACGTTGCCCATCTTTCTTGGGCTTCGGTGCGGTCAGCGGGGCCTCCAGGGCCAGGTCGAGTACTTCCTCGATCCACTTCACCGGCACGATCTTCAGATCGCGGGTGACATTGGCGGGGATATCGGCCAGATCCTTGCGGTTCTCCTCGGGAATGATGACCGTGGTGATGCCGCCGCGCAGCGCCGCCAACAGCTTCTCCTTGAGGCCGCCGATGGCGGTGACGCGACCACGCAGGGTGATCTCGCCGGTCATCGCCACTTCGGCCCGGATCGGCACCTTGGTCAGCGTGGACACCAGCGAGGTGACCATGGCGATACCCGCACTCGGGCCATCCTTGGGGGTGGCGCCATCGGGCACGTGGACGTGCACGTCGTGCTTCTGCAGGAACTCATTGTCGATGCCCAGCCGCTCGGCACGCGAGCGCACCACCGACAGGGCCGCCGAGGCGGATTCCTTCATCACGTTGCCCAGCTGGCCGGTGAGGATCAGCTGGCCCTTGCCCGGCACCAGGGTGGATTCGATCTGCAGCAGATCGCCGCCCACTTCGGTCCAGGCCAGGCCGGTGACCAGGCCCACTTCGTTCTGCTCTTCGGCACGCCCGAAATCGACGCGGCGAACCCCCAGGTACTTGTCCAGGTTCTTGCCGTTGACCACCACCAGCGCCTTCTTCTTCGCGCTGGCCTTCTTGCCGGCCTTGGCCGGCTTGGCCGCCTTGGCGGGCGCTACGGGACCGGCAAGCGCGATTTCCTTGACCACCTTGCGGCAGATCTTGGCCACTTCGCGCTCGAGGTTGCGCACGCCGGATTCGCGCGTGTAGTAACGCACGATGTCCTGGATCGCATCGGCCTCGATCTCCAGCTCTTCCGGCTTCAGGCCGTTGGCCTTGATCTGCTTGGGCACCAGGTAGCGCATGGCGATGTTGAGCTTCTCATCCTCGGTGTAGCCGGGGATGCGGATCACTTCCATGCGGTCCAGCAGCGGGCCGGGGATGTTGAGCGAGTTGGACGTCGCCACGAACATCACTTCGGACAGGTCCAGGTCCACTTCCAGGTAGTGATCGTTGAAGGCGTTGTTCTGCTCCGGGTCGAGCACTTCCAGCAGCGCCGAGGACGGATCGCCACGGAAGTCCATCGACATCTTGTCGATCTCATCGAGCACGAACAGCGCGTTCTTGCTGCCCACCTTGTTGAGGTTCTGCACGATGCGGCCCGGCATCGAGCCGACGTAGGTGCGGCGATGGCCACGGATCTCGGCCTCGTCGCGCACGCCACCCAGGCTCATGCGCACGAACTTGCGGTTGGTCGCCTTGGCGATGGACTGCCCCAGCGAGGTCTTGCCCACGCCGGGTGGACCGACCAGGCACAGGATCGGGCCCTTCATCTGCTTCACGCGCGACTGCACCGCCAGGTATTCCAGGATGCGGTCCTTGACCTTGTCCAGGCCGAAGTGATCGGCGTCCAGCGTGTCCTGCGCGGCCTTGAGATCCTTGCGGACCTTGGTGCGCTTCTTCCACGGCACGCCCAGCAGCCACTCCAGGTAATTGCGCACGACCGCCGCTTCGGCGGACATCGGCGACATCTGCTTGAGCTTGTTGAGCTCGGCCTTGGCCTTGGTCTCCACCGGCTTGGGCATGCCCGCCTCGGCGATCTTGCGCGCCAGCTCGTCCATCTCGCCGGGCGCGTCATCCAGGTCACCCAGTTCTTTCTGGATGGCCTTCATCTGCTCGTTGAGGTAGTACTCGCGCTGGCTCTTTTCCATCTGCGACTTCACGCGGCCGCGGATGCGCTTTTCCATCTGCTGCACGTCGATCTCGCCATCGACCAGGCCGACCAGCATTTCCAGGCGGTCGCCGATCTGCAGCGTTTCCAGCAGGCGCTGCTTGTCGGCCAGGCGCACGCTGATATGCGCGGCGATGGTATCGGCCAGGCGCGCTGGCTCGTCGATGCCGGCCAGGGTCTGCAGCAGCTCCGGCGGCAGCTTGCGATTGGTTTTGACGTACTGCTCGAACAGCGACATCAGCGAGCGGGCGATCGCCTCGATCTCGCGCGGCTCACGCGATTCGTCCGATTCGATTTCCATGCCCACGCCGTGCAGCGAGCCATCACGCTCGGTCACGTCGGTGACGTTGACGCGCGACAGGCCTTCGACCAGCACCTTGATGGTGCCGTCGGGCAGCTTCAGCAGCTGCAGGACCTGGGCGAGCGTGCCGACCTGGTACAGATCGGCGGCGGACGGATCATCCGTCTCGGCGGACTTCTGCGCGAGCAGCAGGATGCGCTTGTCCGCTTCCATCGCCTGCTCCAGCGCATGCATGGACTTGTCACGGCCGACGAACAGCGGAATGACCATGTGCGGGAACACCACCACGTCACGCAGCGGCAGTACCGGCAGGTCGAGAGTCTCAGTTGGGGAACGGGCCATGTGGGCTCCAGTGGAACAGTGGGGATGGCCTCCGGGCGCCTCGCCCGGATACAAAAAAAGCCGATGGCCTCGTTATGGGGCCATCGGCTTCTAGATGCAAGCTGTTCTGAAAAATTTCTTTCAATTCAATTACTTGAACTGATTATTCAGCGCCAGCCGCCTTCTGTTCAGGCGCCGGTGGCGTCTGGTAGATCAGGTACGGTTCGGACTTGTGTTCGATCACCGATTCGTCCACCACCACCTTGCTGACATTCTCTGCCGAGGGCAGGTCATACATGGTGTCCAGCAGGACCGATTCGACGATCGTACGCAGGCCACGGGCACCGGTCTTGCGCTTGAGCGCCTTGCGGGCAATAGCGGCCAGCGCGTCCGGACGGAACTCCAGCTCGACGTGCTCCATCTCGAACAGCTTCTTGAACTGCTTGGTGATGGCGTTCTTCGGCTCGGTGAGGATGCGCACCAAGGCGGCCTCGTCCAGCTCTTCCAGGGTCGCCACGACCGGCAGGCGGCCGACGAACTCCGGAATCAGGCCGAACTTGATCAGATCTTCCGGCTCGACTTCGGCCAGGATCTTGCCCACTTCCTGCTTGCGCTCGGAACTCTTCACCTTGGCACCGAACCCGATGCCGCCCGAGTCGTTGGAACGCTGCTGGATCACCTTGTCCAGGCCGGCAAACGCACCGCCACAGATGAACAGGATGTTCTTGGTGTCCACCTGCAGGAATTCCTGCTGCGGATGCTTGCGACCGCCCTGCGGCGGCACGCTGGCCACGGTGCCTTCGATCAGCTTCAGCAGGGCCTGCTGGACGCCTTCGCCGGACACATCGCGGGTGATCGACGGGTTCTCGCTCTTGCGCGAGATCTTGTCGATTTCATCGATGTAGACGATGCCCTGCTGTGCCTTCTCGACGTCGTAGTCGCACTTCTGCAGCAGCTTCTGGATGATGTTCTCCACGTCCTCGCCCACGTAACCGGCTTCGGTCAGCGTGGTGGCGTCGGCCATGGTGAACGGCACGTTGAGCAGGCGGGCCAGGGTTTCGGCCAGCAGCGTCTTGCCCGAACCGGTCGGACCGACCAGCAGGATGTTCGACTTTGCCAGTTCGACCTCGTCGTTCTTCTGGCGGCTCTCGATGCGCTTGTAGTGGTTGTATACGGCCACGGCCAGGGTCCGCTTGGCGCGGTTCTGCCCGATCACGTACTGGTCCAGGACCTCGAGGATCTCGCGCGGCTTGGGCAGCGAACTGCGGGCCGACTGCGCCTTCTCCTCCAGCTCCTCACGGATGATGTCGTTGCACAGCTCGACGCATTCATCGCAGATGAACACGCTCGGACCCGCAATCAGCTTGCGCACCTCATGCTGGCTCTTTCCGCAGAAAGAGCAGTAGAGGATCTTGCCGGTGTCCGTGGAACGACCTTGGCGGTCTTCGCTCATGCTTCGCTTACCCAGTTACCCCACCCGACTGAACGGGGGTTCGATTCGAGAATAGCACAGGGTCAGGAGGACGCCAGTCCCGCCCGACCCGGTGGAAACAGGCCGGTTTCCCGGCCTGGTACAACGTTATGCCGGCTGGATCGACTCTTCCGGACGACGCTCCAGGACCTGGTCGACCAGGCCGTAGGCCACCGCATCGGCCGCGCTCTTGAAGTTGTCACGCTCGGTATCCCGGGCGATGGTCTCCAGCGACTGGCCGGTGTGCTTGGCCAGCACTTCGTTCAGGCGCGAACGCAGGGTCAGGATTTCACGGGCATGGATGTCGATGTCCGTGGCCTGGCCCTGGAAGCCGCCCAGCGGCTGGTGGATCATCACGCGCGAATTCGGCAGCGCGTAACGCTTGCCGGCCGCGCCGGACGCCAGCAGCAGGGCGCCCATGGAGGCCGCCTGGCCGACGCAGATGGTGCTCACGTCCGGCTTGATGTACTGCATGGTGTCGTAGATCGCCATGCCGGCGGTGACCACGCCACCGGGCGAGTTGATGTAGATGCTGATGTCCTTTTCCGGGTTGTCCGCTTCCAGGAACAGCAGCTGCGCCACCACCACGTTGGCCATGTGATCGTCGATCGGGCCCACGAGGAAGATCAGGCGCTCCTTCAACAGGCGCGAATAGATGTCATAGGCGCGCTCGCCGCGGCTGGTCTGTTCGACCACCATCGGAACCATGTTCAGGGCTGTGGTTCGGTTGTCCATTAGTGAGGCACCTATTTTGGGGGGAACGACCCCGCGCCGGGGCGCGGGGCGTAAAACACGACCGCTTACTGGCGGATCGCGTCCTGGAACGACAGCTTCTCTTCGGTGTGCTGGGCGCGCTCGGCGATCCAGTCGATCACCTGCTCTTCCATCACACGATTCTGCAGCCCACTCATCAGCTGGGGGTCGTTGCGGTACATCTCAATGACCTGCTCCGGCTCTTCGTAGGTCGAGGCGATCAGGCGCATGGTTTCATTCAGGCGCTTGGGATCCAGGCGCAGGTCGTTCTTGCGGGCCACTTCACCGACCAGCAGGCCGACCAGCACGCGCTTGGCGGCGGCGTCCTTGAAGCCTTCGTGGGCGTCGGCCGGGACGTCACCCGGGTTGCGGCCACTGCGGCGGATCTGCTCGAGCTGCTGGTCCAGCATGGCGCGGGCTTCGTTCTCGACCAGGCGCGGCGGCATTTCCACCGAGGCGTAGGCGGCGATCAGCTGCTCACCGACTTCGCGGCGCAGGCGGTTCATCAGGGCACCCTTGAGCTCGCGCTCCAGGTTGGCGCGGATGTCCTTGCGGAACTGCTCCACGTCGCCGCCCTTCACACCGAAGCTCTTGATGAACTCGGCATCCACCTCCGGCAGCACCGGCGCGGACACGTCCACCGCCTTGACGGTGACCTTGACCTGCTTGCCGGCCAGTGCCGGGACGCGCCAATCGGCCGGGAATTCGACGTCCAGGGTCTTTTCTTCACCGGCGGTCAGACCGACCAGGCCCTGTTCGATCTGCTCGAACATCATGCCCTGGCCCACGATCACGCTGCCCTTTTCGGTGCCTTCGGCCGGCAGGCGCTCATCACCGGCCTGCGACCAGGTTTCCAGCGCGACCAGATCGCCGTCCTGGGCGCCACGGGTGACCGGGCTCCAGCTGCGGCGCTGTTCGCGCAGGTTGGTGATCATCTGGTCGATGTCGGCGTCGTTGATTTCAGCGGTGTGGCGGACCACGGTCAGCTTGCTGACATCCACGTCGCCGAAGTCCGGCACCAGCTCGACGGTAGCCACGAAGGACAGCTCGCCCTCGCCCTTGTCGATGCGCGGGGTGCCGGCGATGCGCAGCTCATGCTCGCGCAGGGCGGCATCGAAGGTCTCACGCAGCAGGCCATCGACGGCTTCGCTGCGGACCTGCTGGCCGAAACGCTGCTCGATCACCTTGGCCGGCACCTTGCCCGGGCGGAAGCCCTTGATGCGCGTGGTGCGGGCGATTTCGCCCAGACGGCCGCTGATGTGCGTCTGCAGGCGGTCTTCCGGCAGCGAGAAGGTCAGGCGGCGTTCCAGATTGCCAGTGGATTCGATCGAAGCTTGCATGTTGACTCCTGCCACCGGCGGCATGGGCCCCGGCACGATGTGATGGATGAAACGGGTTTTGGACGCGGGGTCGTGGACGCGCATGCCCGCCGCAGCCCTGTAGTTTCGCCGATAAACGCCAGCGCCGCCAGCGCGGGCCGAGAACGTCCGGGGGCCGCCAAGGGCCCAGCATGTGGCCGTCTCCCCGATCCGGGACGTGCCCATGGTCATGGTGCCGGCGAAAACGCCCTGCACTGGTGCGAAAGGGGGGACTCGAACCCCCACGCCTTGCGGCACTGGAACCTAAATCCAGGGCGTCTACCAATTCCGCCACTTTCGCGAGCCTGAAAGCCCAGGCGCACATTGTTGCAGGCGGGGCCGGAAAGCGGAAGGTCGTCATGTCGCTTAACGAGGTGAAGCGCGTGCCCCACCCCGCGGATCGGCGGCTATCGCGCCGGCAGCGCCACGCCGGGAAGCAGCGGCCCTTTCGCCAGCGCCTGGCGTTCCTCGGCCTGGGGCGCGTCCTGCATGGAGACACGGGCCAGTGGCTTGGCCGGCTGGAAATCGCCGGGAGCAAGAGTGTTGCGGATCACGGTCGTGGCATAACCGGCCAGGACCGGGTCGAACGATGCGTGGGCGGGCGTTTCGGCAGCCGTGGCGGCCGTGGCCGCGCAGGCGGTCAACGCCACGGCGGCAAGGATCCGGAGAGTCATGATGGGAGTACCTCGATGGGCGCCTAAGCGCGGTCCGTCGAGTGGAACCTGATTGCCGGTTGCGATCCGTGCTCTGTCGCGCAGCTTGGAAACGCTGCGTGTCGCGTTCGACCCCGGTTTCAGGAGGCTTTCAGATACGCACGCCCGGAAAAGAAAAAAGCCGCCTGGCGGACCAGGTGGCTTCTGTCTTGGTGGGCTGTCAAGGATTCGAACCTTGGACCTATTGATTAAGAGTCAACTGCTCTACCAACTGAGCTAACAGCCCGAAAATCGGGAGGCGAATTATGCAGGGTTTCCTGCGCGCGACGCAAGCGTTTTATTTGAATGGATGGCCAATGGCGGCAGTGGACCGCCAATGCGCCACCGGTTCAACGTGTCGCGAACAAGAAAAAAGCCACCGGGCGGACCCGATGGCTTCTGTCTTGGTGGGCTGTCAAGGATTC
>NZ_KV791303.1:0-46391 GCF_001807865.1 Stenotrophomonas sp. HMSC10F06 | reverse complement strand
GTCAACTGCTCTACCAACTGAGCTAACAGCCCTGAAAAACTCAGGCGCACATTGTAGCGTGTGTGCTGCCTTTTGCAACCCTGATTCACTTTCGATGAACCAGTTTTAATCAGTGGGGTGGCTGAGGGGACTCGAACCCCCGACCACCGGAATCACAATCCGGAACTCTAACCAACTGAGCTACAGCCACCACTGAAAACCTTGCTTCCTACCGCTTGCACCGAATGGCGCGCCCGACAGGAATCGAACCTGTAACCGCCGGCTTAGAAGGCCGGTGCTCTATCCAGTTGAGCTACGGGCGCTCGATCCGGATTGTCGCATTCCAATCCCGGTTTGAGCAGCGGGCTTGGTCGGGGTAGAGGGATTCGAACCCCCGACATCCTGCTCCCAAAGCAGGCGCGCTACCAGACTGCGCTATACCCCGGCGGTTTGTTTCCCTCCGGGGTTCCCCCCGAAAGAGCCGCCTATTGTGGGAATCGGCGTGGCATCTGTCAACGGTTTTCACACATCAATTCACCTGTCGCCATTGGCGAGGGTCGCTTCGGCTATGCTCGGGTCAGTGGCCGGATGGCCAGCCCCCCTACCCCATCAAGGAGATTGGCAATGCGCAGCGGCAATCCCGCACTTTCCGAGTCGACCTTCCTCGACCTGGCCAGCGGCTCGGTCGTGGCCCGCCCCGACCAGGCGATGACCATCAACGGCACCGTCAACAAGACCGGCATCCTGTTGCTGCTCACCGTGCTGACGGCCGCGTTCGCGTGGAGCCAGTCGGTCGATGCCTATGGGCAGGTGTCCTCCAGCGCGATGATGTACACCATCGGCGGCGCGGTGGGCGGGCTGATCCTGGCACTCGTCACCGTGTTCAAGAAGGAATGGTCGCCCGTCACTGCGCCGATGTATGCCCTGGTGGAAGGCTTCTTCCTCGGTGCGATCTCGGCCGTGTTCAACATGAAGTTCCCAGGCATCGTGTTCCAGGCGGTGCTGCTGACCTTCGGCACCCTGTTCGCGCTGCTGATGCTGTACCGCAGTGGCGTGATCAAGGTCACCGAGAAGTTCAAGATGGGCGTGTTCGCCGCCACCGGTGGCATCGCGCTGGTGTACCTGGCCTCCTTCGTGCTGAGCTTCTTCAACATCAACGTGCCGGTGATCCACGATGCCAGCCTGCTGGGCATCGCCTTCAGCCTGTTCGTGGTGGCGGTGGCCGCGCTGAACCTGGTGCTGGATTTCGACTTCATCGAAACCGGTGCCGCCGCACACGCCCCGAAGTACATGGAGTGGTACGGCGCGTTCGGCCTGATGGTCACGCTGGTGTGGTTGTACGTGGAATTCCTGCGCCTGCTCTCCAAGATCCAGCAGCGCTGAGCCACTGGCCAGGCAAGCATCAGGGGCGCCTTCGGGCGCCCTTTTTCATGCGCCCGCATGGCGCCCGGCAAGCTCCGGCCGGAGCGCCTGGCAGGGTACTAGGCCGCCGCGCCGGCTTGCCCTGCGTAATGCGCAGCCAGATGCTCCACCAGCGCGCGCACCTTTGGCGCCAGCGAACGTGCGTGCGGATACAGCGCGAAGTAGCGGCGCTGCCCGGCATGCCAGCCGGGCAACACATGGATCAGGCGACCGGCGCGCAGATCGTCCTGCACGGTCAACGCGGTGAACAGGCTGATGCCCATGCCGGCCCGCACTGCGGCATAGAGGGCGGGCGTGGCGTCCACGCGCAGCCGTTGGCCGGCCTCCACGCTGGCCTGCGCGCCCCGCGGGCCCTGCAGGTGCCAAGCGGTACTGGCCGCGCCGGGCTGGAACGCCAGCAGCGTGTGCGCCGGAAGGTCCGCCACCTGGCGCGGCAGGGCGTGCCGGGCCAGGTAAGCCGGTGCGGCCACCAGGATGCGCGGGCAGCACGCCAGCTCGCGGGCCACCAGTTGGCTGTCAGGCAGGCTGGCGGCAATGCGAAGCGCCATGTCGAAGCCACCCCCGACCACGTCCACCAGCTGGTCGTTGGCCGACAGATCCAGGCTTACCTGCGGATAGCGGGCCAGGAACCCCGGCAGCCACTGCGGCAATTCCTGGCTGGCCACCACCTGCGGCACGCTGATGCGCAGGCGCCCGCTCGGCGCTGCCTGGCCCGCGCGGGCGCGGTCGTCGGCCAGCTCCAGCCGCTCAAGCAGGGCTACGGCATCGCGGTAATAGTCGCGCCCGGCCTCGGTCAGCGACAGCCGCCGGGTGGTGCGATCGAGCAACCGGACCTGCAGGTGCTCTTCCAGCTGCCGCAGTTGCCGCGACAGGGAGGAGTGGGTGGTTCCCTGCCGCTCTGCGGCCGCACTGAAGCTGCCGGCCTCGACGATGGCGCGCAGCGCGCGCAGGGCGGCGAAGTGATCCATCGGCAGTCAGCTCCAGGCGAGTGGCAGGACCCGCCGGATGCGGGCCTGCCCAGCTTATCAAGCGCCCTCGCCCGCCTCGCGGACCGGCAGGGCCAGGATCGCGTCGGTGGCCATGACATCGCCGAATGCATCCTCGATCTGCGCCAGGGACGCCTCGTGCAGTGCGCGGTGGCCGATGCGCGTGCCGTCGGCCAGGTCGAGGTCGCGACTGGCGCTGGCATCGGACGCCACGAGGACACGGTAGCCGCGCGGCGCGGCAGCCGCGTCGCGGGCGGCCCCGACGACGCAGGCATGGGTCTGCAGGCCGGTGATGATCAACGTGTCGATGCCGGCCTGCTTGAGCACCGTATCCAGCGCCGCAGCCGAGGCGCCGGCGAACACACTGACGTTGTCCTTCTGGATGACGGTTTCGCCACTGCGCGGCTGCATGTCGCGATGGAAGGCGACGTTGACACTCCCCTGCGCGAACAGCGGCGCGCCCGCCGGCAGCACATGCTGCACGTGGATGACGCGGATGCCGTGGGCATCGGCGAAGTCGACCACGCGGCGGGTCTGGCGCAGTGCGGCCATGCCGTCGGGAATGACCATGCGGCCGCCGGCGAAACCTGGCGCGGCACGGGCATCGAAGTATTCGTTCTGGAAGTCGATCACCAGCACCGCGGTCTTCGCTGCGTCGAGCGAGGCGGGCACCGGGGCACCCGCCATGTGGCGGATGGTGGGATGGGACGGTTCAGCGGCAACAACCGGAGCGGTGGCAGCCATGCCGATCAGGCTGGCCAGGCCGAAGGCCGTGAGGTTCATGGGACGACTCCTGTGCGATGGAAAGTGGGCACAGGATGCGAGGCGGATGGCGCACGAACCAGCCATGGATTGACACATGATCTGTGCAGATTTCGAACCGACCGTTCGTGTGGAGTCGCGCCAGGCGCGACTGCTTTTCGTTGGGGCGCCCGTAAACGATCAGCCGCGCAGGGCTCGACTCGACGACGCCAGCGTGACGCCATTGAGCCGCACGATCACCGCGTCCTTTCGCCCTGGCACCACGTCGGCAGCGTTGCTGCCAGCGCGCACGGCACGTTCCAGGCCCGCCGGGTACTTCACCGGCACCCCTGCGAGGGTCTGCACATGCGCTGCCCCATCCTTGCCCCTGATGATGAACTCCGCGCAGGCGCCCTCCAGCCGGTACACCGGCGCCCCCGCCGGATATTCGATCAACTGCAGCGCGCGCGCTTCGCTGTGCCGCAGGTTGCGGATGGAGACCCCATGCGTCCGCAGGCGACGCAACGCGCGCTGCGAACGGGACCAGGGCCAGCAGAAGACGAAGTAGATGCCTACGCCAATCGCATAGACGGCAACAGCCGCCACCACCCACACAGCCGCATCAGGCATCTGCAAAAATCCTGTCGGTGAAAAGCCGCACTTTAAAACGCAGACGGGCCGTACAAGGACGGCCCGTCTTCAACAATGCGCAGCGTTGCCTGGCTACCGCCTGGGACAGCATCCAGCAAGAGCGCCGGCCGCTTACAGGCGGCTGGCGATGGCCTGGGCGAAGCCCATGGTGTTGCCGGTGCCACCCAGGTCGCCGGTCAGCGAATCCTTGGCTTCCAGCGTGGCCACGATGGCCTTGCGCAGGCGCTCGGCGTTTTCGACCTGGCCGACATGGTCCAGCATCTGTGCGGCGGCCAGCAGCAGCGCGCACGGATTGGCCTTGCCCTGGCCGGCGATGTCCGGCGCGGTGCCGTGCACGGCTTCGAAGATCGCCGCGTTCTCACCGATGTTGGCGCCCGGGGCCAGGCCCAGGCCGCCGACCAGACCGGCACACAGGTCGGAGATGATGTCGCCGAACAGGTTGGTGGTCACGATCACATCGAACTGTTCCGGACGCATCACCAGCTGCATGCAGCAGTTGTCGACGATCATTTCTTGGAACTCGATGTCCGGGTACTTGGCGGCCACTTCACGCGCCACGGCCAGGAACAGGCCCGAGGTCGACTTGATGATGTTGGCCTTGTGCACGGCGGTGACCTTCTTGCGGCCGGTGCTGCGGGCCAGCTCGAAGGCGTAGCGCACGATGCGCTCGGAGCCCTTGCGGGTGATGCGGGTGCCGGAGAAGGCGGTCTCGCCATCGGCCGACACTTCCTGGCCTTCGGCCAGGTACGCGCCTTCGGTGTTCTCACGGACGGTGATCAGGTCCACGCCGTCGCCGAAACGCGACTTGGTGTTCGGGAAGGACACCGCCGGACGCACGTTGGCGTACAGGTCGAAGTGGCGACGCAGGCTGACGTTGATCGAGGTGAAGCCACCACCGACCGGCGTGGTCAGCGGGCTCTTCAGCGCGATCTTGTTGCGTGCGATCGATTCCAGCGTGGCCGCCGGCATCAGATCGCCGTGCTTCTCCAGCGCGACCAGGCCCGCGTCGGCGTCTTCATATTCAAAGCCGGTGTCCAGCTTGCCGAGCACGAACAGGGTAGCGTCCATGATCTCCGGGCCGATGCCGTCACCGCGGATGACCGTGATTTTCTGCGTCATTGATGTGTATTCCGAACCGAGGGGGGAGCGCCATCCGTGAGGTGCGCGAAGCGCGGGCGCAAGGGAAGTTTCATCGGCAATTATGCCTTACCCGCCCGATGGACCCCAAATGGGCCATTGGTCTTAGGCGGGCAAGGCAGCATTGCCCGCGCATTCCCCCTCCCCCCGCGCCGTTGGCGCGCCGCCATCAACCGAAGGGGGCTGTGCTCAAGACACGCGATCGGTAGTGCCGGCCGCTGGCCGGCAACCAGGGGTGGGCTGAACGACGGGGTAGCCACCGACCGTTGGTCGGTGGAACGGGATCTAGAACATGAACAGCGCACTGCCGGGCGCCGATATCGTCGGGGCGCCCAAGCAGCCGACCAACGGTCGGCTCTACCTCGGTGGGGCCGGGTCGGCCCCGACCTCAATGCTCGTGAACGGCCGGCGCTTCGGCGCCGCCTTCGAGCTGGTCCAGGAAATCGACCGCGCGGCGCAGGTGCGGGATCACGATCGAGCCGCCGACCACCAGGCCGACCGAGAAGGTCTCGAAGAACTCCTCACGGGTCACGCCGGCGTCCTTGCACTGGGCCACGTGGTAGCTGATGCAGTCATCGCAGCGCAGCACCATCGAGGCGACCAGGCCCAGCAGCTCCTTGGTCTTCACATCCAGCGCGCCGGCCTGGTAGGTCTGGGTGTCCAGCGCGAAGAAGCGGCGCACGACCTGGTTGGGTTCGCCCAGGATGCGCTGATTCATGCGCTGGCGGAACTCGGTGAATTCGGCGATACGGTCCTTGCTGCCGTCGTCGGCCGCGCTCATGCCGGGTCCTGCCCGGCCAGCAACGGCTCCAGCTTGCCAGCACCGTGCAGCGCCATCATGTCGTCGTAGCCGCCCACATGGACCTCGCCGACGAAGATCTGCGGCACGCTGGTGCGGCGGGTCTTGGCCATCATCTTCTCGCGCTCGACAGGGTCCAGGTCGATCCGGACCTCCGTCCAGTCGCGGCCCTTGCTCTTCAGGAAGTTCTTGGCGGCCACGCAGTACGGGCACACCGCGGTCGAGTAGATGGTGATGGCGGGAGCGCCACCGGGGGTGGAAACAGCATCTTGGCTCACGGGAAACTCCACAGCGGAACGTTGGTCTGTATATGGTAGCGGTCCGCTGGATTTTCCACGTCACCGTCGCAACACTGTGGTTTAACTGCAGGTTGCACTGGCCCTGTCACGCTGTCGTCCGCCTTCCCCCAGGAGCTCCGTTTGCGCCCTCTGCTGCTCTCTGCCGCCTTGACCCTGGCCCTGGCCGTACCGCTGGCCGGGGCCCAGGAAAGCAAGCTGCCGGACATCGGTTCTTCGGCCGGCGAGCTGCTGACCCCGGCACGGCAGGCCGAATACGGCGGGATGATGCTGCGCGAACTGCGCAACTATGGGTACCTGCTCGATGACCCGCTGGTCGATGACTGGCTGCAGACCATGGGCGCCCGGCTGGGCTCCAACAGCGCCCAGCCACGCCAGTCCTACACCTTCTTCATGCTCAAGGACCGGCAGATCAATGCCTTCGCGACCCTGGGCGGTTACATCGGGGTCAATGCGGGCCTGGTACTGACCGCCGAGCGCGAGGACGAGGTCGCCGCGGTGCTGTCCCACGAAATCGCCCACGTCACCCAGCAGCACGTGCTGCGCGGCGTCGAGCGCGCACAGCGCGACCAGATCCCGATCCTGCTCGGCATGCTTGCCGCGATCGTGGCCGCGCAGCAGGCCGGCGGCAACTCCTCCGGTGACGCCACCATGGCCGCGATCACTTCGGGCATGGGGCTGATGCAGCAGCGCCAGATCAATTACACCCGCTCCAACGAATCCGAGGCCGACCGCCTGGGCATCCGCACCCTGGCCCGCAGCGGCTATGACGTGGATGCCATGGCCGGCTTCTTCGAGCGCATGTCCGCCTCGATGCGTGGCAACCAGGGGGGCTACAGCGTCCCGGACTTCCTGCAGACCCACCCGGTCACCACCACCCGCATCAGCGAGGCCAAGGCCCGCGCCGAACAGATGAAGAAAGACACGGTGCTGCTGACCACCGAGGTGCCCGGCGGCGTCCGGCAGGAACGGGTGAACCCGTCCGACCCGGCGTTGTCCGATCCGCTGGTGCGGCGGAGCAACCCGTTGCTGCCGGCCTCGATGCAGATTTCGGTCAACTCGCTCAGCCGCGGCAGCACCGGTCAGTTCGAATAGGCGCGCGAGCGGCTGCGGGTGCTCAGCGCCGACACCCCGGGCGATGTCATCCGCGAATACGAAAGCCTGCAGCGCGCGCAGAAGAACGGGCTGACCGAACCACAGCGCTACGGGCTGGCCCTGGGCCGGCTGCGCAACAGTGCCGCCGCGCAGGCCAGCCGCGACCTGGCCGAGCTGCTGCGCGACCACCCGGACAACGTCTGGGTGGCACTGGCGCTGGGCGAGGCGGAGTCGCGCAGCGGCCAGCAGGCCCAGGCCAACGCCCGTTTCGAGACCCTGATGCGCCAGCACCCCGGCAGCCGCCCGGTCGCGTTGACCTACGCCACCATCCTCAATGAACAGGGCGGGCGCGAGGCCGGCCAGCGCGCGCAGGCGATGCTGCGCCCGATGCTGTCGCAAAGCGGCAATGATCCGGTCTTCCAGCAGCGCTTCGCCCGCGCCAGCGAATTGGCCGGGGATACCACCCGGGCCAGCGAGGCCTATGCCGAGGCGGCCTTCCTCAGCGGCCGGCCGGAGCAGGCCCTGATCCAGCTGCAGGCCCTGAAGCGGCAACCGGATCTGGACTACGTGGGCCGGGCCCGGGTCGATGCCCGGATCGAGAGCATCACCCCGACCGTGCTGGAAATGCGCCGCCAAGGCATCGACGACCCGGAACTGGACCGCCGCTGAGGCGCCGTTCAAGGGGTCGGGATGACGGTGGGATGGCGGTCAACGACGGGAACGGCCCCCTCGTCACAAACCTGTCATGAAACCGTAGTCTACTGGGCTCAATCCCGATCTGATGAGCAATACGGTGGGCACGTGCAGAAACGCATCCTGATCGTCGATGACGAACCCGCGATCCGCGAAATGGTCGCCTTTGCCCTGCGCAAGGGCGACTATGACCCGATCCATGCCGGCGACGCCCGCGAGGCGCAGACCGCCATCGCCGACCGCGTTCCGGACCTGATCCTGCTGGACTGGATGCTTCCGGGCACCAGCGGCCTGGACCTGGCCCGGCGCTGGCGCAAAGAAGCCCTCACCCGCGAGGTGCCGATCATCATGCTGACCGCGCGCGGGGAAGAGAACGACCGCGTCGGTGGCCTGGAGGCCGGTGTCGACGACTACGTGGTCAAGCCGTTCTCGGCGCGCGAACTGCTGGCCCGCATCCGTGCGGTCATGCGCCGTGCCCGCGACGATGACGAAGACGGCAGCGTGGCGGTCGGCACGATCCGCATCGACGGCGCCGCGCACCGCGTCTTCGCCGGCGACCAGCCGGTGCCGATCGGTCCGACCGAATACCGGCTGCTGCATTTCTTCATGACCCACCCTGAGCGCGTGTACACCCGTGCCCAGCTGCTGGATCACGTGTGGGGCGGCAGCGTGTACGTGGAGGAGCGCACCATCGATGTGCACATCCGCCGCCTGCGCAAGACGCTGGAGCCGTTCGGCGCGGAGAACATGGTGCAGACCGTGCGCGGCGCCGGCTACCGGTTCTCGACCTCGACCTGAGTCTCGTCGGGCCGGGACCTGGCGCGCATGCCTGGTTCCGGCCACTCCTGCTATAACCTTGGATCGAGTCCGAGGACCGCACCTTCTGCGAGACCGCAATGCCGCGCCACATCCGTTCTGCCTGGTTGAAAACGCTGGCCACCCTCGCCGCCCTGCTGCTCGCGGCCGGCTTGCTGGGCCTGGCAGTGGGACATGTGTGGATGTGCATCGCACTGGCCTCCATCGGCGCGCTGGCCTGGCATTACTGGCGCCTGCGCCGGGTGCTGCGTGGGCTCACCGCGCGCCATCGCTGGGACATGGGCGACGGCACCGGCGTGTGGAACGAGCTGGACCGCCTGCTCTACCGCAATCAGTGGGAAATGCGCACACGCAAGCGCCGCCTGCTCGACATGCTGCGCAGTTATCGCGCCGCCGCCGCGGCACTGCCCGATGCCGTGGTGGTGGTGGACCGCAACAGCCAGCGCGTGCAGTGGTTCAACGAAGCGGCCACCTCGCTGCTCGGCCTGCATCATCCAGGCGATCTCGGCGAGGCGCTGGTCGAACGCCTGCAGCCGATGCCGCTGGCCCACTGGCTGGCCGGTGGCCGCAATGCCGAACCCATCCTGGACGTGCCCTCGCCGGTCGATCCGGCGATCCGCCTCAACCTGCGCCTGATTCCCTACTCGCCGGACTACTGGCTGCTGATCGCGCGAGACGTCAGCAAGCTGCTGCGGCTGGAACAGGTCCGCCGCGACTTCGTGGCCAACGTTTCGCATGAACTGCGCACGCCACTGACCGTGGTGCATGGCTACCTGGACATGATGGACCCGGAGGACTTCCCCGGCACCGGCCCGATGCTGGAGGAAATGCGCAAGCAGTCCCAGCGCATGGCGCAGCTGGTCGAAGACCTGCTCACCCTGTCGCGGCTGGAATCGCAGGAGCACACCGAAGCTGAGGCCGTGGCGATGACGCCGATGCTGGCCACGCTGCGCCGTGAAGCCGAAGCGCACAGCCAGGGCCGCCACCAGATCAGCATCATCGATACGGCCGGAGTGGACCTGCAGGGCTCCAACAAGGAACTGCACAGCGCGTTCTCCAACCTGGTCACCAATGCCGTGCGCTACACCCCGGCCGGTGGCCGCGTGGAAGTGGAGTTCGCCCGCGAAGGGGATGGCGTGGTGCTGTCGGTGCGTGACACCGGCTACGGCATCCCGGCCAACCATCTGCCGCGCCTGACCGAACGCTTCTACCGGGTGTCCAGCAGCCGCTCGCGCGAGAGCGGCGGCACCGGCCTGGGGCTGTCGATCGTCAAACACATTCTGGGGCTGCACCATGCCCGCCTGGACATCCAGAGCGAAGTCGGCAAGGGCAGCACGTTCTCCTGCCATTTCGATGCCGACCAGGTGCGTGCGCGCTCCGAGGTCGCCTCCCTTCCTTCCGCCGAAGACTTTTCCGCATGAGTACTCCTGTTCCCGTCGCCGTACCCGTGGACGGCGATCTGCTGCGCGACCCGGCGCTGTACATCAACCGTGAACTGTCGCAGCTGGATTTCAATTTCCGCGTGCTGGCCCAGGCCATGGACCCGCAGGTGCCGCTGCTGGAGCGCCTGCGCTTCATGTGCATCTCCTGCACCAACCTGGACGAGTTCTTCGAGATCCGCGCCGCCGCCGTGCGCCATGCGCAGGAGTTCGGCCTGCCGCCGGCGCCGGATGGCATGACGCCGCAGGCGATCCTCAATGCGATCCACGACCGCGCCGCACAGCTGGTGGACCAGCAGTACCGCTGCTGGAACGAAACGCTGCGCCCGGCGCTGCACGAGGCAGGCATCGACGTACTCGGCCGGCACTCCTGGAACCACCGGCAGAAACGCTGGCTGCGCGCGTATTTCCGCAACGAGATCATGCCGGTGCTGTCCCCGCTCGGCCTGGATCCCTCGCACCCGTTCCCGAAGATCCTCAACAAATCGCTAAACATCGTGGTGGTGCTCAAGGGCACCGACGCGTTTGGCCGCGCCGGGCACCTGGCGATCGTGCGTGCACCGCGCTCGCTGCCACGCATCATCCAGCTGCCGGAGCAACTCGGCGGCCCGCAGACCTTCGTGTTCCTGTCCTCGGTGCTGTCGACCTTCGTCGATGAGATGTTCCCGGGCATGGAAGTCCAGGGGGCCTACCAGTTCCGCGTGACCCGCAATTCCGAGCTGGTGGTGGACGAGGAAGAGGTCGAGAACCTCGCCCTGGCGTTGCGCGATGAACTGGTCGACCGTGGCTACCGCCCGGCAGTCCGGCTGGAGATCGCGCAGGACTGCCCGCGCGACATCGTGCGCACCCTGCTGCAGAACTTCGGGCTGACCGAAAACGCGGTCTACCGTATCGACGGCCCGGTCAACCTCAACCGCGTGATCCAGCTGTACGACGTGATCCAGCGGCCGGAACTGAAGTACCCCGCCCTGAGCCCGCGCACGCTGCGCGACAGCGACGGGATCTTCGAGATCGTCGCGCGCCGGGACGTGCTGCTGCACCACCCCTTCGATGCGTTCACCGCCGTGCTGGATGTGATCAAGCAGGCCGCGGTCGACCCCAACGTGCTGGCGATCAAGCAGACCCTGTACCGCACCGGCAAGGATTCGCTGATCGTCGATGCGCTGATCCAGGCCGCACGCAACGGCAAGGACGTCACCGTGGTGGTCGAACTGCGCGCGCGCTTCGACGAAGAAGCCAACCTTGGCCTCGCCGACCGCCTGCAGGAAGCCGGCGTGCAGGTCGTCTACGGCGTGGTCGGGTTCAAGACCCATGCCAAGATGCTGCTGATCGTGCGTCGCGAAGGCCGCAAGCTGCGCCGTTACGTGCACCTGGGCACCGGCAACTACCACAGCGGCACCGCACGCGCGTACACCGACCTGAGCCTGATCACCGCCGATGCGGACATCGGCAACGATGTGCATCTGCTGTTCCAGCAGTTGTCCGGGCTGGCGCCGCGGATGAAGCTCAAGCGCCTGCTGCAGTCGCCCTTCACCCTGCACCCGGGCCTGCTGCAGCGGATCGAGCGCGAAACGCGGCTGGCTGCGAGCGGGCGCCCCGGGCGGATCATCGCCAAGATGAACGCCCTCAACGAACCGCAGATGATCCGCGCGCTGTATGCCGCTTCGCAGGCCGGCGTGCAGATCGACCTGATCGTGCGCGGCGCCTGCACCCTGCGCCCCGGGGTGCCCGGCGTCTCGGACAACATCCGGGTGCGCTCGATCGTAGGCCGTTTCCTGGAGCACAGCCGGGTCTACTGGTTCGGCAATGACGGCGCCTCGGAGCTGTTCTGCGCCAGCGCGGACTGGCTGGAACGCAACCTGCTGCGCCGGGTCGAGACCTGTTTCCCGATCCTGGACCCGGAGCTGGCGCGCAAGGTCTACCGCGATGTGCTGCAGAACTACCTCGACGACAACCTCAACGCCTGGGAGCTGCAGGCCGACGGCGGCTACATCAAGTGCACGCCGGGCCATGACGAGCCGCCGCATGCGGCGCAGATGGCCTTGCTGCAGGGTCTGTAGGTACCGACCGTTGGTCGGTACGCGGTCATTGCCTGCCCCTTCGATGCGACCGGTCGTCGCAGCCTGCCCATGTGAAGGGCGCGCGGTGACTTCGCGACCCACCGTTCGGCTAACATTCGCAAATGCCGCATACCTCCACGACACCGCCCGCCCTGCAGGATGGCGACCTGCTCGCCGCCATCGACCTGGGATCCAACAGCTTCCACATGGTCATCGCGCGATACACCCTCGGGCAGTTGCGGGTGGTCGACCGCCTGCGCGAGACCGTACGCATGGCCGACGGCCTGGATGGCAAGGGCGGCCTGTCCGCCGAAGCCCGCCAGCGCGCGCTGGAATGCCTGGCCCGGTTCGGCCAGCGCATCCGCGCGATCCCCTCGGTGCGGGTCCGCGCCCTGGCCACCAATACGGTCCGCCAGCTGCGCTCGCCGCAGGCCTTCCTGATGCCGGCCGAAACCGCGCTCGGGCATGCCATCGAAGTGGTCAGCGGCCGCGAGGAGGCGCGCCTGATCTACCTGGGCGTGGCCCATGCGCAGCCGCCCAAGCCGGACCAGCGCCGGCTGGTGATCGACATCGGTGGCGGCTCCACGGAGTTCATCATCGGCCAGGGCATGCAGACCCTGGAGCGCGAAAGCCTGCAGGCCGGCTGCATCGCCAGCACGCGGCGCTTCTTCCCCGGCGGCAAGCTGAGCAAGAAGCGCTGGAAGGACGCACTGACCGAGATCGGCGCGGAGTTCCAGCAGTTCGCCAACAAGTACCGCGCGCTGGGCTGGCACGAAGCGCTGGGCTCGTCGGGCACGCACAAGGCGATCAGCGAAATCTGCGCCACCATGAAGCTCAGCAAGGGCGCGATCACCGCCGAGGCTTTGCCGCAGCTGCGTGATGAGCTGCTCAAGGCCAAGCGCATCGAGGACATCAATCTGCCGGGGCTGTCCGCCGATCGCCGCCCGATCATCGCCGGCGGCATCCTGGTGCTCGAGGCGGCCTTCCAGGCGCTGGGGCTGCAGAAGCTGCTGGTGAGCAAGGCGGCGATGCGCGAAGGCATCCTGTACGACATCCTCGGCCGCGCCAGCGAGAACGACCTGCGCGACGAGTCGGTCGCGGCCCTGACCCAGCGCTACGGCATCGATACCGTCCAGGCCGATCGCGTGGAGAACACCGCGATGAACCTGCTGGCCCAGGTCGAGGAAAGCTGGCAGCTGGACCCGGACGATGCGCGCATGCTCGGCTGGTCCGCGCGCCTGCACGAGCTTGGCCTGATGATCGCGCACAGCGGTTACCACGTGCATGGCAGCTACGTGCTGGAGAACTCGGACATCGCCGGCTTCTCGCGGCAGGAACAGCAGCTGCTCGCCGCGCTCGTGCGCAGCCATCGCCGCAATATTTCCAAGTCCGCCTTCGATGCGCTGCCCGAGCGTCTGCTGCAACCGGCACGGCGCATGACCGCCCTGTTGCGCCTGGCAGTGCTGCTCAACCGCGCGCACGAAGACACGGCGATGCCGAAGCTGGAATTGACCGCCGAGGACGCGCGCCTGTCGTTGATCCTGCCGCAGGCGTACATCGATGCGCGTCCGCTGCTGCGTGCGGACCTGATCGGGGAAACCGAAGGCATGGCCGGGCTCGGTGTGCAGTTCCGCCCCTTTGTTGCCTGACGCTTTCTACCCGCTTCCAAACGTGCGTCTGCAGCAATTCGTGGACTGAATTCGCAGAACGCACGGCCCATGACGTATTTGTGAGAACGCCCTCACATGTCCTTCATGAACGCTTAACGAATCGATCTACTCTCGGGACACCGGCCTTCATTGGGCTGGATTTTTGAAGAAGGCGGTACTTGGGTCCGCCGACTTCTTGGACGTCGTTCCGATTAGAGAGAGAGTCGATCATGTCTTCATCCACTACCCCGCTGGGGCAGGCGATCCGCCTGGCCCTGGTCGCCGGCACCGCTGGCCTGGCTTCCACCGCCGTCCTCGCCCAGGACGCCACCCCGACCACCCTGGATCGCATCGAGATCACCGGCTCGCGCATCCGCCAGGTCGATGTCGAGTCCGCCCAGCCGGTGCTCGCGATCAGCCGCGCCGACATCGAGCGGCAGGGCTTCAGTTCAGTTGCCGACATCCTGCAGAACCTGACCGCGGTCGGCAGCCCGGCGCTGAGCCGCTCCAACGTGCTCGCTGCCGGCGAAAATGCCGGCGGCACCTACATCGACATGCGCAACCTGGGCGCGCAACGCACTCTGGTGCTGATCAACGGCAAGCGTCTGGGCATCAATACCGGCGGCTACCAGGACATCTCCAGCGTGCCGGTCTCGGCGATCGAACGCATGGAGGTGCTGAAGGATGGCGCCTCGGCGATCTATGGCTCGGACGCGATGGCCGGCGTGATCAACATCATCACCCGCAGCAACGTCAGCGGCGTGACCGCCAACGTCTACCAGGGCCAGTACAGCCAAGGCGATGGCGCGCGCACCAGTGTCGATGTGGTGGCCGGCTGGTCCAACGACCGCGCCTCGCTGACCTTCTCGGCCGAGCACACCGAAGAGAAGGGCGTCTGGGCACGCAACCGCTGGTTCAGCGAATTCCCGAACACCACCCGCCACCCCGGCGACAACTGGACCCAGCTCAGCCAGTGGGGCCAGATCACTGGCCTGAGGGGCCCGGGCTGCACCGCCGCGGCGGGCTGCAATTATTCGCTGGATCGCGGCGCCGACCCGACCAACCCGGCCAACTACCATCTCAGCGATCTGACCCCGTTCACCGGTGATGTCAGCAACGCACAGGAGCAGATGCACCTGATCTCGCCGCTCAAGCGCGATTCGCTGTTCCTCGATGGCCGCCTGGACCTGACCGATGACATCCGCCTGACCACCCAGCTGGGCTACAACAAGCGCACATCCACGCGCCAGGTGGCCGGCTATCCGCTGCAGTCCGCCACCGCCGGTATCGGGCGGATGTCGGCCGACAGCTGGTTCAATCCGTTCGGCAACCACCACGGCTATGACACCCCCACCGACATCGCCTGGAACCGCCGCGCCTGGGAGGTTCCGCGGGTCAGCACCAGCGAGCTGACCACCTGGCGCGCCGTGGCCGCGCTGGAAGGCAGCTTCGAGGTGGGCGAGCGGTACTTCGATTGGGAAGTGGGCTACCAGTACAACCGCAGCGAACTGCTGCAGCGGTCGACCGGCAATCTGCACAAGGAACGGGTCAAGAACGCGGTCGGCCCGTCGTATTACAACGAGGCCACCGGCAAGGTGGAATGTGGCGTCCCGGGCGCACCGATCGCGGGCTGCATGCCGTGGAACCCGCTGGCGCCGTATGGCAGCAACGACCCCAATGGGCTGAGCGGCAACCAGGCCCTGATCGACCATCTGTTCCCGCCGGAAATCACGCGCGGCAAGACCACCACCCGCAATGCGTTCGCCAGCATCGCCGGTACGGTGATGACCCTGCCGGCCGGTGATCTGGGCTTCGCCTTCGGCGTGGAAACGCGCAAGGAGGCCGGTGAGTTCATCCCCGATGCGCTGGCCCAGAGCGGTGCCACCACCAACCTGGCCGCCGGCCCGACCGGGGGCGGCTACAAGGTCAATGAGGCCTACCTGGAGCTGAGCGTGCCGATCCTGGCCGACCTGCCGGGTGCGCGCGAGCTGAGCCTGAGCGCCGCCACCCGCCACTCGGACTACAGCACCTTCGGCACCACCCTCAACAGCAAGTTCGGCTTCAAGTGGAAGCCGATCGAGCAGTTGCTGGTGCGCGGCACGTGGGCGCAGGGCTTCCGCGCGCCGACCATCTCCGATCTGTATGGCGGCGGTTCGGAAACCTTCACCACCGGCTACCGTGACCCCTGCGACACCGTCTACGGGGCCTCGGCCAGCAGTGCCGAGGTGCGCGCCCGGTGCGCCGCCGACATCGCCAATGCCGACGCCTACCGCCAGCTGCGCCAGGGCGGCGTGCCGATCACCAGCAGCAGCGACCAGACCCCGGTGCCGTTCACCAACGGCTCCAACCCCGACCTGCAGCCGGAAACCTCGACCAGCCGCACGCTGGGCCTGGTCTGGAGCCCGTCCTTCGTGCCCCACCTCAACGTGGCGCTGGACTGGTGGAAGGTCCGCATCGACAACACCATCGTCAACGATCACCCCAACGACATGCTGCGCGACTGCTATGAGCAGGGCATCACCTCGCGCTGCAGCGGCTTCACCCGCGATCCGGTCACCGGCATCGTGGACCAGTTGACGTACGGCAGGCGCAACTCCGGTTTCCTGGAAACCGAAGGCTACGACCTGGAGCTGAGCCACCACCTGGATACCCGCCATGGCAAGTTGAGCACGGGATGGACGACGACCTATGTCAGTTCCTACCTCGAGCGCACCACCAACGACGCTGATGTGGTGCCCGAAACGAAAAACGGCATCGGCAGCGGCTTCCGCGTGCGCTCCAACCTGACCCTGGGCTGGGACGTGGGCAACTTCGGCGCCAGCTGGACCGCCCGCTACTACTCCGGCGTCAAGGAACGCTGCATCAACGCACGAGCCCGACCGGACGAGTGCTCCGACCCCGGCGTGCAGGCCCCGTGGTATGCCGGCTCGCGTGACTACAACGAGCGCGGCTCGGTCACCTTCCACGACGTGCAGTTCCGCTACTCCCTGCCGTGGGACGCCACCGTCTCGGTCGGTGCCAACAACGTGTTCGAGAAGTACGGCCCGATCATGTACACCCAGCCGAACTCGACGTTCTCGTACTACGGCGGTTACGACATCGGCCGCTTCCTGTACATGAAGTACCAGCAGCGTTTCTGATCGCCGCCCGGTAACCTCGCTTGATCACCACGGCCCTTCGGGGCCGTGGTGTTTTTCTGCCGGCGTGCGCGTCATGCCGGCGTCATACGGCGGTCATGTCGGCTACATCGCCCGGCCCCAGCATGCGTGGCATACCGGAGGCCCGCCATGCGCTATGCCATCGTCACCGAAACCTATCCCCCGGAAGTCAACGGCGTCGCCCTGACCGTGCAGGGCCTGGAACTGGGGCTGCGTGCCGCCGGCCACCAGGTGGATCTGGTCCGGCCCCGGCAACCGTCCGATGTGGACAACGCCGAAGGCACCGTCCTGGTCACCGGCGCCAACCTGCCGCGCTACCCCGGCCTGCGTTTCGGCCTGCCCGCGCCCGCCCGGTTGAGCCGCCAGTGGCAGCAGCAGCGGCCGGACGCGATCTACATCGCCACGGAAGGCCCACTGGGCTGGTCGGCACTGCGCACCGCGCGACGCCTCGGCATTCCGGTCGCGACCGGCTTCCATACCCGCTTTGACGAATACCTGCCCGACTACGGCGTGGCCTGGCTGCAGGCCGCCGCGCTGCGCTGGATGCGCCGCTTCCACAACCAGGCCGATGCGACGCTGGTGCCGACCCAGGAGCTGCAGCAGTTCCTCGGCGAGCAGGGCTTCGACCGCGTCCGTCTGCTGGCGCGCGCGGTGGACAGCAGCCAGTTCGAACCCGAGCGGCGCGACCCGGCGCTGCGTGAGGAATGGGGCATCGACGGCAACGGATTCGCGGCGATCCATGTCGGCCGCATCGCCCCGGAGAAAAATCTCGGGCTGGCGGTCAAAGCGTTCCGCCGCCTGCAGCAGGTACGCCCGAAGGCGCGCTTTATCTTCGTCGGCGATGGCCCAGCGCGCGCCAGGCTGGCCCACGACAACCCGGACTTCATCTTCTGCGGCGTGCAGCGCGGCGACGCGCTGGCGCGGCATTTCGCCAGCGGCGATCTGTTCCTGTTCCCCAGCCGCAGCGAGACCTTCGGCAACGTGACCCTTGAAGCCATGGCCAGCGGACTGGCCACGGTCGCCTTCGACTACGGCGCCGCCCGCGAATACCTGCGTACCGATGAGAACGGCATCGCCGTAAGTGACGACAGCGAGTTTGTGACCGCCGCCGTGCAGCTGGCCGGCGACGATACGTTGCGCCACCGGCTCGGCCGTAACGCCGCCACGGCGATGAAGCGCCTGCATCCGCAGCACGTGGTCGCCGAGTTCGATGCGCTGCTCTCTGAACTGGCCCACGCCCGGAGGGCACATGCCGACCACGCCGCTTGACGCCCTGCGTGGCCGCGAAACGCGCTGGTGCCGCCGCGCCAACCACTATTGCCGGCACCGCCGGATCCGCCATGCCTTCGCGGTGATCAGCCGCCTGGGTGATGGCGCCTTCTGGTACGCACTGATGGGTGCGCTGGTGCTGCTGGATGGCTTGGACGGCCTGCGCGCCTCGCTGCACATGGCCGCCACCGGCTTGATGGCCCTGCTGCTGTACAAAGGCCTCAAACGCTGGACGCGACGCCCGCGGCCCTACGCCGCCGACCTGCGCATCCGCGCTTGGGTGGCGCCGCTGGACGAGTTCAGTTTCCCGTCCGGGCACACCCTGCACGCGGTGTCCTTCACGATCGTGGCACTGGCCTATTATCCGTGGCTGGCCCCGGTGCTGGTGCCCTTTACGATGCTGATCGGGCTGTCGCGGGTCGTGCTGGGGCTGCATTACCCCAGCGATGTGCTGGCCGCGACCGGGATTGCCGCCCTGCTGGCGGCGGCCAGCCTGCAGTGGCTGCCGCTGTAGCGGCCATGGCCGTGCTGCGTTGACGCAGCCAGGCGCTTCACCCTGCAGCGATGCCTCGCCCGTGATCCCGTTTTACAATGCGGGCATGACCACGCTGTTCATCTCCGATCTGCACCTGGACCCGAGTCGTCCAGCCATCACCGACCTGTTCCTGGCGTTCCTGCGCGATGAAGCGATGCAGGCCGATGCCCTGTACATCCTGGGCGATCTGTTCGAAGCCTGGATCGGCGATGACACGCCCTCCCCGGCCGCCGATGCGGTCGCGGTCGCGCTGCATGCCGTGGCCGACGCCGGCGTGCCGGTGTACTTCATCCGAGGCAACCGCGATTTCCTGGTCGGCGAGGACTATGCGCGCCGCGCGGGATTCACGATCCTGCCCGACCCGAGTGTGATCGATCTGTACGGCCGCCCGGTACTGCTGCAGCATGGCGACCTGCTGTGCACCGACGACATCGCTTACCAGCAGTTCCGCGCACAGACCCGCGACCCGGTGTTCCAGGCGCAGTTCCTGTCGCAGCCGCTGGCCGCGCGCATTGCCTTCGCGCAGAAGGCCCGCGATGCCAGCCAGGCGCGCCAGTCGGAAATGAAGCAGGGGGACCGTGCCCAGTTCGAGACCGTCACCGATGTCGCGCCGGCAGAAGTGGACGCCACCTTCGGCCGCTACGGCGTGGACACCATGATCCACGGCCATACCCACCGCCCCGCCATCCATGCGCTGCAGGCCGGGGGCCGCGATTGCACGCGTATCGTGCTGGGCGACTGGTACGAACAGGGCTCGGTGCTGCGCGTCACCCCGGACGGCTGGACCCTGGATTCGCTGGCGAGCTGACGCCGGCAGCGGCCCTGCCTGCCGTGCTGTTCCGGCGCGGGGCTTCCGCGCTACCTTAGCCGGGCATCCTCGGGGAACAGGGACGATATGGCGGTGGCAGCTACCCAACCGACGACGGCGCCGACGGTGTCGCTGCACATCGGCCTGTTCTTCGACGGCACCCGCAACAACGCCGACAACCTGCAGCGCGCCTCGCGCCCGCCCGGTGCCACCACGCCTGCGCCGCGCCCGCCTGCGGTGGTCGCCGATGATGCCTCGCCGTACCAGAGCCGCTTGACCAGCAGTTACAGCAACGGCCTGACCAACATCGCGCGGCTGCACGCCTTGTACCCGGACCATCGGCAGCTGCCGCCGGCCGGAAGCACCCTCGCGCTGTCGATCTACATCGAAGGCGTGGGCACGCGTACCGGCGAGGAAGACGACCTGATGGGGCTGGCGTTCGGCATCGGACGCACCGGCGTACGCGCCAAACGACGGCGCGCGCTGGAGCAGCTGCTGCCGGAGGCGCTGCGCCAGCTGGCCCGCGCGCAGCCCGGTCATACCCTGGGCAGCGTGCGGGTGGATCTGTTCGGTTATTCGCGTGGCGCGGCCAGTGCACGCGACGTGGTGAACGTGCTCAATGCGCCCGCCGGTGCCGCGTGGCTGCGCGAACAGCTGGTGCGCTCGGGCTGGGCGCTGGCGCCGGCATTCCCCGCCACCGCGCGGCCGGTACGCTTCGTGGGGCTGCTCGATACCGTGGTGGCGATCGGCCGCCAGCACCGCGATGAGATGCCGGCGCTCGCGCTGCGCCCCGGCTGTGCGGACAAGGTGGTGCAGCTGGTCGCCCGCGATGAACACCGCGAGCATTTCGCGCTCACCAGCGTGGCGCCCGAGCACGAAGAGATCGCCCTGCCGGGCGTGCACGCCAACATTGGCGGCGGCTACGACCAGCGTATCGAAGGGCCCAAGCTGCTCAGCCGGCCCCAGGGTCAGCTGCTGCGCGGTACCGGGCTGGCGCCAGGCGCGGTGCCGCCGCTGGCACTGCTGCGCGCGAGCACGGTCTACCGCACCGCGCAGGCAACCTGCCGCCGCTGGCAGCGCACGCTCGGCCTGGGCGATGACGCGATCTGGGTCGATGTCTGGCACCAGTGGCAGCAGCAGCGCATCGCCGGCAGCCGCAGCGTGCTGCCGCAACTCACCCTGCGTGGGTACGCGGCGGTCGTCCTGCGCCGCGAGATCGATGCGCGCTACCAGTTCATCGCGTTGCGGCTGCTGCACCAGCGCGCCGCCGGGGCGGGCGTGGCGTGGACGACCTCGCCCGATCAGCTGCCTGCGCTGGCGTTGCCGATGGAACTGCAACCGATCGCAGCGCGGCTGCTGGCCGGCCAGCCGCTGGACGCCGCGCAGGAGCTGCTGCTGCGCCAGCGCTACCTGATGCAGTCAGCACATTGGAACTTCGATGCATTGGGCGATACCGCGCTGCTCTACGCCGCCGATGAAGGCACCCGGGAGTTGCCGTATCGACCCGGGCCAGGCCTGTTCTACGTCAACCGGCCGACCGCGAGCGGTCAGCGCGTGGTGCTGGCCAACACCTGACCGCGCAGCTCGGTCTGTTCGATCAGCTCGGCCAGTTCTTCCTCATCAAAGCCAGCCAGCAGGCGCGCTTCGAGATTGAACGGGCCATAGAGATAGCCGCCGGCGTATTCCTTCAGCAGCGCCATGAACCGCGGTCGCGGCTCGACGTTTTCACGCGTGCAGTACCAGCGGTACCAGCGCGAGCCGGCGGCCACGTGCGCCACTTCTTCGCGCAGGATGATCTCCAGCACATCGGCGGTGGCATGGTCGCCACCGGCACGCAGCTTCACGATCATCCCCGGGGTGACATCCAGCCCGCGCGCTTCGAGCACGCGCGGCACCAGCGCCATGCGCGCCAGCCCGTCGTGCGCGGTCTTCTCGCACATTTCCCACAGGCCGTTGTGTGCGTCGAAATCGCCGTACGCATAGCCATTGGCCTGCAGCCGATCGTGCAGCAGCATGAAGTGGCGCGATTCGTCATCGGCCACACTGACCCAGTCGGCATGGAACGACGTCGGCAGGCCGCGGAATCGGTACACCGCATCCCAGGCCAGATCGATCGCATTGAGTTCGATATGCGCGATGGCATGCACGAACGCGGCACGCCCCTCCACGCTGCCCAGGCCACGCCGCGGCAGATCGCGCGGGTGGACCAGCGTCGGCCTGGCCGGGCGCCCCGGCATCCGGATCGGCGCCGGTGGCGGCGCATCGGCCGGTGCCTTCAGGCGACCGGCGCGGAACTGCACGGCATAGTGCTGGGTCAAGGCAACCTTGCGCAGCGGATCCGGCTCGGCCAGGCACTGCTGCGCGGCCTGCAGCAGATCGCCGGCCGCGCTGTCCAACACATCACTCATGCCCGGCCCTCAGGCGCGACGCTTGTGCTTGGCATCGTCCGAACGCAGCTGCTGGATGCGCTCGAAATAGCCCGGCTCGATCCCGGTCGGGTAGACGCCGTTGAAGCACGAGGAATCGAACGACTTCAGCTCCGGATTGCCTTCGCTCACCGCCGCTTCCATGTCCTCGATGTCCTGGTAGATCAGCCAGTCGCAGCCCAGGTGCTTCTCGATTTCCTCGATGCTGCGATTGTGCGCGACCAGTTCTTCGGCCGCCGGCATGTCGATGCCGTAGATGTTCGGATAGCGCACCGGCGGCGCGGCGCTGGCCAGGTAGACCTTGCGGGCACCGGCGTCGCGCGCCATCTGCACGATCTGCTGGCTGGTGGTGCCGCGCACGATCGAGTCATCCACCAGCAGCACCACGCGGTTGCGGAACTCCAGGTGGATCGGGTTGAGCTTGCGGCGCACCGACTTCACGCGCTCGCCCTGGCCCGGCATGATGAAGGTGCGGCCGATGTAGCGGTTCTTGATGAAGCCTTCGCGGTACTTCACCCCGAGGGTGTTGGAGATCTCCAGCGCGGCATCGCGCGAGGTATCCGGGATCGGGATGATGGTGTCGATGTCGTGGTCCGGGCGCAGGCGCAGGATCTTCTCGCCCAGCTTGATGCCCATGCGCATGCGCGCCTTGTGCACCGACACGTTGTCGATCATCGAATCCGGGCGCGCGAAGTACACGTACTCGAAGATACACGGGCTGTGCTCGACCGGCTCGGCGCAGACTTCGGAGAACAGCTCGCCGCGCGCGGTGATGACCAGCGCTTCACCCGGGCGCACGTCGCGCACGCGCTGGAAGCCGAGCACGTCCAGGGCGGCCGATTCGGAGGCCACGATGTATTCATCGCCTTCGGCGTGGGCGCGCTTGCCCAGTACCAGCGGGCGGATGCCATGCGGATCGCGGAAGGCCACCAGGCCCAGGCCCAGCACCACGCTGATCACCGCATAGCCACCCTTGACCCGGCGGTGCACGGCGGCCACGGCGCGGATCGCCGCTTCCGGGGTCAGCTGGCGCTGCGCGTCCAGTTCGAAGGCGAACACGTTCAGCAGCACTTCGCTGTCCGAATCGGTGTTGACGTTGCGGCGGTCCTGCTCGAACACCTGCTGGCGCAGGGCTTCGGTATTGATCAGGTTGCCGTTGTGGGCCAGCGCGATGCCGTACGGCGAGTTCACGTAGAACGGCTGCGCCTCGTCCATGCCTTCCGAACCGGCGGTGGGATAGCGCACGTGCGCGATGCCGACGCGGCCTTCCAGCGTGGACATCCGCTTGGCATCGAACACATCACGCACCAGGCCATTGGCCTTCTGCACGCGCAGGCGGGTGCCATCGGCGGTGGCGATGCCGGCCGCGTCCTGGCCACGATGCTGGAGGACGGTCAGGCCGTCATACAACTGCCCGGCGACGTTCTGGTTGCCGACGATTCCGACGATGCCACACATGGTGCGAGTTCTCCGCTGGGCTGCGCCCATCTACAGTGAAGGTGGCCGTGCCTGGCCGGGGGTACCGTTCCGTGCCGGAGCGGTGTCGTCCGGACGCGGGTGCGCCG
The DNA here is from genome assembly GCF_001807865.1 of Stenotrophomonas sp. HMSC10F06. Taxonomy (NCBI): domain Bacteria; kingdom Pseudomonadati; phylum Pseudomonadota; class Gammaproteobacteria; order Lysobacterales; family Lysobacteraceae; genus Stenotrophomonas; species Stenotrophomonas sp. HMSC10F06. The sequence goes on along the minus strand of NZ_KV791303.1, from coordinate 22,867 downwards.
GCTCGATATTGACTGGCAGTGTGGAAGCCGGCCCGCGCGCCGCAGCGTCGGCAGGTGCCGTCTCCCTCCCCTCGTCAACGGGACGCGGCCATCCGCGCCCTGCCACTACCTCGCCAAGGACGCCATTATCGCCTGTCGCGAGCGGCTTGCCCAAATCCATCGTCGGCAGTTGCGGCAGATTCACCTCCGGCAACGCCATCTCGGGCAGCTGCGCCTGCATCCAGCGCACGCCCGGCTGCAGCAGCGGGCGCACCTGCGAAGTCTGCCAGGCCGGCTCCTGCGGCAACGGTGTGAAGGCGGCCAGCATCAGCAGCACGCAGCCCAGGAAGGCGCCCCGGACCAGGCCCAGCGCGCCGCCCAGCACGCGGTCGGCGCCCGTCAGGCAGGTGACCTTCACGGCGGCCTTGATCAGCATGCCGATCAGGCCCACCGCGATCATGACGATCAGGAACACCCCCAGATAGCCGGCAACATAGTGGCCGGTGCCCGGTTCCAGGGGGGCGGCCCACCAGTGCGCCGCGTCGTTGCCGAACAGGAATGCGGCCCAGCCGGCCAGCAGCCAGGACAGCGTGCCGACCACGATCCCGACGAAGCCGCGCATCAGCCCCAGCAGGACCGAGGCGCCGATCAGGACCAGCAGGACGATGTCGATCATGCCGTCAGGCCGCGCGGCAGGCGCCGTCCAGCAGCTGCGGGGCGGCGCAGGTCAGGCATCAGGGATGCGGGCGGACCATGCCGGCCACGCCGACCTTGGCGGCGACCTGGGCCTTGAGGTTCTCGGCATCGGCGCGGTTGGCGACCGGCCCGACGCGGACCCGGTTGAGGGTGCCCTTGTCGGTGCGGACCTGCTCCACGAAGGCGCTGAAGCCGGCGGCGCGGACTTTGTCGCGCAGCGCGTTGGCTTCGGTGGCCTGGCCAAAGGCACCCAGCTGCACGGCGAAGCCGACACTGCTGGCCGCCGGGGCCGCCGGGGCAGCAGGCGCCGCAGCGGCAGCTTCGGGCTTGGGTGCCGGTGCCGGCTTGGGTTCGGGCTTGGGCGCGGCCGGCTTCGGTTCCGGCTTGGCGGCCGCGACCGGTTCGGCCGGCAGGGATTCGGTTTTCACCGTGTTGCCCGATGGCGCGGCGGCGGCGCTGGAGGCCGGCGGTGCAGCCGAGGGAGTCGGTGCGGTGGCGGCCGGGGTCGCGGCAACCGCGGTGGCCGCGCGCGCATCGAGGGTGATCACCTCGGCCTTGACATCGTTGCGCACCTTGACCGCCTGCAGGCGGCCCGCTTCGGCCAGCGCGCGGTCGGCGTAGGGGCCCACGCGCACGCGCCAGGCCTGGCGACCGTTGATCGTGGCCGGCTCGCGGAAGCCCGCCAGCTGGGCACTCTTCAACGAGGCGATGACGCGGTCGGCATCGGCTTCGCTGGCGTAGGCGCCAAAGCTCACGGCGTAGTTGCCGGCGGCGACGGCCGGCGAGGTATCGGCCGGGGCCGGATCGGCGGCGACGGCAGCGCTGTCGGCCAGCGGCTGGGTGGTCGATGCGCCGCTCTGCAGGCCGGTGGCACCACCGGTCGGTGCGACCAGCGGCAGCTCGCGGGTTTCGAACTGACCGTCCGATGGCGCGGCCGGTGCGCTGATCGGCACGTTGGCGACACCACTGTCAGGTGCGGGACCCTTGACCAGCATGGGCAGGAAAATCACGGCCAACGCCACCAGGACGATGGCACCAATCAGTCGCTGTTTCAGAGGAGTATCCACGTGAAGGCAGGCAGGCGGCGCGGCGGAATGCCACGGCGATTATACGGGTGCGCGCGTGTGCGGCGGCTGATGCGGCTGAACGGCACCGCAAAGCGCCCTCAGGCGCCGGGGTCGAGCGTCTGCAGCGCCTGTGCGGCGGTATGGAAGGAGCCGAACACCAGCACGCGGTCGCCGGCGTTGGCCTGCGTCACGGCATGCTGCAGTGCCTCCACGACGGTCGCGTGCGGCGTTGCGGCGGCCGCAGCCGTACCAGCCAGGCGTGCCTGCAGTTCCGCGGCACTCTGCGCACGCGCGCCCTCCAGGCCGGCCAGATGCCACTGCTGGACCTGATCGGCCAAGGCATCCACCACACCGGCAGCATCCTTGTCCTGCAGGGCAGCGAACACGGCGATGGTGCTGCCGGTGACGGGACTGGCCTTCAGCGCCGCCGCCAGCTCACGGGCGGCCTGCGGGTTGTGGCCGACATCGACCAGCACCTCCACACCATCACGATCGAAGGATTGCAGGCGGCCACGGATGCGCGCGGCCGCCACGCCCTCGATGAAGGCGGTGCGCGGCAGCGGGCGATCCAGGGCACGCAGCGCGGCAATCGCGGTGGCGGCATTGGCGCGCTGGATCGGGCCACGCAGGGCCGGGTGCGGCAGTTCAAGCCGGAAGCCGACATCACGCCAGCGCCAGCGTTCGCCATCGATGGCCTCGGCGAAGAAGTCGCTGCCGCCGCGGATGGCATTGGCCCCGAGCAGGTAGGCGCGCGCGAGCACGCTCGAGGGCGGATCGATTTCGCCCAGGATGACCGGCTTCCAGCCCCGGATGATGCCGGCCTTCTCGGTGCCGATCGCTTCGCGGTCCTCGCCCAGCCAATCGCTGTGATCGATGTCTACGGTGGTGATCACCGCCACGTCGCCATCGACGATGTTCACCGCATCCAGGCGCCCGCCGAGGCCGACTTCAAGCACGGCCAGATCCAGCCCGGCCTGTGCGAACAGATGCAGCGCGGCCAGGGTGCCGTACTCGAAATAGGTGAGCGTGGTATCGCCGCGCGCGTCTTCGATGGCGTTGAAGGCGGCCATCAGTTCGTCATCGCTGGCGTCTTGCCCATCGATGCGCACACGCTCGTTGTAGCGCAGCAGGTGCGGGGAGGTGTACGCGCCGACCTTCCAGCCGGCCGCACGGGCGATCGCCTCGATGAAGGCAACCGTGGAGCCCTTGCCGTTGGTGCCCCCGACCACGATGCTGCGCTCGGCCGGTGCGCCCAGCCCCATCGCCTGCGCCACGGTACGCACCCGGTCCAGCCCCATGTCGATGGTGGCGGAGTGCTGCTGCTCGATGTAGCCGAGCCAGTCGGAGAGGGTCTGCGGGCGGGCGGTGGTGGTCATGGTCGTTGGATCGGAATCGTTGGGGCGGACGGCAGGATGGGACGCAGTGCGTTACAGCGCGCGGTGCTTGGCTTCGCCGAAGAACGGCGTGTGGTGGGCACAATCGTTGAGGCGGACCACTTCCAGTTGGTCCAGGTCGGGCCCTTCGAGCAGGTTGAGGGTGGTCGGTGCCTGGCGGAAGGTCCACAGCCGCGAGATCGGCAGGCCGAGGATGCGGCACAGGATCACGCGGTTGACGGCGTCGTGGGCGACCACCAGCAGGGTGTCATGCTCGCCGAGGCCTTCGGCGGCACGGGCCAGGCCGCGCCAGCTGCGCTCGAGCACCAGGCGCAGCGATTCGCCGCCGGGCATCAGCACGGTATCCGGCTCTTCGCGCCAGGCGCGCAGGCGGGAGGGATCCTTCTCGTGGATTTCGCTGGCCAGCAGGCCCTCCCATTCGCCGTGGGCGATTTCCTGCAGGTCCGGCTCGGTCAGCAGCATCGGGGCACGCTCGGCGCCAAGGGCGAGCTGGGCGGTCAGCTGGGCACGCACAAGCGGTGAGGCGACGGCGCGGGTGATGTCGACCGAGTTGAGGCGTTCCCCCAAGGCCTTGGCCTGGGCTTCGCCGATCGGCGACAACGGGATATCGATCTGGCCTTGGTAGCGGCCTTCGGCATTCCACGGCGTTTCGCCGTGACGGGCAAGCAGGATGCGCATGCGGACAAGGGGTCCTTGGGGGGAGGAGGTTGCGGCGTTTCGTTCACGTCCTGTGAAACCACACCGAACAGGGATCATACCCGGTCGCGGCGGTGAAGCTGTGCGGCGCTTTGCGCTTCGTTGCGTGCGGGCATGCTGGCTTGCTGGCCTACCCTGCCCGGCCCAGGCCGGCGCGCCCCCACGGGGGAAAACAAGACGCCGCGGGCTTGACTGTACGTCGCACATAAAAAAACCCCGCAGATTTCGCTGCGGGGTCATCGAAACCGACGTGTCGGCTTACTTGCTGAGGTTCAGTTCCTTCAGCAGCTGCGGCGCCGGCGCCACTTCCTGCATGATCCACTGCATGTAACGGCTGTCCACGGCAATCATGCGGGTCATCACCGGATCGAACACCCAGTTGGAGCTCACCGATTCCCAGTTGCCGTCGAAGGCGAGGCCGACCAGCTTGCCGTTGGCATCGAGCACCGGCGAACCGGAGTTGCCACCGGTGATGTCCAGGTTGGACAGGAAGTTCACCGGCACCGAGCCGATGCGCTTGTCTTCCAGGCCGCCATAGCGCTTGGCCTTGACCGCTTCCAGCAGCGCCTTGGGCGAATCGAACGGGTCTTCGCCGGTTTCCTTCGCCGCCACGCCTTCCAGGGTAGTGAACGGGGTGTAGTTCACGCCGTCCTTGCCGTAGCCCATGACGTTGCCGAAGGTGATGCGCAGCGACAGGTTGGCGTCCGGATAGACGAACTCGCCCTTGCTCTTCTTGTAGTCGGCCACGGCCTGCAGGTACAGCGGGCGCGATACCAGCGACTCGCCTTCGCGGGTCTTCTTCTGCTCTTCCTGCTGCAGCAGCGCCGGCATCACCGCGACCGCGTACTGGATCGCCGGGTCGGTGCTGGCTTCGAAGGCGGCACGGTCGGCCTTGAACCACTTCAGGCGCTCATCCAGGCTGCCCAGCTTGGTGCCCGAGAGCTTGCCGACCAGGCCATCCACGGCGGCCTTGTCGCTGCCGGCCAGCCACTGGTTGAGCACCTCGTTGCTGCGCTGCGCGGCCGGCAGGGCCACGTACTGGCTCAGCCAGTAGGTCTGCAGCTGCTGGTCCATGCGCGGCACGTAACGGCGGTCCATCTGCTTCAGGCCGCCTTCGATCGAGGGCAGGTCACGTTCCTGGTAGCCGACCTCACGCTCGGCATCGGCCTTGCTGCGTTCGATCGACAGGCGGTACAGGGTGATCGCCGAGCCCACTGCGGAGGTGCTGTTGAACTGGCTGACGAACAGGTCGCGCTCACGCGTGGCCTTGCTGGTGTCCAGGTGCTGGATCAGCTGCGCATGTGCGGCCAGGGCCGGCTTGCCGGCGGCACCGCGCTTCTTCAGCCAGGCCAGCACGGCGGCTTCTTCGGCCTGCTTCTGGCCGGCCGCGTCGATGCGCTTGAAGCCTTCCAACTGGCCCGCGTAGTTCTTGGCCACGTTGTTCATGCTGGCCGCGGTGGCGGCGTACTTCACCTTGACGTCCGGGTCGGCCTTGCCGGCCTCGTCGATCATCTTCAGCACCGCGTTGTAGTGGCGCGCGATGGTCGGGTAGGTCCAGCTGGCGGTTTCATTGAACTCGCCGGCCAGGGCGTAGCGGTTGGTGCGCCCCGGGTAGCCGGCCACCATCACGAAGTCGTCGGCGCCCAGCGGCTGGTCGGCGAACGTCAGGAAGTGCTTGGGCTGGTAAGGCACGTTGTCGGCCGAGAAGGCGGCCGGCTTGCCGTCCTTGCCCACGTAGGCGCGGTAGAACGAGAAATCGCCGGTGTGGCGCGGCCACATCCAGTTGTCGATGTCGCCACCGAACTTGCCGACGCTGCCCGGGGGCGCGTAGACCAGGCGCACGTCCTTGATTTCCATGTTGCGGAACAGGCGGTAGGTGTTGCCGCCGGAGAAGCTGTACAGGCGGCAGCGGAAGCCGGCATCGGCTTCACAGGCGGCCGTCTGGGCCTTGTCGAAGGCCTCCAGCGCGCGGGTCCGGGCCAGCGGGTTCTTGCCGGCGGCGGCGATGGCGGCCTTGGCCTGGTCGGTGACGTCGGTGATCTGGTCCAGCACGAACACGCGGGCGTTCGGGCCGGCGCTCAGTTCGTCCTTCAGGGTCGGGGCGTTGAAGCCGTCCTTGATCAGGTTCTTCTCGGCCGTCGAATTCAGCTGGATCGCACCGTAGGCGCAGTGGTGGTTGGTGACCACCAGGCCCTGCGGGGAGACGAAGCTGGCGGTGCAGCCGCCCAATGCCACGACCGCGCCCATCGGGTCGCCGGTCAGGTTGGAGATCTGCTCCGGGGACAGCTTCAGGCCGGCCTGCTTGAGCGGGCCGGCGATTTCCGGCAGCTGCTGCGGCACCCACATGCCTTCAGCGGCATGGGCGACCTGGACCAGCCCAAGGCTGGCGACGACGGAGAAGGCAAGCAGGTTCGAGCGCATTGAGCAGCCCCTGGTGAAAGAACCGCCGATTCTAGCCCAGCCGCTGCCCCGGCCCGAAGCCGGGTAGAGCCGACCCATGGTCGGCTGGCCGCACACAGTGCGGCCATGATGGGCATGGCCACCGCCCAGCCCACCCGCGCTGCAACATGGGAAAAACGCCAGCGGCTCTATAATCCGCGTTTTCCCCCAGATGAGTTCCACCCCGATGGCGCAGCAAACAATGAAGGCCCTGGTCAAACGCGAAGCCGCCAAGGGCATCTGGCTGGAAGAGGTTCCGGTCCCCACCCCCGGTCCGAACCAGGTCCTGATCAAGCTGGAAAAGACCGCCATCTGCGGCACCGACCTGCACATCTACCTGTGGGACGAGTGGAGCCAGCGCACGATCAAGCCGGGCCTGACCATCGGCCACGAGTTCGTCGGCCGCATCGCCGAGATCGGCCCGGGCGTGACCGGTTATGAAATCGGCCAGCGCGTCTCGGCCGAAGGCCACATCGTCTGCGGCCATTGCCGCAACTGCCGCGGCGGCCGCCAGCACCTGTGCCCGAACACCGTGGGCATCGGCGTCAACGTCAACGGCGCCTTCGCCGAATACATGGTGATGCCGGCCAGCAACCTGTGGCCGATCCCGGACCAGATCCCGTCCGAGCTGGCCGCCTTCTTCGATCCGTACGGCAACGCCGCGCACTGCGCGCTGGAGTTCAACGTGATCGGCGAGGACGTGCTGATCACCGGCGCCGGCCCGATCGGCATCATCGCCGCGGGCATCTGCAAGCACATCGGCGCGCGCAACGTGGTGGTCACCGACGTCAACGATTTCCGCCTGAAGCTGGCCGCCGACATGGGCGCCACCCGCGTGGTCAACGTGTCCAACACCTCGCTCAAGGACGTGATGAAGGAGCTGCACATGGAGGGCTTCGACGTGGGCCTGGAAATGAGCGGCAACCCGCGCGCGTTCAACGACATGCTCGACTGCATGTACCACGGCGGCAAGATCGCCATGCTCGGCATCATGCCCAAGGGCGCGGGCTGCGACTGGGACAAGATCATCTTCAAGGGCCTGACCGTGCAGGGCATCTACGGCCGCAAGATGTACGAGACCTGGTACAAGATGACCCAGCTGGTGCTGTCCGGCTTCCCGCTGGGCAAGGTGATGACCCACCAGCTGCCGATCGATGAGTTCCAGAAGGGCTTCGACCTGATGGAACAGGGCAAGGCCGGCAAGGTGGTGTTGAGCTGGAATTGATCACCTGCGCCTTCGGCACAGATGATCAATGGTCCAATCCACCGTATTCCCGCGCCGTTGGCGCGCCCCCTTGAACAAGAAGGGGGCGGCGCTCCAGCAGGGGTTCCGGTGTGAGACCCACAGTGAAAAGGCGCCCATCCGGGCGCCTTTTCTGGTTCGCGAGGTGGTCGGCGGTGTCGGGCGCCGGTTACTGCCCGATGCCGACCGTGAACACCACGCGGCTGTCGGCCAGCTTGCCGGAGTTGTCGCGGCCGTTGCCGTCGGTGCCGTAGTAGCCCAGGCCGAGATTGAACAGGCCGAACTGGCGGCTGACGCCGACGTTCCAGTCGGTGTAATCCTTGGAGATGCCTTCTTCGAAGGTGCTGCGGCCGACGTTGGCGCTCAACGTGAAGTCCTGCGGCAGCGCCCACTCGCCACCCACGGCGTAGTACCACGCATCGGTGCCCGAATTGAACACGTCGTTGGTGTAGGTCACGGTCAGGCTGTACTGCTTGGCGAAGGTGGTCTTGGTGATGAACTCGTTGTACGCCAGTTCGCTGGAACCCGGGTAGGTGTAGCGGTTCAGCAGCAGGTCCAGGTTGACGGTGTCGGTCACGTCGAAGGCGTAGCCGATCAGGTAGTCGACCTCGGCATCCGGGCCGCCATCGCCAAAGTCCACGCCCGAGCCCCAGACACCGGCGTACAGGCCGACCGGCGAGGTATAGGTGAAACCGGCCTGGATCGTCGGATCTTCATCGGTCTGGGAGACACCGCGGAACACGTAGTCCGACACGCCGGTCACGTTCCAGCTGAAGGGAGAGGCGGCCTCGTCCTGGGCACTGGCGGCAAACGGGGCAAGCAGGGCGGCGCAGAGCACAACGGCGGCGGTACAGCGCGTGGCGTGGTTCATGCGGGGTCTCTCCAGACGTGGGGGTGGGCGGAACGGTGCGGTTTACAGTTTTTTAACCTGATTGATATTGCGATGCAACAATCACGTCTGCAACGGTTCCCCGCCGGCCCCGGCGCGATCGACCGGACGTGCAACCCGGCGGCCGCCTGCGACAGGTAAAATCCCGGGTTTCCCGTGCCGAAGACTGCCTGCCATGACCGACGCCACCACCGCCTCGCTGACCCAGCACTACGTTGAAGAACTCGAGGCGATCCGCGCCCAGGGCCTGTTCAAGTCCGAACGCATCATCACCAGCCCGCAGTCGGCCGAGATCACCCTGGACGACGGCCGTACCGTGCTGAACTTCTGCGCCAACAACTACCTGGGCCTGGCCGACCATCCGGACCTGATCCAGGCGGCCAAGGACGCGCTGGATACCCACGGCTTCGGCATGGCCTCGGTGCGCTTCATCTGCGGCACCCAAGACCTGCACAAGCAGCTGGAAAAGCAGATCGCCGGGTTCTTCGGCAAGCAGGACACCATCCTGTACGCGGCCTGCTTCGATGCCAACGGCGGCCTGTTCGAGCCGCTGCTGGGCGAGCACGATGCGATCATTTCCGATTCGCTCAACCACGCCTCGATCATCGACGGCGTGCGCCTGTGCAAGGCCAAGCGCTTCCGCTACGCCAACTGCGACATGGCCGATCTGGAAGCCCAGCTGCAGGCCGCCGATGCGGCCGGCTGCAAGACCAAGCTGATCACCACCGACGGCGTGTTCTCGATGGACGGCTTCATCGCCCCGCTGGATGAGATCACCGCACTGGCGAAGAAGTACAACGCGCTGGTGCACATCGACGAATGCCATGCCACCGGCTTCCTCGGCCCAACCGGCCGCGGCTCGGCCGAGGTCAAGGGCGTGCTGGAGAAGATCGACATCATCACCGGCACCCTGGGCAAGGCCATGGGCGGCGCACTGGGCGGTTTCACCTGCGCCAGCGCCGAAGTGATCGAGCTGCTGCGCCAGCGCTCGCGCCCGTACCTGTTCTCCAACTCGCTGCCGCCGCACGTGGTCGCCGCCGGCATCAAGGCCTTTGAAATGCTGGCCGCCGCCGACGACCTGCGCAGCACGCTGGCCGAGAACACCGCCTACTTCCGCGAGAAGATGACGGCTGCCGGCTTCGACGTGAAGCCGGGCGTGCACCCGATCAGCCCGGTGATGCTGTACGACGCGCCGCTCGCGCAGAAGTTCGCCGAGCGCCTGCTGGAAGAAGGCATCTACGCGATCGGCTTCTTCTTCCCGGTGGTGCCCAAGGGCCAGGCCCGCATCCGCACCCAGATCAGCGCCGCGCACACGCGTGCGCACCTGGACCGCGCCATCGATGCGTTCACCCGCATCGGCGTCGAGCTGGGCGTGATCAAGGGCTGAGGGCCGCAACCGACCAACGGTCGGCACGGCCGTAGCACCCGCGCATTGCGGAGGTAGAGCCGACCGTTGGTCGGCTGCCTCTCGTCGCAGGTCATGAACCTCCGGCATGGGGGCACGCTTTGCGTGCCTCAGCCGACCAACGGTCGGCTCTACCGTTGGTGGGGGGTGTGGACATCGGATGCGGGGCACGCCTTGCGTGCTCCAGCCGACCGACGGTCGGCTCTACCGTTGGGGTGACGCGCGCGGCGGGTTACTTCTTCTTTTGCTTCTTGTCCTTGGCCTCTTCCTTGCTGGCCACCACCACTGGTGCCGCGACCGGGCCATCCTGGCCGTTGCCCTTGGCCACGCGGATACCGTTGGCCTTCATCCAGGCATCGAACTCGTCGGCACTCATGCGCTTGTCGCCATCGCTCATCAGGAAGCGGTAGCTGCCGCGGCCATCGAGCTCGGGAATCTTGATCTCCACCACCTTGTCGGTCACCGGCGGATCCTGCTTGGCGATCTGTTTGTGTCCGCCGCAGGCGGTCAGCAGCGCGGCCGGCAACAGCAGGCAGGCGCCACGAAACAGGGAACGGTTGAGGGTACTGACGTGCATGGTCTTACTCCCGGTGTTGAACGGAACGTCCCTTCGAAGGCCATCCATTGCCCGGGTCGACTGGCCTGCCACCTGCCGGCAGGCCACAAGGTCACGGTGTCGCCGCGGCGCTGTCGGCCACGGCATGAAGCAGATCCAGATCGTGTTGGCTGAGCTCGCGCCAGGCGCCTTTGCCCAGCTCGCCCAGCGGCAGCTGGCCGATCGCCACGCGTACCAGGCGCAGCACGGTGATGTCCAAGGCGGCCAGCAACCGGCGGATATGCCGGTTGCGGCCCTCCTCCAGCACGATTTCCAGCCAGGCGGTCTTGTCTCCGCTGCGCAGCAGCGTGGCGCGGCGCGCGCGCAGCCATTCGCCCTCGTCCTCGATGCCGGCGCACAACGCCTGCAGCTGCGCGGCGTCGGGGATGGCATCGATCTGGACGTGATAGGTCTTGTCCGGACCGGTGGCCGGATCGGTCAGGCGCGCGGCCCACTGCGGATCATTGCTGAAGAGCAACAGGCCTTCGCTGGCCTTGTCCAAGCGCCCGACCGGCGCAATCCACGGCAGCCCGGCATCGTCGAAGCAGCGGTAGACGGTGTCGCGGCCGCGCTCGTCCTGCGCGGTGGTGACCAGGCCGCGCGGCTTGTTCAACAGCAGGTACACGCGCTTGGGGGCGTCCAGCGGCTGACCATCGACGCGCACGTGGTGGCGGCCGTCGATGATGGGAAATTCGGGGTTGTTGATGACACGGCCATCGACCGTGACCCGGCCCTCGGCGATCCAGCGCGCGGCTTCCGTGCGCGAGCACAGCCCGGCTTTGGACAGTACCCGCGCCAGGCCATGGCGCGGTGCGGTCGGGGTGGCGCTGGAGGCGGTGCTGCGGCTGCCTGTTGCGGGGCTCGCACGCCGCTCGGGGCGGCGTGGTCGGGACGCGTTCGCGGCGGGTGGCCGGCGTGTCGTCATCGTGCTCCGCTCAGGCGGCTTACTTCTTGTCCACCGGCTTGGTCTCAGCCGGGGCTTCGGTGGCGGCGGCCGGGACGGCAGCCGGTACCGGGCGCGCCTTGACCACGCGCACACCGCGCGCCTTCATCCAGGCGTCGAACTCTTCGGCGGTCATGCGCTTGCCGTTCTGGCTCATGTCAAAGCGCCACGGCGTGTTGTCGAACTCGGTCTGCGGCTTGTAGGCGGCCGGATCGTTCGGGTTGATCACCGGTGCGCTGGGGATCGCCTTGGCGATGTTCTGGCAGCCGTCGATGCGCAGGCGCTGCAGCACGCGGTCCAGCGACTGTTCCTGGTCGAAGTTGGAGGTCAGCACGCCGGCAGGCATGCCCAGCTGCACGTTGCGGATGTACAGCTCTTCGGCCACCGGTGCGATCGCGGTGGCTGGCAGCGGCAGCGGTGATGCGCTGACAGGTGCCGAACAGTCCACGGCAGCGTGGGCGGTGGGAACCAGGGCCAGGCCAAGCGCGGCGGCCAGTGCAAAACGCTGCATGGGATGCATCCAGGAAGGGGTCGACGCGGCGAGTTTAACAGCGCCACAACGTCTTTCAAGCGCCACCTTCAATGAATACGGCAACTTGTTGGATTTATTGTTGATTTCTCTGATTCTGGCAAACCAGAGGCAAAAAAAACAGGGCCCGGCAATGCCGGGCCCTGCTGATGAGACTGTACTGCCAGAAGGATTAGTTCTGGACGTTCAGCTCGGTACGACGGTTCTTGGCGCGACCTTCCGGGTTATCCGAACCATCCGGGTTGGTGTTCGGCGCAATCGGGCGGCTCTCGCCGTAACCGATCGGACCGACCAGACGCGAAGCGTCAACGCCGTTCTGGGTCAGGTAGTTGTACACCGAGGTAGCACGACGCTCGGACAGCTTCTGGTTGTAAGCGTCGGTACCCTTGGAATCGGTGTGACCGGCCACTTCAACGCGCAGATCCGGGTAACGCTTCAGGATTTCCGAAGCTTCGCTCAGGATCGCAACCGCGTCCGGACGCAGGTTCGACTTGTCGAAGTCGAAGTTCACGCCCTTCAGATCGATCGACACCGGGACCGGGCAACCGTCCGGACCGATGGTCTGGCCAGGCTGCGAGTTCGGGCACTTGTCGTCGCAGTTGTTGACGCCGTCACCATCGTCATCCAGGTCGGCGCAGCTCGGGGCAACCGGAGCCGGAGCCGGCACGGCAGCAACCGGGGCCGGGCCCAGCGGGATCACGACGCCGACCGAAGCCAGCACGTCGCCGAACCAGTCTTCGCTCGGAGCAGCAACGCTCTGGTCGTCGAAGTCAGCGCGGTAGGCCACTTCGGCACGCACGGCGACGCGCTTTTCGAAGGTGGTCTGCAGACCGACGCCGAGCTTGGCGGCGAAGTTGCCGTCCTTGCGCTCACGCGGACCGTTGGTGTTCAGCGCTGCGTACTCTTCTTCCGACTTCTGGTAGCCCAGACCGAACAGCAGGTACGGGTTCCAGCCGCGGCCTTCCTGGATGAAGTGGCGACGCAGGTCGAGCGAGGCGCCGTACTGGCTCCAGTTCAGATCCTGATTGGCATCGAAGTTCGGGTTCTGGTAGTTCAGCTCGCCGTCCAGCGACCAGTTGGGGCTGATGAACTTACCGAGGCCCAGGGTAACGAACGGAGCGTCGTTGGTCAGACGGTCGCTATCCTGGAAGTTGAAGCCGGCCGAACCGGTCAGGTACCAGCGGTCGTCAAAATCCTGCGCCGATGCAGCCTGGGCGAAAGCCAGACCGCCCAGCAGCGCGGCAGTAAGGATCTTCTTGTTCATTGAGTACAGCTCCTATTTCGGGGGTATGAAACCGGTAGAGGCATGGGCCAGCACTACTGCGTCGTTTTCAGACTGCCGATTCAGCACGCCACCGCCGCGAACATTATGCTCAGGCGAGTGAAGGTGATGTTAACAGTCACGTAACATGTGAAGACGACCGCCAGACCTCTACCGGGTCCAGCTGGTGGCACCCTATACAGGTTGATGAAATTCCGCAAGACCCAGCAATGACAAGGGTTTTGCCTAATTCAGGCGACGTCGCGACACATTTTTCACGTTAGGGTTCAAATCGCGATGGCGCCTTGATTCAGCGCAAAAACAGGGACGGCGTGATCCGTATGATGGGGAGGATTCCCTCGTTCCGGAGCCGACATGAAAGCCGTGGGATTGACCCAGTATCTGCCGATTGAAGACCCCGCCGCGCTGCAGGACGTGAATGTGGCGACACCCGGCGCGCCCCAGGGGCGCGACCTGCTGGTGCGGGTACACGCTGTTTCCGTCAATCCCGTGGATACCAAACAGCGCGCGCCGCGCGCGCAGCACGAAAACCCGCCGCGGATCCTGGGCTACGACGCGGCCGGTGTCGTGGAAGCCGTCGGCCCGGAAGTCAGCGCTTTCGCGCCCGGCGATGAGGTGTATTACGCAGGCGATGTCACCCGCCCCGGTTGCAATGCGCAGTACCAGTGGGTGGATGAGCGCCTGGTCGGGCGCAAACCCACCACGCTGGATTTCGCCGAAGCCGCGGCGTTGCCATTGACCACGCTGACCGCCTGGGAGCTGCTGTTCCAGCGCATGCCGCTGCAGTTCGAAGATCGCCGCCATCGCGGCCAGCATCTGTTGATCATCGGCGGTGCCGGCGGCGTCGGTTCGATGGCGATCCAGCTCGCGCGCCATGCAGGCTTCACCGTGATCGCCACCGCGTCGCGCGAGCAGAGCCGTGCGTGGTGCCTGCAGATGGGCGCCGACCACGTGATCGATCATCGCCAGCCATTGGCGGCGCAGCTGCAGGCGCTGGGGATCACGCAGGTGCAGGTCGCGCTGAACCTGGCCGACACCGACCACTACTGGGACGCGCTGGGCGAACTGCTGGCCCCGCAGGGGCATGTGGGGCTGATCGTCGAACCCCGTGGACCCCTGCGGATCGGCGATCCCTACAAAGCCAAGTGCATTGGCATCCATTGGGAATTCATGTTCGCGCGCTCGCGCTTCCAGACCGCCGACATGATCGAGCAGCACTGCATCCTGGGCCGCGCCGCCAGCCTGATCGACGCCGGTGAGCTGCGCACCACCGCGCACACGCACCTGGGTACGATCAATGCGGCGAACCTGCGCGAGGCGCACCGGCGGCTGGAAGGCGGCGGGGTGATCGGCAAGCTGGTGCTGTCGGGCTGGGCGTAACCGGCGCGGCAACGTGTCAGCGCACATTCGCGGTCATCTGTATCTGTCGGCGCGGCCCGGCGCCGCCTACATTCAGTGGCCCTTCCGGTGACATCGCCATGCCCACTTCCCTGCCCCTGCGCCTGCTGCAACTCCTGCTTGGTCTGTTCCTGTATGGCTTCGGTGCGGCGGTGATGATCCGCGCCGCGATCGGCGTGGCGCCCTGGGATGTGCTTTCGCAGGGCATCGCGCTGCAGACACCGCTCTCCTTCGGCGTGGCCACCAATGTGATCGGCGCGCTGGTGCTGCTGCTGTGGTGGCCGATCCGGCAGAAGCCGGGCCTGGGCACCGTGCTCAACGTGCTGCTGATCGGCCCCAGCGCGCAGTTCGGGCTGTGGCTGCTGCCGGAGCTGCACGGCCTGGCCTGGCAGATCCCCATGTTCCTGTGTGGCCTGCTGCTGGTCGCGCTGGCCACCGGCCTGTACATCGGCGCGCGCTTCGGCCCGGGCCCGCGCGATGGCCTGATGACCGGCCTGCACGCACGCAGCGACTGGCCGATCTGGATCGTGCGCAGCGCGATCGAAGGCACCGTGCTGCTGATCGGCTGGTGGCTGGGCGGCAATGTCGGTGTCGGCACCCTCGCCTTCGCCCTGCTGATCGGCCCGCTGTGCGGCATCACGCTGCCGCTGTTCGGCATCCGCAAGCCCGCCCCGGCAACCGTCACCCCATAACGGGCCTCCGCACCGACCGGCGGTCGGTGCGTGGCAGGACACATTCGCTTGCTCTTCAGGGGCTTTCGCGGCACCCTGCGGGCTTCCGTACGCAAGCGTATCCACATGTCGCCAGCCGCTGAATCCGCCGCCTATCCGCATCTGTTCGCCCCGCTCGACCTGGGTTTCACCCAGCTGCGCAACCGGGTCCTGATGGGGTCCATGCACACCGGTCTGGAAGACCGCGCGCGCGATTTCCCGCGCCTGGCGGCGTATTTCGCCGAGCGGGCGGCCGGCGGCGTCGGCTTGATCGTCACCGGCGGCTTCGCCCCCAACGTGGTCGGCTGGCTCAAGCCGTTCGGCGGCAAGCTCTCCTGGCCGTGGGAGGTGCGACCGCATCGCCAGGGCACCCGGGCCGTGCACGACAACGGCAGCAGGATCTGCCTGCAGCTGCTGCATGCCGGCCGCTACGCCTACCACCCCCTGTCGGTGGCGCCTTCCAAGCTGAAGGCACCGATCAACCCGTTCACCCCGCGGGCGCTGTCCGCGCGCAGCGTGGACCGCCATATCGCCGATTACGCACGCAGCGCGCGGCTGGCCCGCGAGGCCGGCTACGACGGCGTCGAGGTGATGGGCTCGGAAGGCTATCTGATCAACGAATTCATCGCGCCACGCACGAACCAGCGCAACGACCGCTGGGGCGGCGACGCGGCGCAGCGCATGCGCTTTGCGGTGGAGATCGTGCGCCGCATCCGCGAGGCCTGCGGGCCGGACTTCATCATCATCTACCGGCTCTCGCTGGTGGATCTGGTGCCCGACGGCAGCAACTGGGCCGAGATCGTGCAGCAGGCCCAGGCCATCGAGGCGGCGGGCGCGACCCTGATCAACTCCGGCATCGGCTGGCACGAGGCGCGCATCCCCACCATCGCCACCTCGGTGCCGCGCGGCGCCTTCGCCGGGGTCACCGCCAAGCTCAAGCCGCATGTGCGCGTGCCGGTGATCGCCACCAACCGCATCAACATGCCCGACGTGGCCGAGCGCATCCTCGCCGCGGGCGGTGCCGACATGGTTTCGCTGGCGCGGCCGCTGCTGGCCGACCCGCAGTGGGCCAACAAGTCGCGCGCCGGCCGCCCGGAGGCGATCAACACCTGCATCGCCTGCAACCAGGCCTGCCTGGACCACGTGTTCGAGAACAAGACCGCCAGCTGCCTGGTCAACCCGCGCGCCGTGCACGAGACCGAGCTGGTCTACCGCCCGACCACCGCGCCGCGCCGGATTGCCGTGGTCGGTGCCGGCCCGGCCGGGCTGGCCTGCGCGACCGTGGCTGCCGAGCGCGGCCACGCGGTCACGCTGTTCGATGCCGGCAGCGAGATCGGCGGGCAGTTCAACGTCGCCAAGCGCATCCCGGGCAAGGAAGAATTCCACGAGACGCTGCGCTACTTCCGCCACAAGCTGGACGAGACCGGTGTCGATGTGAGGCTGGACACCGTGGCCGACGTGGCCGCGCTGGCCAACTTCGACGAGGTGGTCATCGCCACCGGCATCACCCCGCGCCGGGTCGATTTTCCCGGCGCCGACCATCCCAAGGTGGTCACCTACCTGGACGTGCTGCTCGGCCGGGTCCGGGTGGGCGAGCAGGTCGCGATCATCGGCGCCGGCGGGATCGGCTTCGATGTCGGCGAGTTCCTGGTCCACGAGGGCCCCTCCTCGGCGCTGGACCCGGCACGCTGGATGGCCGAATGGGGCGTGGACCCCAGCTTCGAGGGCCGTGGCGCGCTGGCCAG
This sequence comes from Stenotrophomonas sp. HMSC10F06, assembly GCF_001807865.1. Classification (NCBI taxonomy): domain Bacteria; kingdom Pseudomonadati; phylum Pseudomonadota; class Gammaproteobacteria; order Lysobacterales; family Lysobacteraceae; genus Stenotrophomonas; species Stenotrophomonas sp. HMSC10F06. The sequence continues at coordinate 5,857 of NZ_KV791303.1, read as the reverse complement.
GCCGGCGCCGGAGCCCCCCGCGCGCAAGGTGTGGCTGCTGCAGCGCAGCCCGGGCAAGCCCGGCGCCCGCCTGGGCAAGACCACCGGCTGGATCCACCGGGCCACGCTCAAGGCCAGGGGCGTGAGCATGCTCGGCGGCGTGGAGTACCTGGGCGTGGACGACAGCGGCCTGCGTATCCGCGTGGAGGGCGAAGAACAACTGCTGCCGGTGAGCCATGTGGTGGTCTGCGCCGGGCAGGAACCGCGCCGTGATCTGCACGCCGCGCTGCAGGCCGCCGGCATCACCGCACAGTTGATCGGCGGTGCCGATGTCGCCGCTGAACTCGATGCCAAGCGCGCGATCAATCAGGGCAGCCGGGTCGCCGCTGCACTCTGAGCCGGGATTGGATCAGGCTCTGATGCCGGTCCGAGCGGACCTGAATACGGGGCTGAACCGCCGATTCAGCCCCACCTCCCAACCTGAATGTCAAGCTTTCGGGTTCAGGATGTATTGGGAAATCCCCCCCTATCGTGCGCCAACTTTCCCGCTCACCACCCAGTTCGAGTGAGCGCGCGGACCCCACGTCTTGTTCGGGTCCGCCCCCGGGCGGCCCCGATGGCCGCCTCCCCATGACGCCAAGTCGTATCCCACGCCCCGTCCGCACGATCGGATGGAACAGCCAGGTGCGGCCCACACGGAGCAAGGAGATTTATGAAACTGGCCTGGATTCTCTGGCTGTCACAGTTGTTGCCGCAGCCTGCCGCCGATTCGTTGTGCCTCAGCACGACCGTCTACCTCGAAGCGCGTGACCAGACCCTGCGCGGCCAGCAAGCCGTCGCGGAAGTGGCTCTGCGCCGGCTGGACAGCGGCCTGTGGGGCGACTCGATGTGCCAGGTGGTGACCGCCCGCAAGCAGTTCGCCCCGACCATCGTCGCGCCCGGCACCCAGCTCGGCAACGCCGATGCCTGGCAGGAAGCGATGACCGTGGTCTTCGATGCCGAGCGCAACTGGGCCCTGCCCGCCGGTGAGCGCAAGGAGATCGTGCCCGGCGCGAGCCACTTCGCCGCCATGGCGATCGCCAACCCGAGCTGGCGCAACGCCTACCAGGTGGCCACCATCGGCGACCACACGTTCTACCGCGTGCAGAAACTCAAGCCGCGCGCGTCGTAACGATCTGTTACGGCGATACCGTTGAGGATGAAGGGCCAGCTCTGGAATAGTGGGCGGCTCACCTTCCACCGATCCGCAACGGAGTTCCCATGAAGCTGTACAGCAAGCCCGGAGCCTGCTCCACCGCCGACCACATCGCCCTGCAGTGGACCGGCCAGCCGTTCGAGGTGGAACTGCTCGACAAGGACACCCTGAAGGCACCGCCGTTCCTGGCCCTCAATCCGGCCGGTTCGGTCCCGGTGGTGGTCGATGGCGATTTCGTGCTGACCCAGAACGCGGCGATCATGGGCTATATCGCCGATACCCACCCGCAGGCCGGCCTGACCGGTGATGGCAGCCCCAAGCAGCGCGCCGAAGCCACCCGCTGGCTGTCCTTCGTCAACTCCGACCTGCACCCGGCGTTCAAGCCGCTGTTCGCGCCGGGCGCCTTCATCGGAGACGACACCCAGTACGACGCGCTCCGCGCCGCCGCCCGCAAGCGCCTGCGTGGCCTGTTCGAGCGCGCCGATGCGCAGCTGGCCGATCGCCCCTGGCTGGCCGGGTTCCGCAGCTTCGCCGACCCCTACTTCTACATCACCCTGCGCTGGGCGGCGGGCGCGAAGATCGACCTGAGCGGCCTGGACAACCTCGCCGCCTTCAAGCAGCGCATGGAGGCTGATACCGGCGTGCAGGCGGTGCTGAAGGCCGAAGGCCTCCTGTAGGGCCACCCCATGGGTGGCTGCAGGCGGTCCGGCCAGAACAGACGCGCCGGCCGGACAAGGAGCCACGCATGGCGTGGCTCTACCCGATCGTACGTACCACAGTGCCCTCGGCATCGCGCAGCTCGCTCGGCTCCACCACTACCTGCAGCGCCGGCCAGCCCGGGATCGCATAGGTCCCGCGGCGTGGCATGACCGTGGCAACCAGCGCCTGCACCGTGGCCGGGGCCAACTGGCAGTCCAGCGCATCGGCGTCGATCACCAGCGCATTGACCGCCGCTGGCGACAGCGTGATCTGCCGATCATTGCCGACCAGCGTCAACGGCTGCCCGAACAGCAACCGCGCTGGCAGCAGCGCGAGCAGCGATTCCACCTGGCGCGCGCCCAGCGTCAGGGTCAACTGCTGCCCAGCGCCCTCGCCCTGCACCGACCAGGCCAGCTTTTCCAGGAACAGATAGGCCGTCTGCGAGCCCTCGCGTGCCGCCCCCTCTGCCACGGCGGCAGCCAGTGCCGGGTCGCCCAGCAGCGAGCCACGCGCGATGTCGGTGATCCACAGCGGCATCCTGGGCAGCAGCGTCTCGAGCACGCCGGTGGTCGACCAGCGCTTCACCGCCTCCATCTCGTCATCGGTCAGCCCGATCACCTGCAGGAACTCCAGCGAACCGTTGGGCGTCTCGCGCGGGGGCAGCTGCGGGTCGCGCATGAAGGCGACGTGCCGCAGCAGCGTATCGGTATCGGCGGCGATCGGCCCGCCCGCGTTGAGGTAGTGGCCCTGCTGGAACACCTTGCCGTTGGCGAACACGTAGCGCGCCAGGTTCTGCAGGAAGTTCATCGCCCACGCTGGTGGCTCGCTGCCCGCTTCGGCGGCCACCCGGAAGCTCAGCTCGAACCCGTAGCCACTGGTGGCCGGATCATCGCTCTCTTTTTCATACAGTTCGGAGAAGCCGTAGCTGACGAAATGCCAGTGCGGCAGCGGCGCATCGTTCCAGTACGCGCTGATGCCGTCCAACGGGTCCTCACCGCCCAGCAGCGAGCGCAGCACCGGGCCGTAATGCTGCGGCGCCTGCACGGGATACACCGCCTTCAACGCCGCATCGATGGCCTCCCAGCCAGGCGCGCCGTCGTCCTCGATCTCATCCACCATCACCGCTCTCCAGCCACAGAATCAGCGCGCATTCTAAACACCGCGCTGGCTGACTGCCGTGGAGGCCTCGGCTCAGGCGACCACGGGATCGGCCTGCACCAGCGCGCGCGTTTCGTCGAGCCAACGGTTGGCCAACGCCGGGCTTTTCGCCTTGCTGATCGCGGCGGCCATGTCCGGCCACAGCGTCTCGAGGCTGCCGGCATCGGTACAGCGCTCCACTTTCAACTGCATGAAATAGCCCTTCAGACCGAGATGCCTGCGCACCGATTCGCTCATCCAGTCGTACAGTCGCTTGTACAGGTCCGGATCCTGCTCGCGTCCGGCGGTCAGGGCCGCAGCGACGACCGGCGCGACACTGCCGCCGACGATCTCGATCAGGCCCTGCGCGGACAACTGCGCGAGCGCGTCCTCCGGTGCACGCAGGCCCGGCAACAGAGCGGTCAGCGCGGTGTCATCGCGCTGACCATCCACCATCAGCAGAATGGAGCGCAGCGACGGCGGCAGGCGCCGTGCACGGTCCTCGATTTCCTGACGGCCAGCGGCCGTCTTGGCATGGATATACGCCATGTGTTCCCCCTCACGTGGTGCATCACCGCGCGTGGCACCCGGACATTCGCCGATGCGTACGCGCCCCCTTGCGATCTTCCAGGCCGATGCGCATCACCGGCCGCGCGTGGCGCGCCGTGTCCCCAGCGCGCGGCGCCGGGCCGGTGAGGCCTGCAACGATCGCCTGCGCAGCTTACCGGAGCGCTCCGCTTGCCGGTAATGCGCTGCAGCATGGTCCTGGGCGGTGGCACGGCAGGCGTTGAAGGCCCGCCCTCGGGGGAAGGCGGGCCGTGGGGACGCGTGGGGCACGCCAGGACGACGGCCGGTCAGTTGCCCAGCGCGCGCCGGATCTCGTCCAGGGCCGCCGGGTCGTCCAGGGTCGACAGATCGCCCGGGTCACGTTCCTCGGCCAGTGCCTGCAGCGAGCGCCGCAGCAGCTTGCCCGAGCGCGTCTTGGGCAGCGCGTTGACGATATGGATGTGCGCCGGCCGTGCGACCGCGCCCAGCGTGCCACTCACCCGCTGCATCATCTCGGCCACCACGGCACTGCCGTCGCCTTGAAGGGCCTGCTTGAGGGTGACGAACACTAGCGGTACCTGGCCCTTGAGTTCATCCTTGACCCCGATCACGGCGGCCTCGGCCACCAGCGGATGGCCGGCGATGCACTCTTCGATCTCGCGCGTGCCCAGGCGGTGCCCGGCCACGTTGATGACATCGTCGGTGCGGCCCAGGATGAAGGTGTAGCCGTCTTCGTCCTGGATCGCCCAGTCCAGCGAGCTGTAGAGCAGTTCCTTGAAGTGGCTGAAATAGCTCTGGATGAAGCGCGCATCGTCCTTCCAGACGGTGCTCATGCAGCCCGGCGGCAGCGGCGGGATCATCACCAGCACGCCCTTCTGCCCCGGCGCGACGGTCTCGCCGGTGTTCTCATCGATGACCTTCATCCGGTAGCCGAGGTTCGGGAAGCCGGGCGAGCCGAAGCGCACCGGTTTCATGTCCACGCCCGGCAGCAGGGTCAGTGCCGGCCAGCCGGTTTCGGTCTGCCAGTAGTTGTCGATGATCGGCTTGCCGAGTGCGTCGTTGATCCAGTGCGCGGTGGGTTCATCGAGCGGTTCACCGGCAAGGAAGACGTACTTCAGCGAGGCCAGATCGTGGCGGCGGATGAAGTCCGCATCGTGCTTCTTGAGCACGCGGATCGCCGTGGGCGAGGAGAACAGCGTGCGCACGCCGTACTGTTCGCACAGCGCCCACCAGATGCCCGGATCGGGACTGGTCGGCAGCCCTTCGTACAGCAGCGAGGTGCAACCGCCGATCAGCGGGCCGTACACGTTGTAGGAGTGCCCGACCGCCCAGCCCACATCCGAGGTGGAGAACATCACCTGGCCGGGCTTGCAATCGAACACGGTCTCCATCGACTGCGCCATCGCCACCGCGTAGCCGCCGACGTCGCGCTGCACGCCCTTGGGCTTGCCCGTGGTGCCGGAGGTATACAGCAGATAGCTGGGCTCGCTGGATTCCAGCCACACCACCGGCACATCCTGGTCGCCCACCTCGGCGCGCAACGCGGCGTAGTCCACGTCGCGGCCGGGCACCTTCGGCTCGGCCGGGTCCAGCCCGCGCGAGACGATCAGCACGTGCGGCGGCGGCGAAGCGGCTTCGGCGCAGGCGGCATCGACCATCGCTTTGTAGGGAATCACTTTGCCACCGCGCTTGCCGGCATCGGCGGCGATCAGCAGCTTGGGTTCGGCGTCGTCGATGCGCAGTGCCAGGTTGTGCGCGGCGAAGCCACCGAACACCACCGAGTGGATGGCACCGATGCGCGCGCAGGCCAGCATCGCGAAGACTGCCTCGGCCATGTTCGGCATGTAGATCACCACGCGATCGCCGCGCTGCACGTCCAGCCGCAGCAGCACGGCGGCGAAGGCATTTACTTCGCGGTGCAGCTCGCGGTAGGTGATCTCGCGGGTGACGCCGGTTTCACTGGAGACCGCGACCAGCGCGAGCTGGTCGGGGCGATCGACCAGATGGCGGTCCACCGCGTTGTAGCAGAGGTTGGTTTCCCCGCCGACGAACCAGCGCCGGAACGGCGGGTTGCTGTAATCGAGGATCTGCTGCGGCGGCGTGTGCCAGTAGATGCGCTGGGCCTCTTCGCCCCAGAACGCCTCGGGTTCATCGACCGAACGTCGATAGACATCTTCGTAACGCATGACAGCCCTCCCAGACAAAGTCATGGGATCGAGCATAGTCCGATGGTGAGGCACGGGCCGTCCGACCTTGGTCGTAGGGCCGATCGGTGGGTCGGGCGCTGGGCCCCCATACCCT
>NZ_KV791302.1:4344-20524 GCF_001807865.1 Stenotrophomonas sp. HMSC10F06 | reverse complement strand
GTGCAGCCGACCAACGGTCGGCTCTACCGGGTGGTTATCCTGTCAGTCGAAGGTCCAGAACGGGGCTTTGATCCGGTCGCGCCAATACGTCTCCCCGGCCGGGTAGAACTTCTGCGCAGACGCCTTCGCGAACCAGCCGGCGGCTGCGTCCAGATCGCGCGTTACGCCGGCGCGGCCACGGCCCAGCAGCAGGCCGCTGAAATACTGCCCGTACACATTGCCCTGGTCGGCGGCCAGCCGGTACCAGCGCAGCGCTGCCACGCCATCGCGCGGCAGGCCCATGCCGAGTTCGTAGATGGCGCCCAGATCCACCTGGGCGTCGGCATCGCCGCGCTGGGCACGTCGCTGGATCTCGGCGACCAGCGGATGCACGGTGCCATCCGGCTGCGCTGCGATCGCCTGTGGCAGTCGCGAGGATTCGGACGGCATGTGATGGTAGATCGTCGCGCGCAGGTCCCAGCGCAGCGCGCTGGCCGCGTCACCGTGGTCGCGATGGAACTTGGCCAGCATCAGCATCGCCATCGGGTTGCCGTGCCCGGCAGCGGCGCGATACCAGCGCTCTGCCTTGCGCGGTGAGGCGCGCAGGGCAGTGCCCTGGCGGATGTTCGGGCCGGTGCCATGCAGCAGCTCACCGTGGGTCCAGATCCTGCCCAGGGCCTCTTCGGCCTGCGGGTTGTGGAAGGTCCACGGGGTGACGGCTGCCGCACGCTCGTACCAGCCCACGGCACGCGGGTCGTTGAAGGTTTCAAAGATCCTGGCTGCCTCCCAGGCACTGTCGAAGCTGCCATCGGCCGCCTTGGCCTCGACCGACTGCACGATGCTCGCAGGCGTCCGTGCAGGGGTGCTGCTGCAGGCAATCATGGAAAGGGCCAGGGCGATGCCGCCCAGGCGTGTAGCGATGCGTCCAATGCGAGGGGTCATGCCAGCCGGATGGTGCAGAGGGACCGTGATTATCGCGCGGCCCCGAAGCGCCGGGTTGTCCGCGGCGGCCTGTTTGGTTGCCATCGCAACAGTTGCGCCGCTGTCAAAACCCGGTTACGGTCGGTCCATGTCCTCGTTCCCGGCCACCGCTGTCAGCAATACCAACCGCAATAATCTGCGCGCGAATAATCGTGCGCGGCCGATGCGGGACTGCGACCAGGGCTAGTACAAGCAACACGCCCGGACCCCAGAAAACCCGCATCGACCGATGCGGGTTTTTTTGTGGCCCGGGTTTACCCCTTCCGGGCCTGGGTGGCCGGTCGAATGCCTGCAATACGTGTATTCCCCCATCATCAGGAGCTGTTCCCATGTGTTCGATCTTCGGTATTTTCGGCCTGCAGGCCGGCGACGACCTCACCGCATTGCGCCGCCACGCGCTGGACCTCTCGCAGCGGCAGCGCCATCGTGGCCCGGACTGGAGCGGGGTGTACGTCGATGACGGCGCCATCCTGGTCCACGAGCGCCTGGCCATCGTGGACCCGGCCGGCGGTTCGCAGCCGCTGCTCTCCGAAGACGGCGGCCTGGCGCTGGCGGTCAACGGCGAGATCTACAACCACCGCGAACTGAAGGCCGAGCTGGCCCAGCCCTACGCCTTCCAGACCGGCTCGGACTGCGAGGTGATCAACGCTCTGTACCGCGAAGACAGCCCGACCTCGTTCCTGAACCGCCTCAACGGCATCTTCGCCTTCGCCTTGTGGGACCGTGCCGCGCAGCGCGTGCTGATCGCCCGTGATCCGATCGGCGTGGTGCCGCTGTACTGGGGCCACGACAAGGGTGGCCGGCTGGTGGTGGCCTCCGAACTGAAGTCGCTGGTGGACATCTGCGCCGACGCGGCGCAGTTCCCGCCGGGCCACTGGTACGACAGCGCCACCGACACCCTGACCCGCTACTACGAGCGCCCGTGGCGCGACTACGACGCGGTCGAAGGCGTCGAGGCCGACCGGGTCGAGCTGCGTGAGGCCTTCGAGCGCGCGGTACACCGCCAGCTGATGACCGATGTGCCCTATGGCGTGCTGCTCTCCGGCGGCCTGGATTCGTCGCTGGTGGCCGCGGTGGCCGCACGCTATGCCCGCCACCGCGTTGAGGATGGCGACCAGAGCGAAGCGTGGTGGCCGCGCCTGCATTCCTTCGCGATCGGCCTGAAGGGCTCGCCCGACCTGGCCGCCGCGGCGATCGCGGCCGAAGCACTGGGCACCGTGCATCACGGCTTCGAGTACACCTTCGAAGAAGGCCTGGACGCACTGCCGGAAGTGATCCGCCACGTGGAAACCTATGACGTCACCACGATCCGCGCCTCCACCCCGATGTTCCTGCTGGCCCGCCGGATCAAGGCGATGGGAGTGAAGATGGTGCTGTCCGGCGAAGGCAGCGATGAGATCTTCGGTGGCTACCTGTACTTCCACAAAGCCCCCAACGCGCGTGAGTTCCATGAAGAACTGGTGCGCAAGCTGGACGCGCTCAACAACTACGACTGCCTGCGCGCCAACAAGTCGATGATGGCCTGGGGCGTGGAGCCGCGCGTGCCGTTCCTGGACCGCGAGTTCCTCGATGTGGCGATGCGCATCGATGCCAGGCACAAGATGGTCGGGCAGGGCCCCGCCGGTGCACGCCGGATCGAGAAGGCGGTGCTGCGCGAGGCCTTCGAAGGGTACCTGCCGGACTCGATCCTGTGGCGCCAGAAGGAACAGTTCAGCGATGGTGTCGGCTACGGCTGGATCGACGGACTCAAGGCGCATGCCGAAGCCCAGGTCAGTGACCGGGTGATGGCCGCGGCGGACAAGCGCTTCGTGCACAACCCGCCGCAGACCAAGGAAGCCTACTTCTACCGCCACGTGTTCGAGCAGTACTTCCCGACCCAGGCGGCGGCGGAAACGGTGCCGGGTGGCAAGTCGATCGCATGCTCCTCGCCGGCGGCCATCGCCTGGGATGCCAGCTTCGCGGCGATGGCCGATCCCTCCGGACGCGCCATCGCCGGTGTGCACGAGCAGGCGCTGGCCTGATCGCGGTGCCACGCCGCCGCGTCGATCGCGGTGGTGTGGCACCGCGTGCAGCCCGTAGAATCGCCCCTTCAATCGATGGGGATCGATCATGGACTCTGACACCACCGGCATGCGCCGGAGCGGGCTGGCCTGGCGTTATCTGGGCTGGGTGGCGCTGCCCCTGTTGATCGGCCTGGGCCTGGCACGGTTTGCCGGTCCGGCCGTCTCGGCACAGGTGGCCCGTGCCGAGGCGTCGCTGGGGGCCGACTGGGCCGCGCACCTGCATGCGCCGCTCGGTCTGTTCCTGCTGCAGTTGCTGGTTCTGCTGCTGGTTGCCAAGGGTGCGGGGTGGCTGTTCCGCCGGCTGGGTCAACCCGGGGTGATCGGGGAAATGGCGGGCGGTCTGATGATGGGGCCGCTGGTGCTTGGGGCCGTGCTGCCCCAGGTGCATGGCGTGCTGTTCCCGGCGCCTCCCTCGGCTCGCTCGGCCTGCTCAGCCAGCTTGGCGTGCTGATGTTCCTGCTGGTGGCGGGGGCGGAACTGGATCTGGGCGGATTGCGAGGGCGTCGTCGTTTCGCTTTCGTGGTCAGCCACGCCGGCATCGCCGTGCCGTTCGTGCTCGGCGTGCTGTTGGCGATCTGGCTGTATGGCGCACACGCACCGCCCGGCGTGGGTTTCACCGGTTTCGCCCTGTTCGTCGGTATTTCATTGAGCATCACGGCCTTCCCGGTGCTGCTGCGCATCCTTGCCGACCGCGGCTTGACCGGTACACCACTCGGCCAGACCGCGATCGCCTGCGCCGCCCTCGGCGATGCCACCGCGTGGTGCCTGCTGGCGCTGATCGTGGCCGCCGCGCAGTCGCAGGGCTGGGTGCCGGCCACGATCAACCTGGTCTGCGTGGTCGCCTTCGTCGCACTGATGCTGGGGGTGGTGCGGCCGTGGTTCTCGCGCCTGGTGATCGCACCGGGCCAGGAAGGACGCTGGCTGCTGATCATGTTGCTGATGGCGCTGGGCTGCGCGCTGGTCACCGAGATGCTGGGCATCCATGCGCTGTTCGGCGCGTTCGCGGCCGGCGTCGCGGTGTCCGGCAACGCGACGCTGCGGCACACCGTGGCCGAGCGCGTGGAGCCGTTCGCCGTCACGCTGCTGCTGCCGTTGTTCTTCGCGATGACCGGCCTGCGCATGCGCGCCGACGCCTTGCAGGCCAGCGACCTGGTGTTGTGCCTGATCGTGATCGTGGTCGCCACGCTGGGCAAGCTGATCGGCACCTGGAGCGCAGCGCGCAGTGCCGGCATGGACAACCATGACGCGTGGAGACTGGGGGCGCTGATGAACACCCGTGGCCTGATGGAGCTGATCGTGCTCAACCTGGGCTACGAACTGGGCTTCCTTGGCGACCGCCTGTTCGCCGTGCTGGTGATCATGGCGCTGGTGACCACCGCCATGACCGGGCCGTTGTTGAACCTGATCGAGCGTTGCCGGCGCTGAGGCGGGCGGCATGCGGTGCCACCTCGCGTGTCACTCCCGCGCCGGCACCAACGTGAGGGTATGCACCGTCGTGCCGGGGAGGAACGGCGTCGGCCTACCGTTGACCCAGTCCTCGTGTCCCGCGCCCCAGAACGGTGACAGCGGGTGACCGCTCTGCCCACCGGGCATGTGGATCCATCCCTCGGCCTCGTGCCCGGGTGACACCACCATGCGCTGCGAGGCGCCAAACGCGGGGCCCTGCACGCGGGGCATGTCGCGGTCGCCGGGCAGGCGGTCGGCCGGCATGCACAGCCATGACCGGGCAAAGGCGGGCAGGGCGCGACTGACCGGGTGACAGATCGCGGCGGTATTGCGTTCGCCCCAGGTACGCGCGTCGAGCGGGCCTTGACTGCTCAGGTCTGCTTCCAGCGCCCTGGCGGTATCGACCAGCAGTGCATCCCAACTGGAATAGGGGGGCGGCAGCAGATGCGCGGGACGTTCGCTCACCAGCGGCCACAACACGCCCTCGAACTGCCCCAGTCGTGGCTCCAGATAGTCCTCCCCGAGCTGTGCTTTCGCCGGGGCGAGCAGGCCTTCGCCAACGCGGTCGATCAGCATGCCGCGGAAACCGCGGGTGACCCGGTAGCTGACCGAGTCCACCCCCGCACGGCCGTCCCACCGCCGGGTTGCGACCTCAAGCCGCTGCAGGGCAGGGTCGTCGCTGGTGGTGACGACCTCGCGCAGCAGATGCCACCAGCGCGTGAGCAACAGGGCGCGATCGTCGAGCTGGATCGCCAGCAGGTCTGCCTCGGTGAAGCGCTCTTTCGCCAGCAGGCCATCGCGGATCTGCCGCCCGCGTGCGCCCAGGTCGTAGCCACCGTTCCCGGCAATGGCCAGGGCGTCCCCATCGAGCACGCGGCCGTTGGCGGTCCACAGCCGATGCGTGGGGGGATCGACCAATGCGGGCGCGCCATCGCTGCGGATTGGCCACGGCGCACAGCGTGCAGGCGCGGTGGCGGTGTTGCCGTTCGGCGGGCAGTCCGCAGCACGGTCAGGGCGTGTGCCGATCAACCGCCAGGCGATGCGACCGCTGCGGTCGGCGAGCACCAGGTTCTGCGCGGGAATGCCGCTGCGGTCGGCCACCTCGAACGCCTCGTCAAGCGTCGCCGCGCGCGCCATCTCGGCGAAGTCCAGGCGCACCGCACCGGGGAGTTGTGCCGTCCAGCGCAGTGCCTCGCCACTGCCGTCCTGCCGCGTGTGCAGCACCGGACCCCAGGCGGTCTCGCGCACGCGCAACGTCACCGGTGCCTGGCCGGCGACGCGGATACGCTCCTCGTGCGTGGTGATGCCCGCCGCATTGGCGGGTACGCTGCGGAAATCGGCCGTGTCGATGTAACTGTTGGTGAAGCCCCAGGCCACGTGTCCATTACTGCCCACCACGATGGCCGGCAGGCCGGGCAGCGAGAAGCCACTGACATCGACGCGGCCGTCGGGAGCCTGTGCATCGGGATAGCGCAGCCGTACCCGGAACCAGAGATTGGGCGCGCGCAGTCCCAGGTGCATATCGTCGGCGACGATGGCGCGACCGTCCGCGGTCAGTGCACCGGCCACGGCGAAGTTGTTGCTGCCCAGCACGTCGGGATCCAGATGACCTGCCGTGACGGCACCGGTGGTCTGCGCCGGATCGGCCCGCCGGAGATCGAGGACGGCGGCCTCCGGTAACCGGGCGTTGCCGCGCGCTTCGCCAAACAGCGGCGCATCCCATTCGCTGCCATCGTGGCTGAGCAGGGCATACAGCGCCGGTGGCACCATCGCACGGATCCGCGCCATCGCCAGTTCGTTCTGATTGGTGGGGTCCTGCAGGTCGGCATACATCGCCAGCCCGGTCAGCACGCTGTCTTCGGCGCGCCACGGTGCCGGCGCCTGGCGCAGCAGCAGATACGGCCAAGGGCGTACCCGAAGCTCGGCGACACCCTGGTTGATGCCCTCCACATAGGCCTGCAGGGCGCCGGCACTGCTGCCCGTGGCAACCTCCAGGTGGGCTCTGGTGCGCGCCCGCAGCCGGTGCACACGCATGCGCTTGTCCATCTCGATCGCCGCCGGGCCGAACAGCTCGGCCAGCTCGCCAGCGGCGGTACGGCGCATCAGGTCCATCTCGAAATAGCGCTCCTGCGCATGCACCAGACCCAGCGCCCGCATCGCATCGGCCTGGCTTGCCGCGTCGATGGTGACCACGCCCAAGGCATCCCGGGTCATGCTCACCGGCGCCTGCAGCCCGGCCATGGCCTGCTCGCCTTCCAGGGCGGGGAGACTGCCGCGCAGCAGCCACCACACCGTGAACACCGCCGCCAGCGCCAGGATCAGCACGCCCCAGAGCAACCGCTTCAGCCAGTGCCGCATCCTGCGCATCCCCGTGTAGGTAGGGCTTGATTGTAGGGGAGGCGTGAACGCCCTGTGCACGGCTACCGAAGCGCAACTGCAACTGATTCCGATTAGACCACCGGATTTTCAGATAGGGCACCATGCGCGCATTGATTCATCAGGAGCACCCCCATGAAAGGCAACCCGGACGTCATCGCCTGCTTGAAGGAACTGCTGCGCGGCGAGTTGGCCGCGCGCGACCAGTACTTCATCCACTCGCGCCGCTACGAAGACCAGGGCCTGTTCGCGCTCTATGAGCGCCTCAACCACGAGATGGAAGAGGAGACCCAGCACGCCGATGCGCTGCTGCGTCGCATCCTCTTCCTCGGCGGCGATCCGGACATGCGCCCGCATGTGTTCGAGCCCGGCGTGACCGTGGAAGAGATGCTGCAGAAGGACCTGGATACCGAATACAGCGTCCGCGACAACCTGGCCGCCGGCATGAAGCTGTGCGAACAGCATCAGGACTACGTCAGTCGCGACATGCTGCTGGTGCAGTTGAAGGACACCGAAGAAGACCACGCCTGGTGGCTGGAGCAGCAGCTGGGCCTGATCAAGCGCATCGGCCTGGCGCTGTACCAGACCAGCAAGATGGATGCGAAGGGCACGGCCGCGCACTGAGCGGGTGTGTTGGGGTATTCCGGGGAGCCGGCCAGCGGCCGGCACTACCGGTGCCACGGTATCGGGTTCTGCGCGCCAGCCAGCCTTCGCCAGCACGCCGCATCGAACCCTCGTCCGCCCGCCAGCATCCGCCAGCCAGCCGACGTTGCACCAAGCAGAAAGGCCGGGGAAACCCGGCCTTTTCTGTGGGCGAAAAAAAACGGCCGGGTTTCCCCGGCCGTTCCGATTCACATCGACGCTGGGACCTTACTCCACCGCCAGCCCCTCCACCTTCTGCCAGCCACGCGGCAGCAGGTGGCCACGGGTGGCGCGGGTGCCCAGGTAGGTGTCCAGATCCTTGAACGACAGGTTCATCGTGCGCTGGCCGCTGCGCACCAGCAGCGTGTTGCCCGGCGCCACCGAGACCACTGCGACCACGCGCTCGGTGGCGAGCTTGGCCTTGGGGATGTCGATGATTTTGTTGCCCTTGCCCTTGTCCAGTTCCGGCAGGTCGCTGGCGGCGATGGCCAGCAGGTTGCCCGAGCTGGTCACCGCCACGATGCGGTCGGTTTCCGGGTTGGCGACCACGGCCGGGGTCAGCACCTTGGAGCCGGAGGTCAGGTTGAGCATCGCCTTGCCGGCCTTGTTGCGGCCGGTGAGGTTCTCGAAGCGGGTCACGAAGCCATAGCCGTGCGTGGAGGCCAGCACGAAGCGCGTGTTGTTCTCGCCACTGGCCAGGGTCATGAAGGCGCTGCCCGGGGCCGGCGAGAAGCGACCGGTCAGCGGCTCGCCATTGCCGCGTGCCGAGGGCAGGGTGTGGATCAGGGTCGAATACGCGCGGCCCTCGCTGTCCAGGAACGCCACCTGCTGCGTGCTGCGGGCCCGCACCGAGCCCAGCAGCGCATCGCCATCGCGGTAGGACAGGGTCGACGGGTCCATGTCGTGGCCCTTGGCCGCACGGATCCAGCCCTTCTCCGACAGCACCACCGTCATCGGCTCGCTCGGCACCAGCTCGGTTTCGTCGATGGCCTGCGCTGCGCCACGCTGCACCAGCGGCGAGCGACGGTCATCGCCGAACTTCTTCGCGTCCGCCACCAGCTCATCGCGGATCAGCTTCTTCAGCTTGGCCTTGCTGTCCAGGATGGCCAGGATCTTGTCGCGTTCCTTGGCCAGCTCCTCCTGCTCGCCACGGATCTTCATCTCTTCCAGGCGCGCCAGCTGCTTCAGCTTGGTCTCCAGGATGTACTCGGTCTGCTCCTCGCTCAGCCCGAAGCGCGCGATCAGCGCCGGCTTGGGCTCATCCTCGGTGCGGATGATGTGGATCACTTCATCCAGGTTGAGGAAGGCCACCAGCAGGCCTTCCAACATGTGCAGGCGGCGCTCGACCTTCTGCAGGCGGTGGTTGAGGCGGCGGGTCACGGTGGTGCCACGGAACTGCAGCCACTCGCTGAGCAGGGTCTTGAGGTTCTTGACCTGCGGGCGGCCGTCCAGGCCGATCACGTTGAGGTTGACCCGGTAGCTGCGCTCCAGGTCGGTGGTGGCGAACAGGTGGCCCATCAGCTGTTCGGCGTCCACGCGGTTGGAGCGCGGCACCAGCACCACGCGCACCGGGTTGGCGTGGTCGGACTCATCGCGAATGTCTTCCAGCCACGGCAGCTTCTTGGCGCGCATCTGCGCGGCGATCTGCTCGATCACCTTCGAAGGCGACACCTGGAACGGCAGCGCGTTGACTACGATGTTGCCGTTCTCCTTCAGGAAGGTGGAACGCGCGCGCACGCTGCCGTAGCCGGTTTCGTACATGGTGCGCAGATCGGCGATCGGGGTGATGATCTCGGCGAAGCTCGGGTAATCCGGGCCCTTCACGTGCTCGCACAGCTCGGCGACCGTCGCATCCGGGTCGTCGAGCAGGTGCAGCAGCGCGCTGACGATCTCGTTGAGGTTGTGCGGCGGCACGTCGGTAGCCATGCCCACGGCGATGCCGGTGGTGCCGTTGAGCAGCAGGTGCGGTAGGCGCGCCGGCATCCAGGTCGGCTCTTCCAGCGTGCCGTCGAAGTTCGGGGTCCAGTCGGTGGTGCCCTGGTTGATCTCGCCCAGCAGCACTTCGGCGATCGGGGTCAGCTTGGACTCGGTGTAGCGCATCGCCGCGAACGACTTGGGATCGTCGGTCGAACCAAAGTTGCCCTGGCCTTCGATCAGCGGGTAGCGGTACGAGAACGGCTGGGCCATCAGCACCAGCGCCTCGTAGCACGCGCTGTCGCCGTGCGGATGGTATTTACCGATCACGTCACCGACGGTACGCGCGGACTTCTTCGGCTTGGAGGCGGCATTCAGGCCCAGCTCGCTCATCGCATAGATGATGCGGCGCTGCACCGGCTTGAGACCGTCGCCGAGGAACGGCAATGCGCGGTCGAGCACCACGTACATCGAATAGTCCAGGTACGCCCGTTCGGCGTACTCGCGCAGGGGCAGCTGTTCAAAGCCGTGGAACGCGGGGCGGGCAAGATCGGTCATGCGGGATTGTTACCTGTGGCAAGGGACGGCGACGGCTGTCGCCCTCGCAGGCGGACGATTATCCGGATGCGGCCGGGGATGCCAAGCCGCGTGATGGGTTCAGGGGGTGTCCACTGCGTGCCAGATAGCGCCCGGGCGGGCTGCCGAAGTGGCGGCGGAAGACCGTGACGAAGGCGCTGGGGCTGCTGAACCCCAGTTCGTGCGCGATATCGGACACGCTCTGGCCATCGGACAGGCGCCGCAGGCCCTCGGCCAGCCTGGCCTGCTGACGCCACTGCGCGAAGCTGAGCGTGGTTTCATCGCGGAAGTGCCGGGTCAGTGTACGCGGCGAGAGGCCGGCCCACTGCGCCCATTGGTCGAGGCTGCGGCCATCGGCCGGGTTGGCGATCAGCTGCGAGGCGATGCGCAGCAGGCGGCGGTCCTGCGGCATCGGCAGGTGCATGCGCTGGCGCGGGGCATTGCGGATCTCGTCCAGCAGCACCTCGATCATGTGCTGCTGGCGCAGGCTGGGCTCGGCCGCCGGTACCCATTCGGTGACGCGCAGCGCGAGCGCCTGCAGCAGATCGGAGATGGCCACCACGCACGGCGCGTCGGGCAGATCATGGGCCATCGCGGCGCTGACGATCACCCCCCAGCCGCGCAAGGGCCCGCAGATATCCACCGTGTGCGGCTCGCCCGGCGGCATCCAGCCGGCGCAGCCGGGCGGCAGCGACCAGGTGCCATGCCGGGTGCGGACGGTGAGCAGCCCGGCTTCCACGCAGATCAGCTGGGCACGCCGGTGCTGGTGCCAGTCGATCTCCCGGTCCAGCCCACGGGCGCTTTCGATCCGGAAGCCGAGCACTCCCAGCCCGTCATCCCGCTCGAACCAGTCCAGCACCTGGTTGCGGATCATCTGGGTGGCGGCCGTCTCCCGCTCTGGCCTGAAAGTGTTATCCATTGTCCAGATTGTAATACCCGGCCAGTCCAGGCCGCCATTAAGGTAGCCGCCTGCCCATTGTTCTGATTGCTGCAACACAGCATTTGGTTCCAGATTAAATATTTCTATTGAGAAATATATTTTTTGGAAGAGAATGCTCACCCATGATCTGCCCTGATGCCCATCCCCCCAGCTTCGGACTCCTGCTGCGCCAAGTGCGCGATGGACTGGTCCGTCAGCTAGACACGTCGATGGCCGAGGAAAACCTCGGCATTGGCTTCACCCACTATCTCGGCCTGAAGGTGCTCGCGGCGCGTGCCCCGTGTACCGCCAACGAGTTGGCCCAGGCCCTGGACCAGGTACCCAGCGCGGTCACCCGCCTGCTGGACAAGCTGGAAGCCCTGGACTGCGTGCGGCGCGAACCGCATGCCCAGGACCGGCGGGCACTGCAGATCGTGCTGACCGAGCCGGGTCGCCAGTTGTGGGCCCGCCTCAAACAGCGGGGCGACCAGACCATCGACGACGCCATGCGTGATCTGTCTTCGGACGAACGCGCACAGCTGCTTTCCCTCATGACCCGTGTACGCGACTCACTGGTAACGCCATGACTTCCATGTTTGAACGCTCTCATTCACTGCGCCCGCTGCGGCCGGTGCTGGTCTCCGCGCTGGCGCTTGCGCTGGCCGCGTGTGCCAGCAGCCGCGGCCTGGAGCCGCAGGGCCGCCTGCTCGACGCCGACAGCCTGCAGACCCAGCGCACCCTGGCCGCCAACGGCCTGAGCCAGCCCGGCTGGCCGGCCACGGACTGGTGGCGCGCGCTGGGCGACCCCCAGCTCGATGCGCTGATCGCCGAAGGCCTGCAGCGCAATCCTGGCCTGGAGGCGGCCGATGCGCGCCTGCGCCAGGCGCGTGCCCAGATCGGCACCGCGCGTGCCGCACGCCTGCCCAGCCTCTCTGCTTCCGGGGGCTACACCGGTGTGCGCCTGCCCGAATCGATGGTTGGCGATGAACTGGGTGGCAGCTATGCCGGTAGTGGCCAGGCCTACTTGAGCTTCAGCTACGGCATCGACCTGTGGGGCGGCAAGCGCGCCGCCTGGGAAGTGGCCGTGGACAGCGGCCATGCCGCCGAAGTGGACGCCCAGGCCGCGCGCCTGAACCTCTCTGCCGCCATCGCCGAGGCGTACGCGCAGTTGGGCTACGCGTGGAAGCTGCATGACGTGGCCAGCGAAGAACTGGCACGTTCGCAGAAGACCTTGGATCTGACCCGCCAGCGTCGTGCTGCCGGCATCGACAGCGACCTGCAGACCCGCCAGGCCGAAGCGCGCATTCCAGCCGCGCAACAGCAGCAGCAGGCTGCACAGCAGCAGATCGACGAAGCGCGCACCGCGCTCGCCGCGCTGGTCGGGCAGGGCCCGGACCGCGGGCTGCAGATCCAGCGCCCGCAGGTGTTGAACCCGCTGGCGCTGCAGCTGCCCGGCGTGCTGCCCAGCGAACTGCTGGGCCGCCGCCCGGACATCGTCGCCGCGCGCTGGCGCGTGGAAGCGGCCAACCGCCAGATCCACGCGGCCAAGGCTGAGTTCTATCCCAGCCTCAACCTGACCGCCCTTGGCGGCGTGGTCTCCAGTGAAGTGGACCAGCTGCTCAAGAGCGGCTCGACGTTCGCCTTCCTCGGCCCGGCGCTGAGCCTGCCGATCTTCGACGGTGGCCGCCTGCGCGCCAACCTGGGCAAGAGCGACGCGCAGTACGACCTGGCCGTGGCCGACTACAACCAGTCGGTGGTCAACGCGCTGCGCGACGTCGCCGATCAGGTCAACGCGGTGCATTCGCTGGCCGACCAGGCCAGTGCCCAGGCCCAGGCCGTCAGCACCGCGCGCGCCGCCCATGACCTGGCCGAGCAGCGCTACCGCGCCGGCATCGGCAGCTACCTGGACGTGCTCAGTGTCGAAGAGCAGCTGCTGGTCTCCCAGCAGCGGTTGGCCGACCTGCAGTCGCGCCAGATCCTTGTTTCGGTCCGCCTGAGCCAGGCGTTGGGCGGTGGTTTCACCCCGACCAGCGATGCCGCCACGGTCGCCGCCACCCCCGAATCCTCGCATTCCTGAGAGTCATCCCCATGAGTCAGACCTCCGCTCCTGCTGCCGAGAAGGCAGCTCCCTCCCGTCGCGGCAAGCTGCTGCGCGGCCTGCTGGTCATCGTGGTGCTGCTGTTGGCCGCGTTGGCCCTGTGGTACTTCATGTTCGGCCGCTGGTTCGAAGAAACCGACGATGCCTACGTGCAGGGCAACCAGGTCCAGATCACCCCGCTGATCAGCGGCACCGTGGTCGGGATCAACGCCGATGACGGCATGCGTGTCGAGCGCGGCCAGCTGCTGGTCCAGCTGGACCCGGCCGATACCGAAGTCGCCCTGCAGCAGGCTGAAGCCAACCTCGCCAAGACGGTCCGCCAGGTGCGCGGTCTGTACCGCAGCGTGGAAGGTGCGCAGGCCGAATTGAACGCGCGCCAGGTCACCCTCAAGCGCGTGCGCGAGGACTTCAACCGCCGCAAGGATCTGGCCAGCACCGGCGCGATCTCCAACGAAGAACTGGCGCATGCCCGCACCGAACTGGCCGCTGCCGAAGCAGCCGTGGCCGGCTCGCGCGAAACCTTCGAGCGCAGCAATGCGCTGGTGGATGACACCGTGATCGCCACCCAGCCGGACGTACAGGCCGCCGCCGCGCAGCTGCGCCAGGCGTACCTCAACAACGCCCGCGCCGGTATCGTCGCACCGGTCACTGGTTACGTGGCGCGTCGTTCGGTGCAGGTCGGCCAGCGCGTGCAGCCGGGCACTGCCCTGATGGCCGTGGTGCCGACCGAGCAGATGTGGGTGGAAGCGAACTTCAAGGAAACCCAGTTGCGCCACATGCGCCTGGGCCAGGAAGTGGAACTGCGTTCGGACCTGTACGGCGGCGACGTGACCTACAAGGGCCGCATCGACAGCCTGGGCTTGGGCACCGGCTCGGCGTTCTCGCTGCTGCCGGCGCAGAATGCCAGCGGCAACTGGATCAAGATCGTGCAGCGCGTGCCGGTGCGTATCGCCATCGACGCCAAGCAGCTGGCCGAGCATCCGCTGCGCATCGGCCTGTCGATCAAGGCCGAAGTGAGCCTGCGTGACCAGAAGGGCACCGTGCTGCCGACCGAAACCGCCAAGGGCCAAGTGTTCGATACCGACGTCTACGCCAAGCAGCTGCACAGCGCCGACGACGTGATCCACCAGATCATCCAGAGCAACCTGCCGCAGCAGGCCAAGGCGAGCTGAGGCCACCATGTCCGCACAAGCTCCCGCCGCGCCGGGCGCCCCCGCGGCGCCAGGCATGGCCTTCCGGCCGGCCAACGTCGCCCTGTGTACCGCAGGGCTGGCGATGGCCTCGTTCATGCAGGTCCTGGACACCACCATCGCCAACGTCTCGTTGCCGACCATCGCCGGTAATCTCGGTGCCAGTTCGCAGCAGGCCACCTGGGTCATCACCTCGTTCGCGGTCAGCACCGCGATCGCGCTGCCGCTGACCGGTTACCTCAGCCGCCGTTTCGGCGAGACCAAGCTGTTCGTATGGGCCACGCTGGCCTTCACCCTGGCCTCGCTGCTGTGTGGCCTGGCCCAGAGCATGGGCATGCTGGTGGTGTCGCGTGCGATCCAGGGCTTCGTCGCCGGCCCGATGTACCCGATCACGCAGAGCCTTCTGGTTTCGCTATACCCGCGTGAGAAACGCGGGCAGGCGCTGGCGCTGCTGGCGATGATCACCGTGGTCGCGCCGATCGCCGGCCCGATCCTCGGGGGCTGGATCACCGACAACTACAGTTGGGAATGGATCTTCCTGATCAACGTGCCGCTGGGCATCTTCGCCGCGCTGGTGGTGGGCAACCAGCTCAAGGGACGCCCGGAGCACGTTGAAAAGCCGAAGATGGATTACGTCGGCCTGATCACCCTGGTGATCGGCGTGGGCGCGCTGCAGCTGGTGCTCGATCTGGGCAACGACGAAGACTGGTTCAGTTCGACCAAGATCATCGTGCTGGCCTGTGTGTCGGTGGTGGCGTTGGCGGTGTTCCTGATCTGGGAACTGACCGACAAGGACCCGATCGTCGACCTGCGCCTGTTCCGGCATCGCAACTTCCGCGCCGGTACGCTGGCGATGGTGGTGGCGTATGCGGCGTTCTTCAGCGTGGCGCTGCTGATTCCGCAGTGGCTGCAGCGTGACATGGGCTACACCGCGATCTGGGCCGGTCTGGCGACCGCACCGATCGGCGTGCTGCCGGTGATCATGACGCCGTTCGTGGGCAAGTACGCCTCGCGCTTCGACATGCGCATGCTGGCCACGATCGCCTTCATCTTCCTGTCCTTCACCAGCTTCCTGCGCTCGGGGTTCAACCTGCAGGTGGACTTCGGCCACGTGGCCGGCATCCAGCTGATCATGGGTATCGGTGTGGCGCTGTTCTTCATGCCGGTACTGCAGATCCTGCTGTCGGATCTGGACGGTCGCGAGATCGCCGCGGGCTCCGGCCTGGCCACCTTCCTGCGCACGCTGGGCGGCAGCTTCGCCGCTTCGCTGACCACGTGGTTGTGGGCACGCCGTACCCAGGAACACCACGCGCATCTGACCGAACACATCTCCGGCTACACCCCGGGCATGCAGGACCAGGTGACCGCGATGGGGCAGGGCGACCTGCAGCATGGCGCGGCCGCGCTCAACAACATGATCAACCACCAGGCGTCGCAGATGGGCTTCAACGACATCTTCTTCCTGCTGGGCTGGATCTTCCTGGCCATCATCGCCTTCCTGTGGCTGGCCAAGCCGCCGTTCGGCGCAGGCGCGGGTGCCGCCTCGGCCGGTGGGCATTGAGGTGTTCGCGGTAAGCTGAAACGAAAAAACCCCGCTGAAAGGCGGGGTTTTTTTGTGGTTCCTGACCAGCGTGGAATGCGCTCCGTGCCTTTCCGGGCGCGGCGGCCAGAAACGAAAAAACCCGCTTGCGCGGGTTTGATCATTTTCCGAGTCATGGTGCCCAGGAGAGGACTCGAACCTCCACGGAGTTGCCCCCGCTAGCACCTGAAGCTAGTGCGTCTACCAATTCCGCCACCTGGGCGACTCAGGAGGAGAATTCTGCGGGAGAAGCGTGATTGTGTCAACAGGATCGGGTGGAAATTTTTTCGTGCCAGATCGTTCGTCGCGTCATCGCACGTTCGATGCGGCGACCATCGGGCGTCGCGCGTCGGCGCAGGTCAGGGCCGCGCATCGCCGACGCCCGGAAACGAAAAAACCCGCTTGCGCGGGTTTGAT
>NZ_KV791302.1:0-4324 GCF_001807865.1 Stenotrophomonas sp. HMSC10F06 | reverse complement strand
TGGGCGACTCAGGAGGAGAATTCTGCGGGAGATCCGGAATTGTGTCAACAGGATTTCGCAGGAAATTTCATTTGCCACGCATTGCAGCGTCATCGCGGTCCATCCCGCGCGAATCGTGCGTGGCGCGGACGCCAGAAACGAAAAAACCCGCTTGCGCGGGTTTGATCATTTTCCGAGTCATGGTGCCCAGGAGAGGACTCGAACCTCCACGGAGTTGCCCCCGCTAGCACCTGAAGCTAGTGCGTCTACCAATTCCGCCACCTGGGCGACTCAGGGGGCGAATTCTGGGCATGTCCGTGAGGCTTGTCAACGGTTTTGTGAAATTTCTTCACAATCCTGCACAGGCAGTGCTGCTGACCGGTTCTGCACACCCGCAGCGGTTACTATTGAGGTCAATGAAACCAAAGAAACCGACCCAGGGCGCGAAAGCCCCCAAGTCCCCGGCGCCCAAGAAGGCAGCCGGTCCGTCGGGCAAGCCCCGCGCTGCCGCCAAGAAGGCCGGCAAGCTGCCACCCTGGATGCCCGAATCCCTGAACACCCCTGAGCCGCCGCGTGGCAACAAGCGGGGCCCCAAGCCCGCGCACGCCGGTCCCATCCCGACCCGTCGCCGCCCGCATCCCACCCCGCTGGACGGTGAAGTGCAGCTGGATCCCTTCGCCGCCCGCGAGGCCGAGCGCTATGCGCAGCCGATCGCCAGCCGCGAGGCGATCCTGCAGCTGCTCGACCGCTGCGATGGCCCGCAGACCGCCGAAGAGATCGCCATCCATCTCGGCCTGACCGAGCCGGACCGCGCCGATGCCCTGGGCAAGCGCCTGGGCGCGATGTGTCGTGACGGCCAGCTGGTGCAGAACCGCCGTGGCGGATTCGCGCCGCTGCAGGCGGTCAACCTGATCACCGGCGTGGTGATCGCCAACCCGGAAGGGTTTGGCTTCCTGCGCCCGGTCGAAGGTGGCGACGATCTGTTCCTGCCGCCGTTTGAAATGCGCAAGGTGCTGCATGGCGACCGCGTGCTGGTCAACGTGACCGGCATCGATCGCCGTGGCCGCCGCGAGGCGAGCATTTCGCGTGTGCTGGAGCGCGGCATGAGCCGCCTGATCGGCCGCTTCAGCGTCGAGTTCGGCATCAACTACGTGGTGCCCGACGACAAGCGCGTGCAGCGCAACGTGCAGATCCCACCCGACCAGACCGGCGATGCCCGGGATGGCCAGCTGGTGGTCTGCGAGCTGACCCAGGCGCCGGATACCCGCCGCCCGCCGATCGGCCGCATCATCGCCGTGCTTGGTGACAAGCTGACCGCGTCGCTGGTGGTGGAAACCGCCATCCACGGCCATGAACTGCCGTTCGAGTTCCCGGCGGAAGTGCTGGCTGAAGCCACCGCAGTGCCGATGGTGGTCACCCCGGAACAGATCGGCCATCGCGAAGACCTGCGCAACACGCCGCTGGTCACCATCGATGGCGAGGATGCCAAGGACTTCGACGACGCCGTTTATTGCGAACCGAATGCCGAAGGCTTCCGCCTGGTCGTGGCGATCGCCGATGTTTCCAACTACGTGCGTCCTGGTACGCCGCTGGATGATGAAGCGCAGAAGCGCGCGACCTCGGTCTACTTCCCGGGCTTCGTGGTGCCGATGCTGCCGGAGACGCTGTCCAACGGCATCTGCTCGCTGATGCCCAAGGTCGACCGCATGTGCTTCGTCTGCGACATGCAGGTCAACCGCGAGGGCGAGGTCATCCACTCGCGCTTCTACGAAGCCGTGATGAATTCGCACGCGCGCCTGACCTACAACCAGGTCTGGGAAGCGGTGGGCGAGAACGACCCGGCCGCGCGCAAGGCGATCGGTCCGCTGATGCCGCAGGTGGATCGCCTGTACCAGCTGTATCACGTGCTGGCCAAAGCCCGTACCCGCCGCGGTGCGATCGAGTTTGAAACCTCCGAAGTGCGCTTCGTGCTGGACAACACCGGCGAAGTCACCCAGGCCGGGATGATGGTGCGCAACGATGCGCACAAGCTCATCGAAGAATGCATGATCGCGGCCAACGTGCAGGCTGCGCGCTACCTGCTGGCCAAGCACGTGCCGGCGCCGTTCCGTGACCATGAGCGCCCGCCGGAATCCAAGTACGCCGACCTGCTCGAGTTCCTGAAGGAATTCAAGCTGAGCCTGCCGCCGTGGTCGAAGGTGCAGCCGGCCGATTTCACCAAGCTGCTCAAGAAGGTGCGCGACCGACCGGACGCAGCACTGCTGGAATCGGTGCTGCTGCGCAGCCAGAGCCTGGCGGTGTATTCGCCGGACAACCTGGGCCACTTCGGCCTGGCACTGGATGCGTACGCGCACTTCACCTCGCCGATCCGCCGCTACCCCGATCTGCTGGTGCACCGTGCGATCAAGCACGCGCTCAGCGGGGCCGCACCGGAGAAGTTCACCTACTCGCCGCGCGAGATGGCGGCATTGGCGCTGCAGTGCTCCGAGCGTGCGCGTCGTGCCGATGAAGCCGAGCGCGAAGTGGACGAGCGTTACCGCGCCGCGTGGATGGAAAAGCACGTCGGTGGCCAGTTCGATGGCGTGATCAGTGGCGTGACCAGCTTCGGCCTGTTCGTGGAACTGGACGAATCCAAGGTCAACGGCCTGGTCCACGTGACCCAGCTGCCGCACGACTATTACCAGTTCGACGCGGTGCGCAAGACGCTCAACGGCGAGCGCCGCGGCAAGATCTACCGTCTGGGCGACCGGGTGCGGATCCTGGTGCTCAAGGCCAGCATGGAAGAGCGCAAGATCGACTTCCGCCTGGTCGAAGAGAAGGACGATTCGCTGCCCGAGCTGCCGCCGCGCGGCCAGCCGGCCAAGCGCCAGAAACAGAAGTATTGATCCACGCGTACCGGCCAAGGGCCGGTACGCGGACCGTCCACCCGCGCCCGCGGGTGGCATGGTGTTTGCCACGGACCCCGTCGGAGCGATCCCATGCCGTCCCTCCCCGAATACAGCGGCGGCTGCCAGTGCGGCGCGATCCGCTTCCATGTGGTCGGTGAGCTGACCCACAGCTCGATCTGCCACTGCCGGATGTGCCAGAAGGCGTTCGGCGCGTACTACGCCCCCCTGGTATCGGTGCGTGGCAGCGAATTCCGCTGGACCCGCGGCGAGCCCCGGCGTTTCCAGTCCTCCAACATGGTCCAGCGCGGCTTCTGCGCCGACTGTGGCACCCCGTTGACCTACGAAGCCCCGGATGGGGTGGCGATCGCGGCGGGCGCTTTCGACGAGCCGGCCCGCCTGCCGCCGACGATCCAGTACGGGATCGAAGCCAAGCTTCCCTTCGTGGACCGTCTGGGCTCGCTGAGCGCGTTGCGCAGCGAGGAGGATGCCGAGGCCGGTGACTTCCTGCTCCATATCGTTTCCCACCAGCACCCCGACCACGACACCAGCGACTGGCCACCCCGCTGAAGGCAGGCCGTGAACGCCCCCCGTGAACGCCCGGCAGGGCAGGGTGGGCCTTGATGCTCTACCATTACCAACCCCTTTACCGGTCCCGCCCCCCGCAATGAGCAAGCAAAGCCAGTGGATCGTCGGCGTCAACGCCGTCGCCTCTTCGATCGAGAATGATGCCGAGAACGTCCGCGAGGTCCTCATCGAGGCCGGTGCGAAGAATCCGCGTCTGACCGAGATCGAGGAAAACGCACGCCGCAAGGGCATCGACGTGCGCAAGGTGAACACCCAGGCGCTGGACGGTGTGGGCGGTTCGGTGCGTCACCAGGGCGTGGCGGCGCGCTACCAGGCCGCGCGGACCTGGGGCGAGAACGAACTGGAAGGGCTGGTCGAAGCGGCCGAGGGCAAGGCCCTGCTGCTGATCCTTGATGAAGTGCAGGATCCGCACAATCTCGGCGCCTGCCTGCGCAGCGCAGCGGCCGCCGGTGCCACGGCGGTGATCATTCCCAAGGACAAGTCGGCCTCGGTCAACGCGACCGTGCGCAAGACCTCGGCCGGCGCGGCCGACCGTATTCCGGTCGTGCAGGTGACCAACCTCTCGCGCTGCCTGAAGGACCTGCAGAAGCTGGGCGTGTGGATCTACGGCCTGGCCGGTGAAGCCACCGAGTCGCTGTACGCGATCGACCTCAAGGGCAACGTGGCGCTGGTGCTGGGCGGCGAAGCCGACGGCCTGCGCCGCCTGACCCGTGAAAACTGCGATGGCCTGGTCAAGATTCCGATGCCGGGCGATATCGAGAGCCTGAACGTCTCCGTCGCCACCGGCGTGAGCCTGTTCGAGGCCGTCCGCCAGCGCGGCCTGTAATCCCTCGCGCGGGGGTAGAGCCGACCGTTGGTCGGCTGCCGACCCA
>NZ_KV791301.1:0-3271 GCF_001807865.1 Stenotrophomonas sp. HMSC10F06 | reverse complement strand
TTCGCGCAAAAAATCCCGCTCCTTGGTGATCCTGGCCAACTCGCGCTTGAGCCGGGCAACCTCCTCGTCACGCGGGCTCCCGGTACCCGCAAAGGCGGCTTTCCCCACCGTCTCCGCCTCCCGCTTCCAGCGGGTCAGCAGACTGTCGCGGATGCCCAGCTCACGGGCCACCTGGGCGCAGCTGACACCGGGCCGACTGGCTTGCTCCACCGCGCCACGCTTGAACTCGGCACTGAACTTGCGACGCTTTGACATGAACACTCCTCATGGCCTCAATCGGCCTTCTTGTAAGTGTCCGTGAAAACGGGGGTGAACCCGGGTAAGTCGATGATACGTAATGATTAGAGCCCATGGGTTCCTCTCGCCGCCCGGCTGAAAAAGGAGTATCAGTGCGGAGTTGGGAGCCGCCCTACCAGCCAGGTCGAGGCCACTTTGCTCCTCAATTGCTTGCCTCAAATGACTTGTTAGTAATATAACTAACAAGCCTACATCTAGCTCCAACTCACGACTATGGAGCGCCATACCAATGATGACTCTGCCTGCGATAGCTCTACCTGTCCGGGACGGCTTGCCATCCCTACACCTACCTGTTCTAGCCTCGACTGCAGCCTGCGGCTTTCCTAGCCCTGCCGAAGACTTCTTCCGGGAAGAGGACCGCTTGGATCTCAATGCCAAGCTGGTGCCTAACCCACCAGCTACGTTCCTTGTGCAGGCCGACTGCGGCGGGTCGATGGCCGATTTCGGTATCCACGACGGCGATCTCTTGGTTGTCGATCGCTCGATCAGTCCACGACCTGGGCACACAGTCGTGGCTCTGTGGGAAGGTGGCTTCGTCTGCAAGAAGCTCTACATGCGTAACAACTGCATGGTCTTGGCCAGCGGTAGCGGATATCCATCCATCGTCGTGCCAGAGGATGTCGAGCTGGAAATCTGGGGTGTGGTCCGCTGGTCCATCACCCAGCACCTCTGATCTCAGCTCCTGATACATGAGCCTCGTACCGTGCCCGCATGCGCTACGGACTTATCGACGGCAACACCTTCTATGTCTCATGCGAGCGGGTCTTCGACCCCAAGCTGCGAGGCAAACCCACTGTTGTGCTTGGCAATGGCGATGGATGCTGTATCGCCCTGTCGCCAGAGGCGAAGGCCTTGGGATTGAAAATGGGTATGCCCATCTTCCAGGTCCCCAAGGACATCAGAAAGCAGGTCCTCGTCAGGTCAGCCAACTTCGCGCTGTACGGGGATCTTTCAGCCAGGATTGTGACGATTCTTCAGGATCTCTTCCCCAGGGTGGAGATCTATTCGATCGATGAAAATTTCGTCGACCTGGAAGGCCTCAAAGACCCTCTTGCGGCCTGCCTGGAAGCACGCCAACGCATCCTGCAATGGGTGGGCATTCCCTGCTGCGCTGGCCTGGGTGCCACACGCACCCTGGCCAAGGCAGGCAACAAGCTCGCCAAGGACCAGTCCAAGCGTGCCGTCCATGCGGGCTCCTTGGCCGTCTTTCATGCCACCACACAGAACGTCAACGCTCTGGCCGTCGAGGATGTGTGGGGAGTGGGCAGGCGCTACGCCGAACGCCTGGCAGGCGAAGGGGTAAGAACTGCTGCAGATTTGGCCGCACTCCCCACCGACCATGTTCGTGCGCACTATGGGGTAGTTCTGGCCCGCACCCAAATGGAGCTGCGGGGAAATCCCTGCAGCGATCTGGAACTAGAAGAACCCGAACGCCAGCAGCTGGTGGTCAGCCGTACTTTTGGTCGTGACGTGACCGACCCGATGGAGGCCCTGGCCACGTTCTGCAGCGTGGCCTGCGAGAAGTTACGCAAGCGAGGCCAAGCGGCAGGTGCACTGTGGGTCTGGCTGGACGGCAACCCCTTCAAGGGCGATTCGTTCCATGCCAGCAGAGCCGCACCTTTCCCCTTTCCTACGCAGGACACAGGGGAAGTCCTACGGACAGTGCGACGCCTGGCCAAGTCGATCATGGATCAGGCAGACCGTGGCCAAGGCATCCAGGCCTATAAACGTGGAGGTGTGGGTCTGGCCAACTTGGTCCAGGCTGAAGCCCGTCAGGCGGACCTCTTCGTTGGCCCTAACGAGAAAGCCGAACGCACCATGGCCGTGCTGGACCAGATCAACGCGAAGTTCGGCAGAGGCACTGTGGGAGTAGGCAGCGTGGGCTGGCGGGTTGGTGGAGCCAGACCTGGCGAGCACTCCAACGCGTCCATCAAAGCCCAATGGCGACCCATATTGCATTCGTTGTCGCCCAGCTATACAACGAAGTGGGGCGACCTTCTGCAGGTGCGCTGACAAGGATCGGCGAAATAGCGATCATCAAACACTAGACACAACCAAAAGGATGGTGGTTGAAAATGGAAAACAGCAACATCGAATCAGGGAAGTACAAGCCGCGCTTTGACTTCGAAAAAGATCAAAAAACAGATCCGCCTGAGACTGGAAGTATCAGCGAGCTTTTGGAAGAGCTCAACTACGAGATAGCGCATGCGTCAGATGGCAGCAAAGCCAAACACTCTAATACCTCGGGGAAAACAATAACCCGCAAGGAGCTTAAAGGAGTCATTGACTTCATAAACTCCACATTGGGACAAGAGATTCCTACTGGGAACTGTACACTTCCACTCTCCACCCTAAAAACAATCAAGCTCCTCTACAGCAAGAACGACTCCAGCGACACCCAGCTGCTTCAAAGAATCTCGAAACCAGGCACCATTAAGGCCACCTTCGAGCACTGGACAGAACGCAACTCTCCAAGAAACGAAAAAACCATCAAAGCAGCATCGCATCTCATGTCCACACTTGAGCTTGAGATAGACGAGGAAAGACGTAAGCACATACACGCCAACAGGCTCACGCCTTCGAAACTTCTTGAATACTACGCCAGGCAAATAAAGGAACTTATTGACCCCATCTACATAGCTTTCGCCGGCGATGATGAAGCCATAGAAAGCGCTTTTATGTTTGGTGCACACCAAATAGAAAGCTATCAACCATCACCTATCTCGTCCATCAAAGAATCCGCTCCCGCTCACGAAAGGCTGTACATCTATTTGCTAACACTCCCATTCCTGCCCTTCGTTGGCGAGTATCAGCAGGTTGTCGAATCAGAAAACGACGAGTTGAGAAAATACAATATAGAGCCACTCTTCGCTCACTCCATCTCCTCACCGACGGAGTGCAATGCCCTATTGCGACCTGTCACATCACTCGCAGCTATTCACGCGGTAATCCCCCCGCTTTTAACCGTCAGCAA
>NZ_KV791300.1:0-24286 GCF_001807865.1 Stenotrophomonas sp. HMSC10F06 | reverse complement strand
CTTTTCGTTTCCGTCAACACCTTCTTTCGAAGAAGTTGAAGTCCTGTTCCTTCGCGGTTGCCGCCTTGCGGTGGCCCCTGCGTCGGGGGAGGGAAAGTATGTCCCTATCCGCATCGTTTGTGAAGGGGGTAAGCGACATTTTTTCACGTCGCCTCCCTCCCATTCATGCTGGAAGGGGGCCGGATCGCCCGGACCCCTTGCGCCACCTAGGCCGCGACCAGCAGGACGCGTGCGAAGGTGCGCTTGCCGACCTGCAGCAGGCCTTCAAAACCGGGCGCGAACACCTGCTGGGCGTCCTCCACCACCTCGCCGTCCACCTTTACCGCACGCTCTTTGAGCTTGCGGGACGCTTCGGAGTTGCTCGGGGTGAGCCCGGCAGCGGTCAGCAGCGCACCAATCCGCAGGCCTTCGGCCGGAATGGTCACTTCCTGCAGCGGCAGCAGGGTCACATCGCCCTGCCCGGTCACGGCGGCATTCCAGCCGGCGATGGCCTGCTCGGCCGCGGCGGCGTCATGGAAGCGGGTGGTCAGCTCACGGGCCAGGCGCAGCTTCACCTCGCGCGGGTTCAAGCCACCCGCCTCGACCTGTTCGCGCAGGGCCTTGGCCTCGGCTTGGCTGATATCAAAGGAGAGCAGCTCGATCCAGCGCCACATCAGGTCGTCGCCGATCTTCATGGTCTTGGTGACGATGTCGATGGCCGGCTCGCTGATACCAATATAGTTGTTGAGCGACTTGGACATCTTGGCCACGCCGTCCAGGCCTTCCAGCAGCGGCATGGTCAGCACGATCTGCGGCTTCTGCCCGTAGTGCTCCTGCAGGCCACGGCCCATCAGCAGGTTGAACTTCTGGTCGGTACCGCCCAGTTCGACGTCCGCTTCCAGCGCCACCGAGTCGTAGCCCTGCACCAGCGGGTACAGGAACTCATGCAGGGCAATGGACTGCTGGGCGGCATAGCGCTTGGCGAAGTCATCGCGCTCGAGCATGCGCGCCACGGTGTGCTGGCCGGCCAGGCGGATCATGTCGGCGGCGGCCATCTTGCCGAACCACTCCGAATTGAAGCGCACTTCGGTCTTCTCGCGGTCCAGCACCTTGAACACCTGGTCTTCATAGGTACGCGCGTTGGCGAGCACATCTTCCTTGGTGAGCGGCTTGCGGGTGACGTTCTTGCCGGACGGGTCGCCGATCATCCCGGTGAAGTCGCCGATCAGGAAGATCACCTGGTGGCCAAGGTCCTGGAACTGGCGCAGCTTGTTCAGCAGCACGGTGTGGCCCAGGTGCAGGTCCGGGGCGGTGGGGTCGAAGCCGGCCTTGACCCGCAGCGGACGGCCGCTTTCCAGACGCTGGCGCAGTTCGTCGGATTTGAGGATCTCATCGGCGCCTCGCCCGATCAGGGCAATGGCTTCTTCAATCGAGGACACGTGACAACTCCCGGCAATGCCTTATTTATATGAATGACGTTAAGTACAAGTTAACCGCAGGTGCTTCACAAAAGCCAATAGGCACAAGGGTTTGACGCGGTATTTATACCTGTCTATGTTACCGACGTTTGGGCCCGCGCTCCCGGGCCAGCCAGGAACAGACCGACGATGCTCAATTCCGATCAAGGCCGCGCGCGCAAGCAGCGCTTCAAGGAACGTCTCCACGTCCTCCACGACACCGCCCTCCATCGGAAGCTCAAACAGCATCTTCCCGCGGCCTTCAACCAGCGCTGGACCCGCCGCCACTGGATGCACGCCAGCCTGTTCGCCACCATCGGCGCCCTGGTGGCCACGATCGTCCCGGGCTTCTCGCACACCATCGACTCGCCCTACTCGGTCAGCCATTCGACCCTGGCGCTGCCGTTGCCGCCGCTGTCGCTGGAACGCCAGCAGCAGACCCCCGGCGACAGCTGGCAGGTGCTGCGCGTGCAGCGCGGCCAGACCCTGAGCAATCTGTTCGACCAGGCCGGGATCCCGGCCACGGTGATGCACCAGGTGCTGGAGCACCCCGGTGTGCGCGAGTCGCTGACCAAGCTGCGCCCCGGCGCGGAGATCGCCTTCGACCTGCCGCTGTCCGGTGAGTTGCGCACGATCCGCTTCGACCGTGATGCCGACAACCGCGTCGAGCTGTCCCTGGCCGGCGACAAGATCACCGAGACGGTGAGCAAGCGCGAGACCTCCACCCGCCGGGTGGTCGCCAGTGGCGAGATCACCAGTTCGCTGTACGCCGCCGCGCGCAAGGCCGGGCTGTCGCCCTCGGCGATCGCGACGATGACCGACGAGATCTTCAAGTACGACATCGACTTCTCCAAGGACCTGCAGCCCGGCGACCGTTTCAGCGTGGTGATGGACGAAACCTGGCGCGAAGGCGAGAAGGTGGACACGAGCAAGATCCTCGCGGCGACCTTCAGCTCGGGTGGCAAGACCTACAGCGGCTTCCGCTTCGACCGCAACGGCAAGTCCGAATACTTCGATGCCAGCGGCCGCCCCCTGAAGAAGAGCTTCATCCGCATGCCGATCCAGTTCGCGCGCTTGAGTTCGAGCTTCGGCGCGCGCAAGCACCCGGTGCTGGGCAAGATGCGCATGCACAAGGGCGTGGACTACGCCGCGCGCACCGGCACCCCGATCATGGCCGCCGGCGATGCCCGCGTGCAGTTCGCCGGCGTGCAGCGCGGCTACGGCAACGTGGTGATCCTCGACCACGGCCGTGGCCACACCACGCTGTACGGGCACATGTCGCGCTTTGGCAGCATCAAGACCGGCCAGCGCGTGGCCCAGGGCACCGTGATCGGCTACGTCGGCTCGACCGGCATGGCCACCGGCCCGCACCTGCATTACGAATTCCGCGTCAACGGCGTGCACCGCAACCCGCTGTCGGTGACGATGCCGCCGCCGGAGCCGCTGCAGGGTGCCGAGCTGGCCGCCTTCCGTGCGCAGACCGCGCCGGCACTGGCGCGCATCCAGGGCATGGAGAAGCTGATCTACGCCGACGCCAGCCCGGCGCCGGCTGCCACGTCGGCCGATACGGCCACCGCGAAGGCCGGCAAGCCGGTCAAATCCAACCGCGGCTGATCGCATCGATTGACGGCGGCAACGGGTTGCGCGGAAGCTGCATGCAACCCGTTGGACCGCCTGGCCATGACCTCTGCTGTTGATCCCACCACCCCGCTCTACCTGGGCCTGATGTCCGGCACCAGCGCCGACGGCATCGATGCCGCGCTGGTGCAGTTCCCCACCGAGGGCGGCTGCCGCTTTGTGGATGGCCTGACCCACGCGTGGGATCCGGCGATCCGCGCCGAACTGATTGCCTTGGGCGAAGGCGGCACGATCACCTCGCTGGACGCGCTGGGCCGGCTCGATGCCGAGGTCGGGATCACGTTCGCCGCGGCTGCCAACCGGCTGCTGGACAGCGCGCGCATCGACCGCACCCAGGTGCACGCCATCGGTTCGCACGGGCAGACCGTACGCCATCGGCCGCTGGCCGATCCTGCCTTCACGATGCAGATCGGCGACGCCAACCGCATCGCCGAATTGACCGGCATCACCACCGTGGCCGATTTCCGCCGCCGCGATGTGGCCGCCGGCGGCCATGGCGCGCCGCTGATGCCGGCGTTCCACCTGGCGATGCTGGGTGACAGCGACGAAGACCGCGCCGTGCTCAACCTGGGCGGCATCGGCAATCTCACCTTGATCCCGCGCCAGGGCACCCCGCGCGGCTTCGATACCGGCCCGGCCAATGCGCTGATGGATGCCTGGTGCCAGCGCCACCGCGGCGAACCGTTCGACGCCGACGGGGCATTCGCGGCCAGCGGGCAGGTCGATACGGCGCTGCTGGCGCGGTGGCTGGCCGATCCGTGGTTTGCGCTGCCGCCGCCCAAGAGCACCGGGCGCGAACAGTTCCACCTGGACTGGGCGCAGGCGCAACTGGGTGAGGGACAGGTCTCCGGCGCGGATGTGCAGGCGACCCTGCTGGAGCTGACCGCCGCGACGGTGGCCGATGCGCTGTTGGCGCACCTGCCGGGCGCGCAGCGGGTGCTGGTCTGCGGCGGTGGCGTGCGCAACCCGCAGCTGCTGCGGCGCCTGGGCGCACGCCTGCCGGGCGTGGTGATCGAGTCCAGCGCGGTGCACGGGCTGGATCCGGATTATCTGGAAGCGATGGGGTTTGCGTGGTTGGCGCAGCGCACCCTGGCCGGGTTGCCGGGCAATCTGCCGAGCGTGAGTGGCGCGCGGGGGCCGCGGATTCTGGGGGCGATCCACCCGGCCTGAGGCGCCACGGCGGCGGGCGCTGCGTGCGGCAATGATCGCCGATGCGCGGCTCGGCGCGTGCCGCCGTTACAGCCCCTGCGCGTCCGGCAGCGCCTGCAGTGCCGCGATGGCATCGGCGAGCGCATCGACTTCGGGATCGTGGAAGCCGCTGCGGACCTCCAGTTCGCTGGCGAACAGGCCTTGTTCCAGCAATGCCACGCAGGTGTCCTCGCGGGACCAGCCACGCGCCACTGCGATGCGGCGGATACGTTCCAGCAACAGCGGGTCCATATCCCGCAGCAGTAGATCAGCCATCGTTCTCCCCGTTGGCGCGCCGCCATCCCCGCAACGACTGTGCCGGCATGATCCATCAGGCTCTGCCGGCACGCAAACCACTCAGGCCGAGCTGCGGTCCCGGATCCGTGGCCACAGCCAGATCAGCAGCAGCAGGGTCGGGATGACCGTCGTGGCGCTGAGGATGAAGAAGGTGCTGTACGAGCTCGCCTCCACGATGTAACCGGAGACGC
The DNA here is from genome assembly GCF_001807865.1 of Stenotrophomonas sp. HMSC10F06. Classification (NCBI taxonomy): domain Bacteria; kingdom Pseudomonadati; phylum Pseudomonadota; class Gammaproteobacteria; order Lysobacterales; family Lysobacteraceae; genus Stenotrophomonas; species Stenotrophomonas sp. HMSC10F06. The sequence goes on along the minus strand of NZ_KV791300.1, from coordinate 19,536 downwards.
CGCCGACGAACTTGCCCGGCAGGTTGGCCAGCGAGACCAGCAGCGCGTACTGGGTGGCGGTGAAGTTGCGGTCGGTCAGCGAGGACATGAAGGCGACCAGCACCGTGCCGGCGAAGCCTTGGAACAGGTTGTCCGCGCTCAGCGCCGCATAGAACGCCCACAGTTGGCCCGGATTGTGCGCCATCAGCAGGAACGCCAGGTTGGACAGCGCCACGCCCAGCGCGGCGACCAGCAACATGCGGCGAAAGCCGAATGCAGCCACCGCGATGCCGCCGAGGAATGCACCGCCGATGCCCATCCACACGCCGAACAGCTTGGAGACGGTCGCGATGTCGGCCTTGGTGAAGCCCGAATCCAGATAGAACGGACCGGCCATCACCCCGATCACCTGGTCCGGGAATTTGTAGAGCCCGACGAAGGCCAGCAGCACCAGCGCCAGCACCACGCCATTAGTGCTGAAGAAGCTGGCGATCGGCTGCCAGAACGCGCCGAAGAAATCGATCCGGCGCTGGATGCGCACCTCGGGCTGCTCCGGCTCGCGGCACAGCAGCGTGGTGATGATCGGCAGGATCATCAACGCAGCCATGGCCAGGTAGGCCACGATCCAGCTCTCGAACTGGGCCAGGTACAGCGCGCCCGCGCCGGCCAGGATCAGGCCGATGCGATAGCCCAGCGTGTAGGTCGCGGCAAGCGCCGCCTGGGCACTCTCGGGTGCGATCTCGATGCGGTAGGCGTCCACCACCGAATCCTGGGTCGCGCCGGCGAACGAAGCCACCAGCACCCACAGCACCAGCGGGGTGACGCCGAGTTCGGGCCGGACGAAGGCCAGCGCGAACAACCCGCCGGTGACGCCGATCTGCGAGGCCAGCAGCCACGAGCGGCGCCGGCCCAGGAAGCCGATCAGCGGGAACGCGTAGCGGTCGATCAGCGGGGCCCAGACGAACTTCATCAGATAGAAGAAGCTGGCCAGGCTGATCAGCCCGATGCTGCCCAGGTCCAGGCCGACATCCCGCAGGCGGGTGGACAGCGTCTGCGAGGCGATCAGCAGGAACGGCAGGCCGCTGCCGAAGCCCAGGAAGGCCATCGTCAGCGCCGAGGGCGTACCGAAGGCGCGCTTGATCCCGGCCCAGCCCTTGTAGGACACCGGCTCGACCGCTTCGGTCATGGGGCGTAGTCCACCGTGAACGGCGCATGGTCGGAGAAGCGTTCATCGCGATAGACCGAGCAGCTGCGCAACCGGTCACGCAGGCCCGGGCTGACGAACTGGTAATCGATGCGCCAGCCGACATTGTTGGCGCGCGCCTGGCCGCGGTTGCTCCACCAGGTGTAGTCCTCGCCCTGCGGGTGCAGCAGGCGGTAGGCATCGGTCCAGCCCTGGCCGGCGGCGATGTCCAGTGCCTGGTCGGCATCCACGCACTGGCCGTTGAGCCAGTCGCGTTCGGGCGGCAGGCAGCCGGAGTTCTTCTGGTTGGATTTCCAGTTCTTGATGTCCAGCGCGGAACGCACGATGTTCCAGTCGCCGCACAGCACGTAGTCGCGGCCACTGGCCAGCCAGCCGGCCAGGATCGGGCGCAGCCACTCCATCACTTCGTACTTGAAGCCCTGGCGCAGATCGCCCGAGCTGCCCGAGGGGATATAGAAGGAGACCACGCTGAGGTTGCCGTAGCGGGCTTCGATGTAGCGGCCTTCATCGTCGAACGGGGCCCAGCCCAGTGAGGTGATCACCTGGTCCGGCTCGCGCTTGCTGTAGATCGCCACGCCGCTGTAGCCCTTCTTGGTGATGGCGTCGCGGTAGAAGCAGTGGTGCCCGTCCGGGCGGAACATCGGGTCGGTCAGCTGGTCTTCCTGGGCCTTGGTTTCCTGGATGCACAGGACGTCGGCGTCCTGGGCGCGGAACCACTCGAGAAAGCCCTTGGTGGCGGCGGAACGGATGCCGTTGGCGTTGAAACTGATGATGCGCATGCTGACCCGGGTCTGGAACGATACCCGCAAGAGCATACCGTTTCGGCCCTTGCAGGGGCTGGCTGGAAACGGACGCGATTACTGCCGCCGGGGCCTTTGCGGGTCGTCTCGTCGCCCTGTGCGACAACGGGCCACAGGGCGCGGCAAGCGGAAAAGTGCGGCCATGCATTACGATTTGCGCTCCAAATGAATTGAATTGAGTCTTGATGAGCGACCATCGCCACCGTTTCCTGCAACTGGCCCTGACCGCCGATGCCCTGCGTTTCGGCCAGTTCACCCTGAAGTCCGGCCGTCTGAGCCCCTACTTTTTCAATGCCGGCCGGTTCGATTCCGGCGCGCGCATGTCCCAGCTGGCGGCCTGCTACGCCGATGCCGTGGAAGCGACCGGTCTGAAGTTCGATGTCGTGTTCGGCCCGGCCTACAAGGGCATTCCGCTGGCCACCGCGACCGCCTGTGAATTCGCCCAGCGCGGCCGCGACCTGCCGTTGTCGTTCAACCGCAAGGAAGCCAAGGACCACGGCGAAGGCGGCAACCTGATCGGCGCCGACATGAATGGCAAGCGCGTGCTGATCGTCGATGACGTGATCACCGCCGGCACCGCGATCCGCGAGGCACTGGCGATCATCAAGGGCGCCGGTGGCACCCCGGCCGGCATCGTGGTGGCACTGGACCGCCAGGAGATCGCCTCGGAAACCGACCGCCGTTCGGCCGCACAGGCCGTGGCCGAAGAAGCCGGGATTCCGGTGGTGGCCGTGGCCACGCTGGCCGACCTGCTTGATTTTGCCTCCGGAAATCCGGAACTTGTCGGCTACCGGCAGCCGCTGGAGGACTATCGTTCCCGCTACGGCAGCCGTCCTACGCGTTGAGAGCAGGGGGCTTTCACCATGTCCAGGTTTGCCACGTTCACCGTTGTCGGCCTGTTGCTGGCCATGCCGCTGTTGCCTGCCCAGGCGCAGAAGCGCGCGGCCGATGCGACGCCGAAGAAGCTGTACTGCTGGAACAAGGGCAGCGAGCGCATCTGCAGTGATGCGCTGCCCCAGGAGGCGGTGAACAACGCGCGCGAGGAGTTCAACCTGCGCAGCGGCATGCGCAGTGGGGAAGTGCAGCGCGCGTTGACTGACGAGGAACGCGCCGATGCTGCGGCGCAGGCCGCGCAGCAGCGCCTGGACCTGGCCGCCGAGCAGACCCGCCAGCGTACCGAGCAGGCGATGCTGGCCACGTACGAGAGCGAGGACGACCTGCGCCGGGTGTTTGCCGAGCGCAGCGGCATCCTGGACAACAACATCCATACCGCCAGCTACAACGTGGCCAGCGTGCGTGATGCGCTGGTCACGTTGTTGGCCACTGCCGGCAACCGCGAGCTGGATGGGCAGCCGGTACCGGACAAGCAGGCCGCGCGCATCCGCGAACGGCATGCCGAGCTGGTGGCGCAGCGGCGCATGCAGGCGTCGTTCGAACAGCAGCGCCAGGCGCTGGACGTGGAGATCGAGAGCACGCTGCAGCGTTATCGGTTGCTGAAGGGTGTGGTGAGCGATCCGCGCGGGTAAGGGTGGAGGTGCGATAGCGTTGAAACGAAGGCGGCCTTTGGGTCGCCTTCTCTGTTTTCGTCCTCGCGGCAGGCCCGGAGCGCGCTCTGAACTTTTCCGCAAGCAGGAGCGGTGAGTTGGTCGGGCGCTGGGACGCGACGCCCTTGCCGGCGAATGTCCCCCGGCGTCGGCCTGCGGCCGCCCCCTCCTCCTTGATTTCGCCCACAAGGGCATCGCGCCCCACGTGTACAGACCACTGGCGGCCAACAGCAAGTTCGCTGTCTCGCACGCGTATCGCACGCTGAGCTCCGTAGCGGCCGGCAGGTCCCTGGGCAAAATCAAGGAGGAGGCCGTCGCCGCCAGGCGGCGGCCGGGGGACATTTGCCGAGGGGCCTGCCGGTCGCTGCGGGGCGTAACGCTCGCGGCAGGGAAGCACCTTTTTATGCACTTTTTACGGGAGCCGTAGGTTTCGGGCGTGGAGCGTTTATGCCGGGCAGGCGGACCATGAGCGCCTGACGTGGAGTGGTTCCACCTGGACGTCCCATGAGCCCGTATCTGCCTGTGTTCCCTGCCACCGGTGCGCCCCGCACCGCCGCCCTTCTTTCCCGCGTTTGAGGCCACAACCATGTCTGCCTGGCTTTCCCTGCTGTGCGGCGTGCTGGTGCTCGTTGCCGCCGCCTATCTGCTGTACGTCGTGCTTCGGCCCGAAACCTTCTGACCGGAGCCGACCATGACCGAGATCCTGTTGATCCTGCTGGCCAGCATCGTGCTGGCCTTTCCGCTTGGGCTGTACCTGGCCCGGGTGATGCGCGGTGGCCCAATGCGTGGCGATGCGCTGTTCGGGCTGGTTGAAAAACCCCTTTACCGGCTGCTGGGAGTGAACCCGGCGCGCGGCATGTCCTGGCGTGGCTACGTGGGCGCCTTCCTGCTCAGCAACGTGGTGATCGCGGTGCTGGTGCAGGCCGTCTTCATGACCCAGGCCTGGCTGCCGTTCAATCCGGACCAGATCCCCAACATGCGCTGGGATACCGCGCTGCATACGATGGTGTCGTTCCTGACCAACACCAACCAGCAGCACTATTCCGGGCAGGCGCAGCTGTCGTATTTCTCGCAGATGACCGCGATCACCGGGCTGCAGGTGGTGACGCCGATGATGGGCCTGGCGCTGGTGGTGGCCACGTTGCGTGCGCTGTTCGGCGCGCGCCCCGAGGATGTGCCGGCCGACCAGGCTGCGCTGCTGAGTGCGGACCGCCGCGTCGATGTGGGCAATTACTACGCCGATGTGGTGCGCTCGAGCGTGCGCTTCATGCTGCCGCTGTGCCTGCTGTGGGCGCTGCTGCTGACCAGCCAGGGCGTGCCCGCCACCCTCGCCGGCGGTCCGCAGGCCACGCCGATCGACGCCTCGGCCGGCATGGACACGCAGAAGCTGCCGCTCGGGCCGGTCGCGGCGATGGTCGCGGCCAAACAGCTGGGCACCAACGGCGGTGGCTGGTACGGCCCCAACAGCGCGATGCCGCTGGAGAACCCGACCCCGCTGTCCAATGCGCTGGAACTGATCGGCATCCTGCTGATCCCGATCGCGGTGATCTTCATGCTCGGCGCGTTCACCGGGCGCAAGCGCCTGGCCGGGCTGGTGTTCGGCTGCATGCTGGCGATGTCCAGTGTGTCGATCGCCGCCACGGTGTGGCTGGAAGGACACTCGGCCACTGCGGCCAGCCCGCTGCTGATGGAGGGCAAGGAAGTGCGCTTCGGTGCCGATGGCACGGGCTTGTGGGCCGCGATCACCACCCAGGTATCCAACGGTTCGGTCAACGGCATGCATGACTCGCTCAGCCCGCTGGCCGGCGCCGTGCCGATGGTCAACATGCTGGTCAATGCGATCTGGGGCGGCATCGGCTGTGGGCTGCAGCAGTTCATCGTGTACCTGCTGCTGGGCGTGTTCCTGGCCGGCCTGATGACCGGCCGCACCCCGGAACTGTTCGGCCGCAAGCTGGAAACGCCGCAGGTGCGCCTGCTCGCGCTGCTGGTGCTGCTGCAGCCGATCACCATCCTGGGCTTCACCGCGTTGACCCTGGCGATCCCGTCGATCACCGGCACCTCCAACCCCGGCTTCCACGGCATCAGCCAGGTGTTCTACGAGTACACCTCGGCGTTCGCCAACAACGGCTCGGGCTTTGAAGGCCTCGGCGATGCCACGGTGTGGTGGAACCTGAGCTGCACCCTGGTGCTGCTGCTGGGCCGCTACCCCGTGCTGGTGATCCCGTTGATCGTGGCCGCGCAGCTGGCGGCCAAACGGCGGGCGCCGGAATCGGCCGGCACGCTGCAGATTGAAACCCCGACCTTCGCGCTGACCCTGATCGCGCTGATCGTCATCCTCACCGTATTGCAGTTCATGCCGGCGCTGGTGCTGGGCCCGGTCGCCGATCACCTGTCGCTGACGCTGCACTGAGACCGCCTTCCATGAGTACGTATCCGTTGAACGTTTCTTCCCATCGCCGCCAGCGCGTGCTCGATGGCGCCGGCTGGCGCCGTGCCCTGCGCGACGCCGTCATCAAGCTCTCGCCCCGGCACCTGCTGCACAGCCCGGTGATGGCCGTGGTGATGGTCGGCACAGTGGTCAGCGCCCTGGTCACGCTGACCGGCAATGCGCCGCTGGGCTTCGGCCTGGCGGTCACCGCGATCCTGCTGCTGACCGTGCTGTTCGGCAACTTCGCCGAGGCGGTGGCCGAAGCGCGCGGCCGGGGCCAGGCCGCCTCGCTTAGACGCGCCCGGCAGGACCTCAGCGCGCGCCGGTTGGCGGCCGCGCATGCCGGGGCCAGCGAGACCCAGGTCCCGGCGGCCGAACTGCGCCCGGGCGATCATGTGATCGTCAGTGCCGGTGAATTGATCCCGGCCGATGGCGAGATCGTGCAGGGCCTGGCGACCATCAACGAAGCGGCGGTGACCGGTGAATCGGCGCCCGTGCTGCGCGAGGCCGGTACCGACCGCAGTGGCGTGATCGGTGGCACCAAGGTGTTGTCCGACCAGATCATCGTGCGCATCACCGCCGAGCCGGGCCACAGCTTCCTGGACCGGATGATCGCACTGGTGGAAGGCGCGAACCGCCAGAAGACCCCGAACGAGGTCGCCCTGACCCTGCTGCTGGCGGCAATGACGCTGACCTTCCTGGTGGTGGTGGCGACGCTGCCGGCGATCGGGGCGTTCGTTGGCGTGCAGGTCGATCCGCTGCTGCTGATCGCGCTGCTGGTGTGCCTGATCCCAACCACCATCGGCGGCTTGCTGCCGGCTATCGGCATCGCCGGCATGAACCGTGCGCTGGCCGCCAACGTGCTGGCCAAGTCCGGCAAGGCAGTGGAAGTGGCTGGCGATGTGGACGTGCTGCTGCTCGACAAGACCGGCACCATCACCTACGGCGACCGCCAGGCCACGCACTTCCATGCACTGGCCGGTATCGACGCCAGCCAGCTGCGCGAGGCAGCGCTGCTCTCCTCGCTGGCCGACCCGACCCCGGAAGGCAAGTCGGTGGTGCGGTTGGCGCGTGAGCAGGGCTGCACCACCGCCGAGCCGGACCATGCGGACTATCTGGCCTTCAGTGCGCAGACCCGCATGTCCGGTGTGGATCTGGACGGCGGGCGCCGCATTCGCAAGGGCGCCTCCGATGCGATCACCGCGTATGTGCGTGAGCTGGGCGGCACCGTGCCGTCGGAGCTGCCCGGGCGCGTTGAGCAGGTGGCGCGCAATGGCGCCACCCCGCTGGTGGTATGCGAAGGCCGGCATGTGCTGGGCGTGATCGAGCTGTCGGACGTGGTCAAGCACGGCATGCGCGAGAAGTTCGCGCAGCTGCGCGCGATGGGCATCCGCACGGTGATGATCACCGGCGACAACCCGCTGACCGCTGCGGCGATCGCGGCCGAGGCCGGCGTGGACGATTACATCGCCGAAGCCCGCCCCGAAGACAAGCTGGCCCGCATCCGTGCCGAGCAGGCCGGTGGGCGGCTGGTGGCGATGGTCGGCGACGGCACCAACGATGCACCGGCGCTCGCCCAGGCCGACATCGGGCTGGCCATGAACTCCGGTACGCAGGCCGCCAAGGAGGCCGGCAACATGGTCGATCTGGATTCGGATCCGGCCAAGCTGCTGGCGGTGGTGGAAGTGGGCAAGCAGCAGCTGATCACGCGTGGTGCGCTGACCACCTTCTCGCTGGCCAACGATGTCTCCAAGTATTTCGCGATCCTGCCGGCGCTGTTCGCCTCCACCCTGCCGGCGATGGCGGCGTTGAACGTGATGCACCTGTCCAGCCCGCGCAATGCGGTGCTGGCGGCGCTGATCTTCAATGCCCTGGTGATTCCGGCGCTGATCCCGCTGGCGCTGCGCGGGGTACGTTTCCGCCCGGCCACGGCCACCGCGCTGCTGCGCCGGAACATGCTGGTGTACGGCCTGGGTGGTGTGCTGCTGCCGTTCGCGGCCATCAAAGTGATCGACCTCTTCCTTGTCTCGGTATTCGGCGCATGAACCGCTCGCTTGCTACGTCCGCTCCCCGCTCGGCGCGCAGCCGCGCTGCCGCCTCCACCCAGCTGCAGCAGGACAGCACCTGGCGCCCGGCCCTCGTGCTCGGCGTGAGCAGCCTGCTGCTGCTCGGGCTGGCCTATGCCGTGGCCACCACCAGCGTGAGCCGGCTGCTGTTTCCGGCGCAGGCCGATGGCAGCCTGCTGATCCGCGGTGGGCAGGTGCGCGGCTCGCAGCTGATCGCGCAGCCGTTCGTCGGCGATGGCTACTTCCAGGCGCGGCCGTCGGCGGCCAGCTATGACCCGATGGCAGCGGCCGGCAGCAACATGGCGCGCAGCAACCCGGCGCTGCAGGAGCGCGTGCAGGCCGCCATCTCTGCGGTGGCCACACGCGAGGGCGTACCCGCTGCGCAGGTGCCCGGCGATCTGGTCACCCAGTCCGGTGCGGGCATGGACCCGGAGATCTCCCCGGCCGCCGCGCAGGTGCAGATCGCCCGGGTGGCACGCAGCCGTGGTCTTCCGGTCGATCGCGTGACTGCACTGGTGCAGGCCAACACCCTGGGTCCGCAATGGGGCGTGTTCGGCCAGCCGCGGGTCAACGTGATGACGTTGAACCTGGCGCTGGATGATCTCAAGGCACGGCCGTGATGCGGGGATCGCGCGAACCGGCGCACAATCTCCGCCCATGAGCGACTCCCGTACCCGCCAGGCCGATGCCCTGGTCGACACCCTGCAGCGCGAAGCCGGCGGCAAGCTCACCGTATTCCTGGGTGCGGCCCCCGGCGTGGGCAAGACCTTCAGCATGCTGACCCGCGCGCATGAGCAGCTGCGCCGCGGCGTGGACGTGGTGATCGGGCTGGTGGAAACCCACGGCCGCGCCGAGACCTCGGCACTGCTGGCGGGCCTGCCGCAGGTACCGTTGTTGCAACGCGAGTACCAACAGCACGCGCTGGAAGAAATGGATCTGGACGCGGTGCTGGGGCGTCGCCCGGCCCTGGTGCTGGTCGACGAACTGGCGCATCGCAATGTGCCCGGCAGTCGCCATGAACGGCGCTGGCAGGATGTGATGGAACTGCTCGATGCCGGCATCGACGTGTGGACGACGGTCAACATCCAGCACCTGGAAAGCCTCAACGACGTGGTCATGCGCATCACCGGGGTGCGCGTCAGCGAGACCGTGCCGGATGCGGTACTCGACCGCCTGCACGACATCGTGCTGGTGGACCTGCCGCCGCGCGAACTGATCGAGCGCCTGCAGCAGGGCAAGGTCTATGTGCCGGAGCAGGCGGCGCAGGCGCTGCAGGCATTTTTCTCGCCGGCCAACCTGACCGCACTGCGCGAATTGGCGATGCAGGAAGCCGCCGACCGCGTGGACAGCAGCCTGCGCGAGACCCGTGCCGCGCGCGGCGAAGGCAACCTGCCGCTGCGCCGCCGCGTGCTGGTGGCGATCGATGGCGGCGGCCAGAGCGAGTACCTGGTGCGGGTCGGCCGGCGCATCGCCGAGCGGCGCGATGCGCCGTGGACGGTGGTGACGGTGCAGGCGCGCGCGCACGACGAGCAGACCCGGCGCGAGATCGATGCCGCCTTCGCCCTCGCCCGCCGCCTCGGGGGTGAGGCCGAACTGCTGCATGGCTCCAGCATCGCCGATGCGCTGCTCGATCACGCCGCACACAACGGGGTCTCCACGCTGGTGCTGGGCCGCACGCGCGAGCGGCCGCTGGCGCGCATGCTCAACCGCACGCTGACCCAGCAGCTGATCCGTCGTGGCGCACATTTCGAGATCACCATCATCGGCACACCACAGGCGCGGGCGCGGGCGCGGCGGTCGGGGCTGTTCATTCCCAGCCGCAGCGCCGGCAAGGACGCGCTGCTGGCGCTCGGCGCCACGGCGGCGGCCTGCCTGGTGGCGCTGGTCGCCGAGCGCTGGATCGGGCTGTACGACCTGTCGATGGTGTTCATCGTGGCGGTGGTGATGGTTGCCGCGCGCAGCCGCACCAGTGCGGCGGTGATCGCCGCCGCGCTGTGTTTCCTGGCCTACAACTTCTTCTTCATCGCGCCGCGCTTCACCTTCGCGATCAGTGCGCGCCAGGGCGTGATCACGGTCTTCCTGTTCCTGGCCGCTGCCTTGGTGGCAGGGCGGTTGGCCTCGCGCCTGCGCATGCAGGTGGTCGCGTTGCGCGCGGCCAACCGGCACGCGCATGCGCGCCAGGCACTGGGGCGGCAACTGGCCAGTGCGGCGAGCAACGAGCAGGTCGCGCAGGCCGGCCGCGAGGCACTGGAACAGGCGATGGACGCCCCGGCATGGCTGCGCATCGGGCAGTACACCAGTGCCAGCGGCAGCGCCGCACCGGGCGACACCGATCTGGCCGCGGCCGACTGGGCGCACCGGCACGGCCAGCCCAGCGGACGCTTCACCGATACCCTGGCCGGTGCTGGCTGGTGGTTCCTGCCGCTGCTGGACGGCGACGACCGCGCGATCGGCGTGGCCGGCATGCGCTTCCCGCGCGAGGCACCGCGGCTGACACCGGAACAACGGCAGCTGGCCGAAGCGATGGTGGACGACATCGCGCAGGCCGCGCTGCGCACCCAACTGGTGGCCGATCTGGAAAAGGCGCATGTGAGCAACGAGACCGAGCGGCTGCGCTCGGCGTTGCTGTCCTCGGTCTCGCATGACCTGCGCTCGCCGTTGGCAGCGATGATCGGCTCGGCCGACAGCCTGTCCAGCTACGCCGATGCGATGGACGCCAGCGACCGGCGCGCCCTGCTGGACACCATTCTGGTGGAAGGCGAGCGCCTGGACCGCTACATCCAGAACCTGCTGGACATGACCCGGCTGGGCCATGACGGGCTGCAGATCAACCGCGACTGGATCGGCGTGGACGAGCTGGTCGGCTCGGCCGCGCGCCGCCTGCAGCGCTATCAGCCCGATGTGCTGTTGAAGCTGGACATACCCGCTGAGCTGGCGCCGATCTGGGTGCATCCGGCGCTGGTTGAACAGGCCGTGTTCAACGTGATGGAGAACGCCGCCAAGTTCTCCCCGCCCGGCGCGGCGGTGGAGGTGCAGGCACGGTTGGTCGAGGGCGAATTGCGCATCGACGTGCTCGATGCCGGACCGGGCATCCCGGACGAGGAGCGCGCGCGCATCTTCGACATGTTCTACAGCGTGGAACGCGGCGACCGTGGCCGGCATGGCACCGGGCTGGGCCTGACCATCTGCCAGGGCATGATCGGCGCGCATGGCGGCAGCGTACAGGCGCTGCCGGGCCGCGACGGACGCGGTACCCTGATCCGCATCACCCTGCCCTTGCTGCATCCCCACCCCGCCGATGACAACGACGATTCCTGAGGCTTCCCACGGCGTGCCCCCGGCGCGCGTGCTGGTGATCGACGATGAAGCGCAGATCCGGCGCTTCCTGGAGATCAGCCTGCGCGCGCAGGGCTACCGCGTGTCCCAGGCCGCGACCGGCCAGGCCGGGCTGGAAGCACTGGTCGGCGAAGGGGCGGATCTGGTGATCCTGGATATCGGCCTGCCCGACATGGAAGGCCATGAGGTACTTGGCGAGCTGCGCCAGTGGAGCCAGGTGCCGGTGATCATGTTGACCGTGCGCGCCAGCGAGACCGAGAAGGTGCGGGCGCTGGATGCCGGTGCGAACGACTACGTGACCAAGCCGTTCGGTACGCAGGAGCTGATGGCGCGTGTGCGTGCACTGCTGCGCTCGCGCACGGTCTCCAGCGAAGGCGTGCTGCCGCAGTTCGATGATGGCCACCTGCATATCGATCTGCTCCGGCGCGAAGTGCACCTGGACGGCGCGCCGGTGGCGTTGACCCGCAAGGAGTACGCACTGTTGTCGCTGCTGCTGCGCAACGCCGGGCGGGTGGTGACCCAGCCGCAGATCCTGCAGGAGATCTGGGGACCGACCCACCAGCACGACACCCACTACCTGCGGATCCTGGTCGGCAAGCTGCGCCACAAGTTGGGCGATTCGGCGCTGGATTCGCGCTATCTGTTCACCGAGCCGGGCGTGGGGCTGCGCTTCAAGGGGTGATCGACGGCATCCACGCATGGCGTGGATCTACATGGGCATGGCATGGATGTACATGCGCGTGGCGCAGATGCACGGTAGTGCCGGCCGCTGGCCGGCTCCACGTCACGTTCAAGGAATGCGAAGCGCCGGCCAGCGGCCGGCACTACCGCTGATCGCCACGGTCGGTACCCACAGATCAGAAGCCCAGTTCAACACCCGGCAGCAGCGGTTGCAGCTGCGCGCGGAACAGTGCCTTGATGCGCTCCAGTGCCGCCTCGTCGTCGGCTTCGAAACGCAGCACCAGCACCGGCGTCGTATTGGATGCGCGCACCAGGCCCCAGCCATCGGGGAAATCGGCACGCAGGCCATCGATGGTGGACAGGCGCGCGCCCGCGAACGGCGAGTCCTCCACCTGCACCGAGGAGACGAACAAGGACACCAGCGCGTGCGGGGTACCCGCATCGACCGGCACCTTCAACTCCGGGGTGGAGACGCTGTCGGGCAGCTCGTCGAGCACCTCCGACGGCGTCTCATCGCGCTGGGCCAGGATCTCCAGCAGGCGCGCGGCGGCGTACAGACCGTCGTCGAAGCCGAACCAGCGTTCCTTGAAGAAGAAGTGGCCGCTCATCTCGCCCGCCAGCTCGGCGTCGGTCTCGCGCATCTTGGCCTTCATCAGCGAGTGGCCGGTCTTCCACATCAGCGGGCTGCCACCGTTGCGCAGCACGTAGTCGGAGAGCTTGCCGGTGCACTTCACGTCGTAGATCACCAGCGCGCCCGGGTTGCGCATCAGCACGTCGGCCGCGAACAGCATCAACAGCCGATCGGCATAGATGATCTTTCCTTCGCGGGTGACCACGCCAAGCCGGTCGCCATCGCCATCGAAGGCCAGGCCGATATCCGCGTCGAAGCGCTTCACGGTCTGGATCAGGTCTTCCAGGTTGTGCGGATCGCTCGGGTCCGGATGGTGGTTCGGGAAGCTGCCGTCCACATCGCAGTACAGCGGAATGACCTCGGCGCCAATCGCCTCCAGCAGCGGCTGGGCCAGCTCGCCGGCAACACCGTTGCCCGCATCGGCCACCACCTTGAGCGGGCGGTCCAGCTGCACGTCATCGGCAATGCGCTGGATGTAATCGGCATTGACCTCGCGGGTTTGGAAGCTGCCCGGTTCTGATGCCACGTGCAGCTGCCCATCGCGGATGCGGTGGTACAACTCGGTGATCGCATCGCCGGACAGCGTCTCGCCGCCGACCACGATCTTGAAGCCGTTGTAGTCCGGCGGGTTGTGGCTGCCGGTCACCGCCACGCAGCTGCCGGCGCGCAGGTGGTAGCTGGCGAAGTACACCACCGGGGTCGGTGCGAGGCCGATGTCGGTGACGTTGCAGCCGGCGCGGCGCAGGCCTTCGATCAGGCCGGCGGTGAGTTCGGGGCCGGACAGGCGGCCATCGCGACCCACCACGATGTCGCGCAGGCCCTGCACCTGCAGGACCGAACCGATCGCCTGCCCGATCAGGGCGGCGACCTTGGGGGTCAGCTCGCGGCCGACCACGCCGCGGATGTCGTAAGCGCGGAAGATATCGGGGGCAACGGATTCGCCCGGCACGGACGGCGGCGGCGGTGCTGCCTCGTCGCTGGTGTCGACGGCCTCCACCGCAAGCGGTGCCTGGGCGAGGCTTTCGCTCAGGGTCGGGCCGGCGTCGGCGGCACCGTCATCCGCACCGCGGCGGCGCGGCAAGGGCACTTTGCCTTTGCCGAGCACCAGCAGCACCGCGATCAGCAGCAGCAACAGCGCCACGATCGCACTGGAGATCGCCCCCAGTCCCAACGGGCCCGGTTCGATGTCCGGCACCGCCGCAGACAGGCGCAGCCCACTGGTGCCGATCGGGCGCGCCAACGCTTCAGCGCCGCCGGACAGCGCGCGGCTGCCCTGTTCGACTACGTTGTGGTTGCCCTGGCGCAGTGCGAGGTAACCGTCGGCGGGCACGGCAACCTGATCGAACACGCCGGTCAAACGCAGCAATGGCTGGCGCACGTAAACGACCGCGGCACCCTGCGGGCCCAGATCGACGGCGGCCGCCAGGCCGAGGCGCTGCCCACCGGCATCGCGGACGACGCGGGCCACCGGCTTGTCATCTGCGATGGCGGCTTCGAGCAGCGCCAGGCGCGAGTAACCGAAGGCCTTCGGATCGGCGTAGGCCGCATCGAGATCGGCGGTCAGGACCTGGACGTCTTCCACGCCCGGCCAGCCTTCGCGGATGGCCACGGCCGCCCCCTGTGCGTTGCCGCTGGCCAGTGCACTGGCAACGGGCCCGGTCTTGAGCACCTTGCCGAACCTGCCCAGCTGACCCGTCACCGCCGTCTGCAGCCCCTCGACCACGCGGTCACGCGACTGTTCAAGCTCGGCGCCGACGGCCGCCTGGCGCCATTGGCGCACACCGCTCCACCCGAACCAGCCCGCCAACAGCACCAGCAGCACGGCCAACAGCGGCACCGAGCGCCCTGTCGTGAACCGCGGCCGTCCTTCCGCCTTCGCCTTGCTCATCAAGCTCCCCTGTCAGCGCACCCCGGTATGGCCGAATCCACCCGTTCCCCTGGCGCTGTCGGTGAAAGTATCCACTACCTGAAGCGCCACGCGTGCAATCGGCAGCACCACCAGCTGGGCGATGCGATCGCCGGGCTGCAGGGTGAACGGCTCGCGCCCCCGGTTCCAGGCGCTGATCAGCAGCGGGCCCTGGTAATCAGCATCGATCAGGCCGGTGCCGTTGCCCAGCACGATGCCGTGGCGATGGCCCAGGCCCGAGCGCGGCAACACTACCGCGGCCAGGTTCGGATCGGCGATATGGATCGCGATACCGCTGGGAATCAGCGCCGTATCGCCCGGCTGCAGGGTGAGCTCGGTTTCCAGCGCCGCGCGCAGGTCCAGCCCGGCGCTGTGTTCGGTGGCATAGGCCGGCAGCGGCCATTCGTCGCCGAAACGCGGGTCCAGCAGCTTGACCTGCAGGGGCTGGAGGGAGGAATCGATGGTCATGCGTGCAACCTCTGGGCAATCAGGGACAACAGTTGTTCGGCCAGCACGGCCTTGGAGGTGCCGGGGAACACCTGTTCGCCGCCCTGCCAGTAGGCCGTGGCCGCGTTTTCATCGCTTTCGAAACCGCCGGTGCTGATCCCGACCTGGTTGGCGATCACCAGATCCAGGCGCTTGTCCACCAGCTTGCCGCGCGCGTACTTCTCCACGTCGTGGGTTTCGGCGGCGAAGCCGACCACCAGCTTGAGCGCGTTGGTCTGCGCGGCGACCTCGGCCAGGATGTCCGGGGTGCGCACCAGCTCCAGGGTCAGGCTCTGGGTGCCGGCGGTCTTCTTGAGTTTCTGCGGGGCGACCTGGCGTGGGGTGTAATCGGAGACGGCGGCCGCACCGATATAGATGTCGGCCGGCAGTGCAGCGAGCACCGCTTCGCGCATCTGTGCGGCCGAGCGCACATCGACACGCTGCACACCGGCAGGCGTGGCCAGCTGGACCGGGCCACTGACCAGCACCACCTGCGCGCCGAGGCGGGCGGCGGCGGCGGCCAGGGCATAGCCCATCTTGCCGCTGCTGCGGTTGCCGACGTAACGCACCGGGTCGATGTCTTCATAGGTGGGACCGGCGCTGATCAGCACGCGCAGGCCCTTCAGTTCACTGGCGGCCGGCGGCTCGGCCGGGGCCGGTGCCTGCAGCGTGGCCAGCGCGGCCACGATCGCGTGCGGTTCTGTCAGCCGGCCGGGGCCGGATTCGCCTTCGGCCAGCGGGCCGTCTTCCGGCCCGATCACCTGGGCACCGCGCTCGCGCAGCAGGCCGATGTTGGCCTGGGTGGCCGGGTGCAGCCACATGCGGTGGTTCATCGCCGGGCACACGGTCAGCGGCGCGGTGGTGGCCAGGCACAAGGTGGTGACCAGGTCATCGGCGTGGCCATTGGCCAGCCGCGCGAGCAGATCGGCGGTCGCGGGCGCGACCACGATGCGGTCGGCCCAACGCGCCAGCTCGATGTGGCCCATGGCCTGCTCGGCCGCGCCGTCCCACAGGGTGGTGCGGGTCGGCTGGCCGGACAGTGCCTGGAAACTGAGCGGGGTGACGAACTGCTGGGCCCCGGCGGTCATCGCGACCTGCACCTGGGCCCCGGCATCGCGCAGGCGGCGCACCAGTTCCAGCGACTTGTAGGCAGCGATCCCGCCACCAACGCACAACAACAGCTTCTGGCCTTCCAACGGGCGCGCGGCCGCCGGAGAAGCCTGGGGGGAGTCAGCCACCTTGGGTGTTCCTGTCGAACCGAGGCGATTAGCTTACCCGATGGTCTGTAGGCCGCCTGATGCGCCAGCGGCATAAGGAGGCAGGTTTTCGTCATAAGCAACCGCCGGACTTGGCACGATTCCCTGCATTTACCGACACGATGGCGCCTGGTTCACCGATGGTGGCGGGCAAGGTATCGGCGGAGACTGAGGCCATGTCGATCCGAGACTGGCCCAGTGCCGAGCGTCCCCGCGAAAAGCTGCTGGCCCAGGGCGCCGGCGCCCTGTCCGATGCCGAGCTGCTGGCGATCTTCCTGGGCTCGGGGCTGCGCGGGCGCGATGCGGTGGAGACCGCGCGCGACCTGCTGCAGTCCCACGGCCCCCTGCGCAACCTGCTTGATCTGCCGGCCACCGCGCTGGCCGCCCTGCCCGGCCTGGGCCCGGCCCGCAGCTGCAAGTTGGTGGCCGGGCTGGAACTGGCGCACCGGCATCTGGCCGCCGAGCTGGCCCGGGGCGACAGCCTGCGCGACCCCGCCGCCGCCGGGCGCTACTTCAAGCAGCGGCTGCGGTCCCGTCCCAACGAAGTGTTCGCCGCGCTGTTCCTGGACAACCAGCACCGCACGCTGGCCTGCGAGGAGCTGTTCAGCGGCACGGTGGACGCGGCGGCGGTCTACCCGCGCGAGGTGGTCCGGCGCGCCCTGCTGCACAACGCGGCGGCGGTGATCGTCAGCCACAACCACCCTTCCGGCAGCGCCGAACCCTCGCTGGAAGACCGCCGGATCACCACGCTGCTGCAGCAGGCTCTGGCACTGGTGGACATCCGCCTGCTCGACCACGTCGTGATCGGCGACGGGGCCCCGGTATCGATGGCCGCGCGCGGCTGGATGGGCATCGCAGCGGCCTGATCCGGGCGTGAAACGCCGCCGCTCGGCCCCGGTTCAATGGATCGGGGTGGCTTCTGGGCTAAAATTGCCGATTCCGCCGCTCCAGTCCCAAAGCAGGCCTTGTGAAAAATCTCCTCCGCGCCCTGATCAGCCAAGGCATCGAAGCCTTGCGCGCCAACGGCACTCTGCCGGCCGATACCCTGACCCCGGAATTCGTGGTCGAACGCCCGAAGACCCGTGAGCACGGCGATTTCGCCACCAACGCCGCGATGCTGCTGGCCAAGCCGGCGCGCAGCAATCCGCGCGCCCTGGCCCAGGCGCTGCTTGATGCGCTGCCCAAGAGCGATGACGTGGCCCGCGTCGAGATCGCCGGCCCGGGCTTCATCAATTTCCACCTTGCCCCGAGCGCCTACCAGCGCGAAGCGGCCAGTGTGCTCAAGGAAGGCGCCGATTACGGCCACAACCTGAGCGGCAATGGCCGCACCGTGGGCGTGGAATACGTGTCGGCCAACCCGACCGGTCCGCTGCATGTCGGCCACGGCCGCGCGGCGGCGATCGGTGACTGCCTGGCACGCCTGCTGGAAGTGAACGGCTGGAACGCCAAGCGCGAGTTCTATTACAACGACGCCGGCGTGCAGATCGAGAACCTGGCGCTGTCCACCCAGGCACGTGCGAAGGGCCTCAAGCCCGACGACGCCGGCTGGCCGGAAGCGGGCTACCGCGGCGATTACATCGAGGATGTGGCCAAGGCTTACCTGGCCGGCGCCACCGTGGAACTGGAAGGCCATTCGGTGGTCGGCGAGCGCGACCCGGACAACCTCGATGCGATCCGTCGCTTCGCCGTGGCCTACCTGCGCAACGAGCAGAACCAGGATCTGGCCGCGTTCGGCGTGGATTTCGACATCTACTTCCTGGAAAGCTCGCTGTACAAGGACGGCAAGGTCGAAGAGACCGTCGCCCAGCTCAATGCGGCCGGCCACACCTATGAGGAAGGCGGCGCGCTGTGGCTGCGCTCGACCGACTTCGGTGACGACAAGGACCGCGTGATGCGCAAGTCCGACGGCACCTACACCTACTTCCTGCCCGACGTGGCCTACCACCTGAGCAAGTGGCAGCGCGGCTACGAGCGCGCGATCACCGAGCTGGGCGCGGACCACCACGGTTCGCTGGCGCGCGTGCGCGCCGGCCTGCAGGCGCTGGACGTCGGCATCCCGAAGGGCTGGCCGGAATACGTGCTGCACCAGATGGTGACGGTGATGCGCGGCGGCGAGGAAGTGAAGCTTTCCAAGCGTGCCGGCAGCTACCTGACCCTGCGCGACCTGATCGAAGAAGCCGGCCGCGATGCGACCCGCTGGTTCCTGATCGCGCGCAAGCCCGATTCGCAGCTGACCTTCGATATCGATCTGGCCCGCCAGCAGAGCAACGACAACCCGGTGTTCTACGTGCAGTACGCGCATGCCCGCGTCTGCAGCCTGCTGCGCCAGGCGCAGGAGAAGGGCCTGGGCTACACGCCGGCCGAAGGGCTGGCCGGGCTGTCCTCGCTGGGCGATGAGGCCTCGCTGTGGTTGATGGTGGAAATGTCGCGCTTCCCGGAAGTCGTCGAGGCGGCCGGCCTGGCGCTGGAACCGCACCTGATCGCGCAGTACCTGCGTGAATTGGCGCATGCCTTCCACACGTGGTATCACGGCACGCAGGTACTGGTGGCCGACGAAAGCGAACGCAACGCCAAGCTGACGCTGGCCTGCGCCGCGCGCCAGGTCCTGGCCAATGGTCTGAACATCCTGGGCGTATCCGCCCCGGAAAAAATGTAAGCAGTGGAGAAGCAGTAAATGGCAGCACGACGCGGCAAGAGCCAGGCACGGCGCAACAGCAACCAGGGCACCCCGGGATGGGTGTGGCTGGTCGCGGGTGTGGCGATTGCGGCCGTGGTGTTCCTGGCGGCACCCAACCTGTTCAAGAACGACGGTGACGGTTTCCTGCGGGTCGGCCCGCAGCCGGACCCGAACGCCCAGCCGGCCCCGGTGAGCGATGCCGACACCGACGTCGGCACCGAGCTGCCCAAGCCGGGTGCCGCCAAGCCTGCCGAGCCGGCCAAGCCGGCGGCGACGCAGTACGACTTCTACACCCTGCTGCCCGGCAAGGAAGTGGAAATGTCCGATGCGGAGCTGGCCGCAAGCGCACGCGCCGAAGACCAGCGCCGTGCCAAGGCCGAAGCGCAGCGCGCGCAGGCCGCGCTGGAAGGCCGCCCGTTGCCGCCCGCACCGGCGCCGACCAGCACCGCCGCGACCACTTCGCCTGCGGCGGTGAGCACCGCCCCGCTGCCGGCTCCGGTGGCGGAGCGCCCGGCGGCGACCACGGCTCCGGCGACGCCGCC
>NZ_KV791299.1:0-143943 GCF_001807865.1 Stenotrophomonas sp. HMSC10F06 | reverse complement strand
GGTAGTGCCGGCCGCTGGCCGGCTCCTCATGATCCAACGGTGCTGCGGAGCCGGCCAGCGGCCGGCACTACCAGGATTCGCGCGGAGCCGGCCAGCGGCCGGCACTACCGGGATGTGCGCGATGCCGGCCAGCGGCTGGCATTGCCCGGATTCGTGCGCCGACCAACGGTCGGCGCCTACCCATGGATCGCGGCGCCCTCAGCGCCTGGCCGGTGCGTCCCCGGCCACGTAATACGCCGCCGTGCTGCGCGGCAGCGGAGCACGCCCCCGGATCCGGTCGGCGATCTTCTCGGCGATCATGATCGTGGTGGCGTTGAGGTTGCCGGTGATGATGCGCGGCATGATCGAGGCATCCACCACACGCAGGCTCTCCATCCCGTGCACACGGCCCTGGCCGTCCACCACGCTCATCGCATCGGTGCCCATCGCGCACGAGCAGGAGGGGTGGTAGGCGGTCTCGGCATGTGCGCGCACGAAGGCATCCAGCTCCGCATCGGTCTGGCACTCGGCGCTCGGACTGATCTCGCGGCCGCGGTACTCGTCCAGCGCGGGCTGGGCGATGATCTCGCGGGTGATGCGGATCGCATCGCGGAATTCCTGCCAGTCCTGATCGGTGGACTGGTAGTTGAACAGGATCGAGGGGTGCTCACGCGGGTCCAGCGACTTCGCATGCACGCGGCCGCGGCTGGGCGTGCGCATCGACCCCACATGCGCCTGGAAGCCGTGCTCCTTGACCGCGTTGGTGCCGTTGTAATTGATCGCCACCGGCAGGAAGTGGTACTGGATGTTCGGCCAGTCGAACTCCTCCCGGGTACGGATGAAGCCACCGGCTTCGAACTGGTTGCTGGCGCCGATCCCGGTGCCGGCGAACAGCCACTCCGCACCGATCGCCGGCTGGTTCCACCACTGCAGCGCCGGGTACAGCGAGACCGGCTTCTTGCAGGCGTACTGCATGTACACCTCCAGGTGGTCCTGCAGGTTCTCGCCGACGCCGGGCAGGTCGTGCACCAGTGGAACGCCGAGGGCGGCCAGCAATGCCGGCGCGCCCACGCCGGAGCGCTGCAGGATCTGCGGCGAGGCGATCGCACCGGCGCACAGCAGCACCTCGCGGCGTGCGGTGGCGTCGATCGGCTCGGCGCTGTTGCCGGCCAGGTAGCGCACACCGACCGCGCGCTTGCCGGCGAACAGGATGCGGTCGGTGGTGGCGTGCACCACGATCTCCAGTCCCTCGCGGTCCTTGGCCATGTCCAGGTAACCGCGCGCGGTACTGGAGCGGCGCCCGCGCGGGGTCACCGTGCGGTCCATCGGGCCGAAGCCTTCCTGCTGGTAGCCGTTGAGGTCGTCGGTGCGCGGGTAGCCGGCCTGCACGCCGGCCTCGACCATCGCGTGGAACAGCACGTTGTTGCCGTTCTTCGGCGTGGCCACGCTGACCGGGCCGTCGCCGCCGTGATAATCGTTGGCGCCGATGTCGCGCGTTTCCGCCTTGCGGAAGTAGGGCAGCACGTCGTGGTAGCTCCAGTCCTCCAGGCCGTCGAAGCTGGCCCACTGGTCGAAGTCCATCGCGTTGCCGCGGATGTAGCACATGCCGTTGATCAGCGAGGAACCGCCCAGGCCCTTGCCGCGGCCGCACTCCATGCGCCGGTTGTCCATGTAGGGTTCCGGCTCGGTTTCATACGCCCAGTTGTAACGCCGGCCCTGCAGCGGATAGGCCAGTGCGGCCGGCATCTGGGTGCGGAAATCCATCCGGTAATCCGGCCCACCGGCTTCCAGCAGCAGCACGCTGACGCCGGCGTCTTCGGTCAGGCGCGCGGCCAGCGTGTTGCCGGCCGAACCGGCGCCGATGATGATGTAGTCGTACTCGCGCTTCATCGCGGTGTCTCCTGGTAAGGCCGGTTCAGAACACCGACGCGTAGCGGTCCAGTTCGATCTGGATGGACTTGGTGCGGGTATAGGCGCGCAGCGTGGCCAGGCCGTTTTCGCGGCCGACACCGGACTGCTTGTAACCGCCCACCGGCATCTGTGCCGGCGATTCGCCCCAGCTGTTGACCCAGCAGATGCCGGCCTCGAGCTGATGGATCAGGCGATGCGCGCGCGCCAGGTCCGGCGTCACCACACCGGCGGCGAGACCGTAATCGGTGTCGTTGGCGCGGCGCATGGCCTCGTCTTCGTCGTCGTACGCCAACAGGCTCATCACCGGTCCGAAAATCTCTTCGCGCACGATGCGCATGTCATCGCGGCAATCGCTGAAGATCGTCGGTGCCACATAGCAGCCCTTGCCCAGCGCGCCGTCGGTCAGCCGTTCGCCGCCGCAGACCAGCCGTGCACCCTCGGCCTTGCCGCTGGCGATGTGCTCAAGCACGCGCTGCATGTGCGCGGCGCTGACCAGCGGGCCGAAGTTGGTGTCCTTGGCCAGCGGGTCGCCGATACGGATGCGCTTGACCCGTTCCAGCAGTTTGGCTTCGAACGTGGCCAGGATGCTGCGCGGCACGAACACGCGGGTGCCGTTGGTGCACACCTGGCCGGAGCTGTAGAAATTGGCCATCATCGCCACGTCGGCGGCCAGATCCAGATCGGCGTCGGCGCAGATGATCAGCGGCGACTTGCCCCCCAGCTCCATGGTGACGTCTTTGAGCGTGGAGCTGGAGGCACTGGCCATCACCTTGCGGCCGGTGGCGGTGCCGCCGGTGAAGGAGATCTTCTCGATCAGCGGGTGCTCGGTCAATGCCGAGCCGACGCCGGCGCCATCGCCAGGCAGCACGTTGAACACGCCATCGGGCAGGCCGGCCTCGGTGAAGATTTCCGCCAGCTTCAGCGCGGTCAGCGGCGTCACTTCGCTGGGCTTGAAGATCATCGCGTTGCCGGCGGCCAGCGCGGGGGCGGCCTTCCACAGCGCGATCTGGATCGGGTAGTTCCAGGCACCGATCGCGCCGACCACGCCAAGGGGCTCCTGCCGGGTGTAGAAGAAGCTGCTCTCACGCAGCGGCACCTGGCTGCCTTCCAGCCCGTGCATGACGCCGGCGTAGTACTCCAGCACGTCTGCACCGGTGACCACGTCCACGCTGAGCGTTTCGCTCAGGGCCTTGCCGGTGTTGCGCGATTCCAGCTCGGCCAGTGCATCGTTGCGCTCGCGCAGCAGCGCGACCGCCCGCAGCAGGATGCGCGAGCGCTCCACGGTGGTCAGCGCGGCCCATGCTTTCTGGCCGGCTTGGGCGCTCTCCACGGCAGCGTCGAGATCGTCGCTGTTGGCGCTGTGGACGTTGGCGAGCAGCTCGCCGTTGGCCGGATTGATGACCTGGAAGGTCTGTCCGCCCTGGGAGGGAACGTAGCGGCCGCCGATGTAGAGCAGCTGGTCGGGGAGGGTAGGCATGTCGGTGACTCCTTTGCAGCGGGAGATCAGTGCGTCAACGCGTGAGATGCAGGAACTGCAGGTGACGCTCGTACTGATCGATGATGTCGTTGATGATCTGCTGGCGGCTGTAGCCGAACAGCTCGTAGTCCTGTCCACCTTCATAAAGATGCACTTCGGCGCGGTAGTAACGCTGGTTGCGGAAGCGCTGCGCGGCGAACGAAGGCGTGAGGTAGCCGCGCATGATCACCTGGTAGGTGAACACCTGCTGCTCGCCATGGTCCACCAGCAGTTCCATGTGGCCCGGCTCGAACTTCGTCCGCACGTCCAGGCCCTGTTCGAGCAGCTGCGCGGCAACTGCTTCGATCGCCGGCTTCACATCGGTATCCATGAACCGGTACACCTCGTCGCGTACCGGGAAATGCACTGCCTGGGTGATGCGCTGGCGCCAGCCGCGCTGATGCCGCGATTGCCCGATCAACGGGATCGGCGAGTACTGCGAGGCCTTCTTGCGCTGCGACTCTTCGCCCAGCGCACGGGTCAGCCCCCACAGCATCAGCAGCAGCACCACCGAGAACGGCAGCGAAGCCAGCACCACGGCGGATTTGAGTGCATCCATGCTGCCGGCCAGCAGCAGCCCGGCGGTGACCAGGCCGGTCATCACGCCCCAGAACACGCGCAGCCAGCGCGGGCCGTCGTCTTCGGGATTGCCGCCCTGCGAGGACAGCGTGGACAGCACGACCGTGCCGGAATCGGCCGAGGTGACGAAGAAGATGAAGCTGACGATCACCGTGACGGCGATGACGGCGCGGCTCCACGGGTAGCTTTCCAGCAGCGCGTACAGCACGGTCGGTGGGTTCTCCACCGCCATCTGCGCCAGGTGCACCTGGTCATGGTGCAGGATCTGGTCCAGCGCGCTGTTGCCGAAGATCGACAGCCAGGCCAGGGTGAACCCCAGCGGGATCAGCAGCACGCCGAGCACGAACTCACGGATGGTGCGGCCGCGCGAGATGCGCGCGATGAACAGGCCCACGAACGGCGCCCAGCCGATCCACCAAGCCCAGTAGAACACCGTCCAGTTGCCCAGCCAGTCCGGGCGCCCGCCGTAGGCGTACACATCGAAACTCTTGCCGACCACGTTGCCCAGGTAGTCGCCCATGTTCTGGATGAAGGCGTTGAGCAGGTACTGGGTGGGGCCGGCGAACAGCATGAACAGCAGCAGCGAGATCGCCAGTAGCATGTTGATGTTGGACATCCAGCGCACGCCTTTCTCCACGCCGGACACGGCCACGGTGATCGCCGCGCCCATCATCAGCACGATCAGCCCGACCTGCACCCAGGCCGCGTGCGGCACCGGGAACAAGGTGTTCAGGCCGGCGTTGAGATGCAGCACGCCAAAGCCCATGTCCGCGCCGAGGCCGAACACGGTGGCCACGATGCCCAAGGCATCCACGGTGTAGCCGATCGGCCCGTTGATGCGCTTGCCGATCAGCGGATACAGCGCCGAGCGCAGCGCCAGTGGCAGGTTGTGGCGGTAGGCGAAGTAGGCCAGCGCCATCGCCGCCAGCGCGAACACGCCCCAGCCATGCAGGCCCCAGTGCAGGAACAGCAGCTGCATCGCCTGGCGCGCGCTGGCCTCGCCACTGCCGGTGCCGCCCTGCGGCGGCAGCAGGTAATGGGTCAGCGGCTCGGAGACGCAGAAGAAGAACAGGGTGATGCTGATGCCGGCGGCGAACAGCATGCCGGCCCAGGACAGATAGCTGAACTCCGGTTCGTCGTGGTCCGCGCCCAGCTTGACGCTGCCATAGCCGGACAACGCCACGCCGACCACGAACACCAGGTACACGGTCATCGCCAGCAGGTAATACCAGCCGACATTGCGCGAGGCCCAGGTCTGGGCATCGAGCAGCATCACGCCGGCATCGATGGGAAACACGGTGACCAGAATGGCGAATGCCGCCACGATCGTGGCGGCAAGCAGGAACACGGGTCGAAGCGTGCGCACCTCGGGCAGAGGCGGCTCCACGGTACTCATGGGGTGGGGGATACTCCCGGTGCCGGAGCGGCAGACGGCGGGATTTATCGCACAGCGCCTGTGGACAGCCTGTTTACATGGTCACGATGCCCGCCGCGCAAGGGCGGCGGGTGACCAGGGGGTCAGCGCAGCGCGCTGGTCGGCACATCGATCGACATCGCCAGTGCGAGGTGATCGGAGAACGCGGCCGGCACGGCTTCGGCACTGCGTTGCTGCAGGCCGTCGCTGAGCAGGATGTGGTCGATCGCCCGGTCCGGGCGCCAGCTGGGGAAGGTCGGCACCACGCAGCCTGGCGGCTGCAGCGTCGTCTTCTGGTACAGCACCTGCATTTCCGGCCGTTCGGCCAGGCAGTTGAAATCGCCCATCAGCACGGCGTTGGGGTGGTCGGAGAGCAGATCGGCAATGAAGGCCAATTGCGACATGCGCGAATTGGTCCCCAAGGACAGATGCGCCACCGCCACCGCCAGGCCCTGGCTGCCTTCACCGAACTTGGCCAGCAGCACGCCGCGCCCGCCGATCCGGCCGGGCAGGGCGTGGTCCTGGACCTCGACCGGCTCGAGTTTGCTGAGCAGGCCGTTGGCGCTGGAGGCGACCCCACCCATCCGGCGGTTGGGCTGGTGGCTCCAGTAATTGAAGCCGGCACGCTCGGCCAGATAGTGGGTCTGGTTGGTGAAGCCCGAGCGCAGGCTGCCCGGGTCGGCCTCCTGCAGGCCGACGATGTCGTGTTCGCGGGCCATCTGCGCGATGGCATCCAGGCTGGTTCGCTTGCGCCCGGCCGGCAGTGCGTGCGACCAGCTGCGGGTCACGTAGTCACTGTAACGGCGGGTGCTCGAACCGGCCTGGATGTTGGCCGTCAGCAGGCGCAGGGTCCGCGTGTGGGGGGAGGTCACGACGGTTGGCTATCGCAGGATCAGTTGGCCTTGGCCGCGCGTTCGCGCGCGATCAGGTGATCGGCGATGCGCAGCATGTCCGGGAAGCCCTTGCCCTTGACCAGGTACTTGCCATTGACGATCACCGACGGGGTGCCGCTGATCTTGCTGCGCTGGGCGAACTGCTTGGCCGAGTTGGTCTTGGCGTTGATGGCGAAGCTGCCCATCATCGCGGCGAACTGCTTCGGGTCGGCGCCGTGCTTGCCGTAGAAGTTGGCGATATCTTCGACCGAATCACGGCCGCGCTCGCCCTTCAGGCTCTGCTCGGCGTGGATCGCCGCGTACATGGCTTCGTGGGTCTTTTCCTGCAGGCCCATGGCCTGCGCGGCATAGAACGCACGGCCGTAGTCATCCCAGGTACCGCCGAACATGGCCGGCACGTAGACGAAGCTGACGTCGCTCGGCAGGCCGGCCTTCCACGGTCCGATCAGCGGCTGGAACGCGGCGCAGGCCGGGCACACGTAACCGAAGATCTCGGCGACTTCGATCTTGCCGGTGGCCGGCTGGAACGGCTGGCCGTTTTCGATCACCACGTAGTCGGTGCCGGCGACCGGTTCCGGGCCGGTCGGGCGCGAGGAGGCGGGGGCGGGCGCCGGGGTGGTGGCTTCGGCAGCGGCGGTCTCGGCGGCGGCGGTTTCACCGCTGGCGGCCGGGGCCTGCTCGGTCGGCGTGGCCGTTTCGGTAGCCGGGGTGCTGCTCGGGGCGGCCGGTTCGGCCGGGGCGGTGGTGTTGGCGGTACCGTCCTGGGCCTTGCAGGCAGCCAGGATCGGCAGCAGGGCCATGAGCGTAATGGCGAAACGGGTCTTCATCGAAGCATCTCCAGCGGATGAGCATGGTGGGGCCGACGCTGGGAGCGTCGGCCAGGGAAGCATGATGACACGCGGAAACGAGCGTCCCGCGTGCACGGTGCGTGATGGTTCAGCGAGCGCTGTCAGAGCGCCTTGCCGCTGCGCGCGCGGGCGATCAGGGCATCTGCATTGCGCAGCATGGACTCGAACGAGTCGCCTTTGACCAGGTACACGCCGTTGACGATCAGCGTCGGCGTACCCGGCACCTTGGTGCGCAGGGCGAAGGCGCGGGCGGCCTTCACCTTGGCATCCACCGCATCGCTCCTGAGCGCGGCGATGTACTGCGGCGGCGCCACGCCGAAGCCCTGGTAGAACGCGGCCAGTTCGTCCGGCGAGACGTTCTGCATCGGCAGCGAGCCCTTCTCATGCAGGGCATCGAACATCGCGCGGTGGCTGCGCTTGGCCACGCCCAGCTGATCGGCAGCGTAGTAGGCGCGGGCAAACGAATCCCAGACACCGCCGAAGGCGGCCGGCACCGGGGTGAAACGGACGTCCTTGGGCAGCTTGGCGGCCCAGGCTTCCAACTGCGGCTCGAAATGCGCGCAGTGCGGGCAGGTGTAGCCGAACATCTCCACGACTTCGATCTTGCCGGCCAGCGGCGCGAACGGTCCGGCGTCGGCGATGCGGTCGTAATCCTTGCCCTCCACCAGCGGGGCCGGGGGGGCAGCGAGGGTGCTCAACGGGCTCAGGGCCAGCAGCAACAGCATCAGGCGGGGCATCAACGTCATCTACATCCATCTCCATACAGAAAAAACGACGCCGGCCCAGTCGCCGGCGTGGCAGTGAACATACCCCGCCAGCCAAGGCGGCCGCATCTGTCATCCGACCAAGGGGATGCGCTGCGGTGTGGGCGGTGGTCAGGGTGCCTGCGCGCCCCCCGCGACCGGCGTTGCCGCGGCCACGTCATCGGCCCGGTTGTGCAGGCCCTGCAGGTAACTGGCCAAGGCCTGGATTTCCTGCTCGGTCAACGACTTGGCGATCGTGGCCATGATCTGGAAGTGGGCCTTGTCGGTCTCCTGGGTGGTCCCGGCCTGGTACTCCTGCAGGCGACGCGCGACATAGGCCGCGTGCTGGCCACTGATATGCGGGTAGGCCGGGCCCGGGTTGCCGGCGCCGGTGGGGCCGTGGCAGGCCATGCAGGCCGGGATGCCACGCTCGGCATCGCCGCCGCGATACAGCTGCTGGCCGATCTCATAGAACTTCCTGCCGGCATACGGGCCTTCGGTGACCGCGCCATCGTCGGCGATGCCGGCCGTGGCCTTCTGCGTGGCGAAATAGGCGCCGATGTCGCGCATGTCCTGCGGGGTGAGGTCCTGCACGAACGGCACCATTGCCGCCGAGGCGCCGGAGGTGCGCTGGCCATTGGCGATCAGGGCCATCTGCTGGGCGCTGTAACGCTCGCTCTGGCCGGCGATGCTCGGGTACATCTCCACCGTGGAGTTGCCATCGGCCGAGTGGCAGGCTGCGCAGGCCGCGGCCTTGGTCTGCCCGGCCTTGGGATCGCCCCAGGTGGTTTTGCTGAAATCGACCTCCAGCGAGGCGGTCCTGATCGGCCCGTTGTCCGGCAACGGGGTGATCGAGGTCTGGGCAACGGCAACGGCGGCGAGCAGCGAGACAGCAAGTGCGGAAACGGCAAGAACGCGAGCATGGCGCATGCGGAAGCTCCGTGTGGACCGGCCTGGCGGTTGCGGGACCGCAACCACGGGGATCGCCCGATTATCAACGCCGTTTCACGCCACGGTCAACGCAGGGTGCAGCAAAACCGGGGGCAGACAGCGCGGAGCAGCCCCGGACATGCGATCCTATGCCCATGTCATTGCTCCTCGAACGCGCCCAATACCTGCTTTCGGCCCACAACACCCGGCAATTGCCGGAAGACGTGGGCGCGGAAGTCGCCTTTGCCGGTCGCTCCAACGCCGGCAAATCCAGTGCCCTCAACGCCCTCACCCGCCAGAACAGCCTGGCCCGGGTCTCCAAGACCCCCGGCCGCACCCAGCAGCTGGTGTTCTTCGAGGTCACCCCGGAGGCCAAGCTGGTCGATCTGCCCGGTTACGGCTACGCCAAGGTCCCGCTGGACCTGCAGGCGCACTGGCAGGCCTTCATCGACCAGTACTTCCGTACCCGCGAGGCCCTGCGTGGCCTGGTGGTGGTGATGGACATCCGTCACCCGCTGAAGGACTACGATCGCCAGATGCTGGCTTATGCCGTGCAGCGCGGCCTGCCCGCGCACGCGCTGCTGACCAAGGCCGACAAGCTCGGCCGTGGCCAGCAGGGCATCGCCCTGCAGAAGGTGCGCAAGGAACTGCAGTCCTCCTTCGGCGATACCGTCAGCGTGCAGACCTTCTCCGGCCCCGCCCGCCAGGGCGTGGATGAAGCCCGCGGGATCATCGGCGGCTGGCTGGGCCTGAACAAGCCGGCGCCCGAAGCGGCCTGATCCGGGCGTTGCCGCGGTCCAACGGGCCGCGCGGCGCCGGGTAGTGCCGGCCGCTGGCCGGCTGCGCTTTCCATCAGATGTATCGGGAGCCGGCCAGCGGCCGGCACTACCCGAATGCGCCTGACGCCCGGTGTACGGCGCGGTCGTGTCCCCTCATTTCGCCGGTAACGGCGAGAATTCGCCCGGCACCCACGCGAACGCCTCTCCTTCGCGGCGCACATGCCCCAGCCCTGGGAACGGCAGGTGCGCGCCGGCCACCCACCAGCCCTGATCCGCAGCCTGCGCCATCATCCGGCGCCGACTGGCGATCGCAGCCGTGCGGTCGCTGTCGGCTTCATAGGAGGCCTGCGGCTGGGCGAACTGCACGGCATGGAAATGCACGATGTCGCCCCACACCAGCAGCTGCTGGCCGGCGCCACCATCGATCCGATAAGACACATGCCCGACGGTGTGGCCGTGGCTGTCCAATGCGGTGATCCCGGTCGGCAACGTGTCGCCAGGGGCAAAGCGCTTCAATTTCCCGCTCGCTTCATACGGTGCCACCGCCTTGCGTGCCAATGCGAAGGCAAACCGGACGCCCTGCGGCGCGGTGGCTTCACTGGCCGGATCCAGCCAGAACGCCGCATCGGCGGCGGACAGCCACACCGTGGCATTCGGGTAGGCCAGCGTGTCCTGCGCATCCAGCAGGCCACACAGGTGGTCGGGGTGGGCGTGGGTCAGCACGACATCATCCACCTCGGCCGGGTCATAGCCGGCCTTGCGCAGGTTGCCCAGCACCTGGCCCAGCCCGGGGCCGAAGCACTGCGCGGTGCCGGTATCGACCAATGTCAGGTGATCGCCCTGCTGCACCAGGTAGGCGTTGACCGCGGTCTGCAGGCCTTTGCCATCCTCGGGCACGTAGCGGTGATCGAGCAGGCGGGTGACCGCGCCGGGAGCGATCCCGACGAGTTCCTGTCGGCCCAGTGCGACCGTGCCGTCGAACAGGGCAGTGACCTGCAACGTGCCGATCTGCTGGTGGTAGACGCCGGGCACCTGCCCGCGCGGGGTGTGTGTGGTGGTGGCCCATGCGGGGCTGGCGACAACGGCCAGCAACACGGCGGTGGCAAGCGTGCGAACGCGGGGGAAAGGCATGGCAGGTTCCGGACAGGGCGGCGGCGCCGCGGTGCCTCCATGCTGCGCGCCTGGTCGGCTGCGTTCCGCTCAGAATGCCGCGCGATCCGCTCGCGCTCAGCTGTTGCCGATCGCCGCCGGTTCCAACCCGTAACGTTCGGCGAAGCGCTTGTTGAAGCTGCCCAGCGAGCGGTAGCCCACGCGCGCGGCCACCGTTTTCAGCGGCAACCGGGTGGTGTAGAGCAGGCTCATGGCATGCGCCAGCCGCGCATCGGTGATCAGCTCGCGCACGCTGGACTGCTCGCTGGCCAAGCGCCGCCGCAGGGTCGCACCGCTGAGCCCGAGCTGCGCTTCGAAATCGCGTGACTGCCAGTCGCGCTCGGGCTGGGCCGCGATCAGATCGCGGATGCGATCAGCCACGCTGGGCTCGGGTGGAATCAGCAGGCTGCCATGTCCGCGCCGGCAGAACGCCACGGCCAGCCCGGCCAGCGCCAACCGCGCTTCGGTGTAGTGGCCCTGCTCCAGCGCCTGCCGCCATTGCAGCAGCATCGCGCCATGCTCGGTCAGCGGCAGCCGTGCCAGCGCGTCACCGGCGTCGGGCAGGGGCTCGTTCCACAGCGCCCGGGCGGCCGTGAGCGCTTCGGCGCACAGCGGCACGATCGCACTGAGGTACAGGCCGCTGTGCGGATCGGGAATGTTGACCACATCGATGCGGCACCGACGGGTGATCAGGAACAGATCGCCCGGGGCGAATTCCAGGGATTGCTGCGCGGTGCGAACCTGCTTGCGTCCCTGCAGGAGGATGGCGAACTGTGGCTGCGGGATGTCCACCGAGGAGGCGCCATGCTCGCGGCGTGCGGTGATGCAGGCGTAGCCATCGGCGCGCTGGCAGTCGGCCAGGCTGGCCAGTCTCGCCAGCAGCGAAGCGGTGGTGTCGATCGGGATGGACATGGCTCAGCCTGCCACGTTGAACAGGTGTCCGACCAGCGCCGCCGCAGCCATCGCAATGGCGCCCCAGAACGTCACGCGCAACGCACCGCGCAGGCGCGGGGCACCGCCGGCGTGCGCGGCCAGCGTGCCGGTCAGGCACAGCCCCAGCAGCGTCACCATGGTGGTTGCCTGGCCGACGTAGGCATGCGGGGCGAGCAGGGCGGTCAGCACCGGCAACGCCGCGCCGCTGACGAAGGCGCCGGCCGAGGCCATCGCTGCCTGCATCGGGCGCGCGCGCAGCTCGTCGGTGATGCCCAGCTCATCGCGGGCGTGGGCGCCCAGCGCGTCGTGCGCCGTCAGCTGGGTGGCCACCTCGTGCGCCAGCGCGGGGCTCAGCCCACGCTGCCGGTAGATGGCCGCCAGCTCTTCCAGCTCGCTGTGCGGGTCTTCGTGCAGCTCGCGCTTTTCCACCGCCAGGTCGGCCAGCTCGGTATCGGCCTGCGACTGCACCGAAACATACTCGCCAGCCGCCATCGACATCGCACCGGCCACGGTCCCGGCGATGCCGGTGGCCACGATGGTCGACGCCGTGGCACCGCTGGCCGCGATGCCGACCACCAGCCCGGCCACCGAGACGATGCCGTCATTGGCGCCAAGCACGGCGGCACGCAGCCAGCCGACGCGGTCGGAGCGATGGACTTCCGGATGTCGGGATCGACTCATTGGATCAGTTTAGGGGGTCGCGACGGCCCGCGGCGGAATGACTCGCAGCCGCGGCGGGGGCGACGCAGCGTCAAGCCCATGCCAGTAGGATGCTGAAAACCGTCACGGTGACACGACGGCAGGGGACGCCACGATATAGTGCGCTCTTGCGATGCGGGGGCGCGAACCCCACATCCCCGCCCTGACCAGAATTCTGCGAGCCTCCCCTTGTCGAGCCCCAGCCACGTCGCCGAGACGCCGATCACCGACCGTAATGAACTGGTCGCCACGTTGGCCTCCGGCGAAAAGCCCCAGGCGCAGTGGCGCATCGGCACCGAGCACGAGAAGTTCGGCTTCCGCCTGGACGATCTGCGCCCGCCCACCTTCGATGGCGACCGCGGCATCGAAGCGCTGCTCACCGGCCTGACCCGCTTCGGCTGGGACCCGGTGCAGGAAGACGGACGCACTATCGCACTGCTGCGCGACAACGCCTCGGTGACGCTGGAACCGGCGGGCCAGCTGGAACTGTCCGGCGCGGCGCTGGAAACCATCCACCAGACCTGCGTGGAAACCGGCACCCACCTCAACGAGGTGGCGCAGGTGGCCGGCGAACTGCAGCTGGGCTTCCTCGGCATGGGCTTCCAGCCGAAGTGGACGCGCGATGAGATGCCGTGGATGCCCAAAGGGCGCTACAAGATCATGCGCGAGTACATGCCCAAGGTCGGCACGCTCGGCCTGGACATGATGACCCGCACCTGCACGGTGCAGGTCAACCTGGACTACGCCACCGAAGCGGACATGGTCAAGAAGTTCCGCGTGTCGCTGGCGCTGCAGCCGATCGCCACCGCGCTGTTCGCCGATTCGCCCTTTACCGAAGGTGCGCCGAACGGCTACCAGAGCTACCGCTCGCACATCTGGACCGACACCGACAACGACCGCACCGGCATGCTCGACTTCGTGTTCGAAGACGGCTTCGGTTACGAGCGTTACGTGGATTACCTGCTCGATGTGCCGATGTACTTCTCTTACCGCGATGGCAGGTACCACGATGCCAGCGGCCAGAGCTTCCGCGATTTCATGGTCGGCAAGCTGCCGGTGCTGCCGGGCCAGCTGCCCACGCTGCGCGACTGGTCCGACCACATGACCACCGCCTTCCCCGAAGTGCGCTTGAAGAAGTACCTGGAAATGCGCGGTGCCGATGCCGGCCCGTGGAGCCGCCTGTGTGCGCTGCCCGCGTTCTGGGTGGGGCTGCTGTACGACGATGCCGCATTGGATGCGGCGTGGGACCTGGTGCGAGATTTCAGCCTGGTCGAGCGCAATGTCCTGCGTGATGGCGTGCCGTGGCATGGGCTGAAGCTGCCGTTCCGCAACGGCACCGTGCTGGACCTGTCGCGCGAGGCCCTGAAGATCGCCGTGGCCGGCCTCAAGCGCCGCGCTGCGCGCAACGCCGATGGCCAGGACGAAAGCAAGTTCCTGGAGGTGCTGCAGGAGATCGTCGATTCCGGGTTGACCCCGGCCGATCGCAAGCTGGCGCTGTTCCATGGCGAGTGGGGCGGCAACATCGATCCGGTGTTCAAGGAATTCGCGTACTGAGTTCGCATTGATCAACAAAAAACCCCGGCATTGCCGGGGTTTTTTCATGCCTGTGCGGAAGGATCAGGCCGCCTTTTCCAGCGTGGCCATGTCGATCACGAAGCGGTAGCGAACGTCGTTCTTCGCCATGCGCTCCCAGGCCTCGTTGACGGTCTTGATGTCGATCACTTCCACGTCGCTGACGATGTTGTGCTCGGCACAGAAGTCCATCATCTCCTGCGTTTCGGCCATGCCGCCAATCGCCGAGCCGGTGATGTGCTTGCGGCCGAACATCATCGCAGCGCCCATCAGCGGCGGATCCAGCTCGGTCAACACGCCGACCAGGCACATCGTCGCATCGCGCTTGAGCAGGCCCATGTACGGGTTGGTGTCGTGGCTGACCGGGATGGTGTTGAGCAGGAAATCGAAGCTGCCGGCGTGGGCCTTCATCTGCGCCGGATCGCGCGAGACCAGTACTTCATCGGCGCCGAGGCGCTTGGCATCGGCACCCTTTTCCGGGGTGGTGGTGATCATCACCACGGTGGCGCCCATCGCCTTGGCGAACTTCACGCCCATGTGGCCCAGGCCGCCCAGGCCGATGACGCCGACCTTCTGGCCGGGGCCGACCTTCCAGTGGCGCAGCGGGGAGTAGGTGGTGATGCCTGCGCACAGCAGCGGTGCGGCGGCCTTGAGGTCGAGCGTCTCGGACACCTTCACCACGAAGCGCTGCTCGACCACGATGTGGTCGGAGTAACCGCCGAAGGTCGGCTGGCCGCTCTCGCGCTCGGTGCTGTTGTAGGTGAACGTCGCGCCCTTCTCGCAGTACTGCTCCAGATCTTCGTCGCAGGCGGCGCAGTGGCGGCAGGAATCGACCATGCAGCCGACGCCGGCGAAGTCACCCACCTTGAAGCGGGTGACGTTGGCACCGACCTCGGTCACGCGGCCGATGATCTCGTGGCCGGGCACCATCGGGAACTTGGAACCACCCCAATCGTCGCGGGCCTGGTGCAGGTCGGAGTGGCAGATGCCACTGAAGAGAATCTCGATGCGGACGTCATCGGGACCGGCCGGGCGACGTTCGAAGGAGAACGGCACCAGCGGCGCGGTCTGGTCGTGCACCGCATAACCATGGGCGAGGGACATGGGGAATCCTTGGCAGGTTTGTAGAAAGGCGCTTTACAATACGCCCCGATCCCGTGCACAAAAAGTCAGGATATCGGCATGATTCATCAAGTAAAACGGGATAATCATGGCCACTGACAACCTGACCCACCTCGCCGCCTTCGCCGCCGTGGCCCGCCACCGCAGCTTCCGCAAGGCCGGGGCGGAACTGGCGCTGTCCACCTCGGCGGTCAGCTACGCTATCCGCGCGCTGGAAGAACGCCTGGGCGTGGGTCTGTTCCATCGCACGACCCGCAGCGTCGCCCTCACCGAAGCCGGCCAGCGCCTGCTCGAGCGCCTGCAGCCCGCGCTGGGGCAGGTGCATGACGCATTGGAAGAGATGAACCACTTCCGCGCGGCACCGGCCGGCCTGCTGCGCATCAACGCCACCCGCGCCGCCGTCCAGACCCAGCTCGGCCCACGCCTGGCGAAGTTCCTGCTTGCGCACCCGGATGTGCGTTTGGAGTTGGCCCAGGACGATGGCCTGGTGGATATCGTCGCCGGCGGTTACGACGCTGGCGTGCGCCTGCACGAATCGGTGCCGGAAGACATGGTGGCCGTGCCACTGGGGCCGGCGCTGCGCGGCCTGATCGTGGGTGCGCCCTCCTATCTGGCGGGGCGGGAGATACCGCAGCACCCCCGTGATCTGCATCGACACGAGTGTGTGCGGTTCCGCTTCGCCAGCGGCCACCTTTACAAGTGGCAGTTCGAACGCGATGGCCAGGCACTGGAGATCGACGTGCCCGGGCGCCTCACGTTGGGTGATCAGAACACGATCCTGCAGGCGGTGGTGGACGGGTTGGGGCTCGCCTACGTGCTGGAAGATTCCGCGCGCCCGTATCTGGACGATGGCCGGCTGGTTGCCGTGCTGGAGGACTGGAGCGAGCCGTTCGCCGGCTTTGCGGTGTATTACCCACGGCAGCGGCAGATGTCGTCTGCGCTGCGGGCGTTCATTGATCTGCTGCGCGGATAGGTCAGCGCCTGGGCCTGCCAGGCTGATGCCACGGACGGGTCAGCAGCGCAGCCTGCGCCAACCCAGTGCAATGAGACTCACGGCAGCAGCCACGAGCAGCGCGCCGGCAACCACCTGTCCGGCCGCGTATCCATCGGCATAGGCCGCTGCCTGTCCCGTGGTGCCTGCGAGCGGCGATGACAGCACATGCATGGCACGAAGCAGCAACGCACCGCCGGCAAGGAGGAAAAGATAAGGGAACACTGCGCGTCGCGTTGGCATCCGAAGGTGAACCTGCATGGCAAATGTGATGTCGTCCATGACGCCGGCTGGCACGTGCGGCGTTCTGCCTGGATTGTTCGTGTCAAGCGGGGAGCCTGTCAATGGCCTGGATACTTCGATCCTGTATACTAACCCCCAGTATAGTTAACCGGCCTTTTGCCCCATGCCCCATTCACCGCAGGAAAAAAAGCGCGTTCTCGCCCGGGTCCGTCGGATCCGCGGCCAGTGCGATGCACTCGACCGCGCGCTGGAAGCCGGGGCCGAATGCGGTCCGGTGCTGCAGCAGATCGCCGCGATCCGTGGTGCCGTCAACGGGCTGATGTCCGAAGTGATGGAGGCGCATCTGCGCGAAGAGTTCGGGCAACCGGCCCAATCCGATGCGCAGCGCGATGAGCGCGTGCGCGAGATGAGCATGCTGATCCGTTCCTATCTGAAATGAGTGCGCGGGTGCCCGCGTACTGCCCATCTTTGTTCCCTGCCTTGGAGTGCTTCCCATGAAATCCCGTGCCGCCGTTGCCTTCGCCGCTGGCGAACCGTTGAAGATCGTCGAGATCGATGTCGCGCCGCCGCAGAAGGGCGAAGTGCTGGTCAAGATCACCCACACCGGTGTCTGCCATACCGATGCGTTCACGCTGTCCGGCGATGATCCGGAAGGTCTGTTCCCGGCGGTGCTCGGCCATGAAGGCGCGGGCATCGTGGTCGAAGTGGGCGAGGGCGTCACCAGCGTCAAGCCGGGCGACCACGTGATCCCGCTGTACACCGCCGAGTGTGGTGAGTGCCTGTTCTGCCAGAGCGGAAAGACCAACCTGTGCGTGGCCGTGCGCGCCACCCAGGGCAAGGGCGTGATGCCCGATGGCACTACCCGCTTCAGCTACAACGGCGAGCCGATCTACCACTACATGGGCTGCTCCACCTTCAGTGAGTACACCGTGGTGGCCGAAGTCTCGCTGGCCAAGATCAATCCGGAAGCCAACCCGGAACACGTCTGCCTGCTCGGCTGCGGCGTGACCACCGGCATCGGCGCGGTGCACAACACCGCCAAGGTGCAGGAAGGCGATTCGGTGGCGGTGTTCGGGCTGGGCGGCATCGGCCTGGCGGTGATCCAGGGCGCGCGCCAGGCCAAGGCCGGCCGCATCTTCGCGATCGATACCAACCCCTCCAAGTTCGAATTGGCCAAGCAGTTCGGTGCGACCGATTGCATCAACCCGAAGGACCATGACAAGCCGATCCAGCAGGTCATCGTGGAGATGACCACGTGGGGCGTGGACCATACGTTTGAATGCATCGGCAACGTCAACGTGATGCGCGCCGCGCTGGAATGCGCGCACCGTGGCTGGGGCCAGTCGGTGGTGATCGGTGTGGCCGGCTCGGGCCAGGAAATCTCGACCCGTCCGTTCCAGCTGGTTACCGGCCGCTCGTGGAAGGGCACCGCCTTCGGTGGTGTCAAGGGCCGCAGCCAGCTGCCGGGCATGGTCGAAGACGCCATGAAGGGCGATATCGAACTGGCGCCGTTCGTGACCCACACGATGGGCCTGGACGAGATCAACGATGCGTTCGACCTGATGCACGAAGGCAAGTCGATCCGCTCGGTCGTGCATTTCTGAGCTACCACGGGCGGCGCGCGATCCGCGCCGCCCCTACGGAGAATCCCCATGGAACGCATCGAACACCGCGCCGCCTCCGGCGGTTGGCAGGACGTGTACCGCCATGCCTCGCAGGTGCTGGGCTGCGAGATGAATGTCGCCGTCTACCTGCCGCCGCAGGCGGCCACGCAGAAGCTGCCGGTGCTGTACTGGCTGAGCGGGCTGACCTGCAACGAACAGAACTTCATTACCAAGGCCGGCGCGCAGCGCTATGCCGCCGAGCACGGCGTGATCCTGGTTGCGCCGGACACCAGCCCGCGCGGCGATGACGTCGCCGATGCCGAAGGCTACGACCTGGGCAAGGGCGCTGGTTTCTATCTGAACGCCACCGAGCAGCCGTGGGCGGCGCACTACCGCATGTACGACTACGTGGTGGACGAACTGCCGGCCCTGATCGACGCGCATTTCCCGACCACAGGCGCGCGCAGCATCAGCGGCCACTCGATGGGGGGCCACGGTGCGCTGGTGATCGCATTGAAGAATCCCGGCCGCTACAAAAGCGTGTCGGCGTTTTCGCCGATCGTCGCGCCGACGCGCGTGCCGTGGGGCCAGAAAGCGTTCACTGCCTACCTGGGCGAGGACCGCGCCAGCTGGGCGGCCTGGGATGCCAGCGAACTGGTGGCCACGGCCACCGAGCGCCTGCCATTGCTGGTCGACCAGGGCGGTGGCGATGAGTTCCTCGACAACCAGCTGCAGCCGCAATGGCTGCAGGCCGCCTGCACGGCGGCCGGTCATCCGCTGACGCTGCGCCTGCAGCCCGGTTACGACCACAGCTATTACTTCATCAGCAGCTTCATCGGCGAGCACATCGCGCACCACGCCAAGGCGCTGTACGCCTGAGGCACACCGGTGGACCCGCCGCTGGGCGGCGGCGACACGCGCCGAACCGGGCCGGGCAAGGGGACCCGGCACGGCCCGGGAGCGCGTGCCTGGGCGTGGCGCCTTACTCGGCGTGCCCCGCTCAGGCCTCGCCGCCGCGCACTTCCACCAGCACCGGGCACGGCGCATGGTCCACCGTCCATTGCCCGACCGAGCGATCCAGCAGGCGCTCCAGCCGCGACAGGTGGCGGTGGCCGATGACGATCAGGTCGCAGCCGTGCTGGCGGGCATGGTCGCAGATCACCTGCGCCGGTTCGCCGGCCGGGTGATGCCCGAGGCCATCGATGCCGCGCTCGCGCAGGCGGCCCAGCGCGTTGGAAAGCAGCTGTTCGGCCTGGTGGACCTGGGCGTCGGCGGCCGGATACTCGGCGTGCTCGGCACGGGGTGCGTCGTCGGCCAGCGCGAAGGCCGGGTCCAGCACGCACAGCAGGTGCAGGCGCGAGACAGGGCCGGCCAATGAGGCCGCCAGCTCCAGTACCTGCGCATGCTGGGGGCCGCCATCCAGGGCAACGAGGATCTTGGTGAACATCGGCATTCTCGGAAGAGGGGCCGCTAGGGTCGCCTACTGCCCGCACTGGACCCATGCCGTGTGCCGCAGGCGAGTAGTGCGTGCAACGCACGAATAGGGGGTTTGGATTGCAGTAAAGTCACCGCCACACGTTGAAGGTGATACTGCCGTGACCATGCCCGATCTGAACCTGCTCATCGCCCTGGATGCCCTGATCGAGGAGGGCAGCGTCGTGGGTGCGGCGCGGCGGATGAACCTCAGTGCCCCAGCGATGAGCCGCACCCTGGGCCGCATCCGCGAGGCGCTCGGCGATCCGGTGCTGGTCCGTGCCGGCCGCGGGCTGGCCCCGACCCCGCGCGCGCTGCAGCTGCGCGAGCAGGTGCGTGGGGTGATCGAGCAGGCACACCTGGTGTTCAACGCCGGCCGCGAGGTCGACATGATGACGCTGGAGCGCACCTTCAGCATCCGCGCCAATGATGTGTTCGTCGGCACCTACGGTGGGCGGATGCGCGAACTGTTCAAGGCGCAGGCGCCGTGTTCGGTGCTGCGCTTCGTCCCCGAGGGCGATGGCGATGACGACGCAATGGAGCAGGGCCGGATCGATCTGCACATCAGCGCCGCCGGCAAACTCAGTGCCGATACCAAGGTGCAGAACCTGTTCAGCACCTCGTTCTTCGGTGCCGCGCACGAGGCCCACCCGATCTTTGCCGGGGAGATCACCGCCGAGCGCTTCGTGGCCTTCGACCACATTGCCGTATCGCGGCGTGGCCGTTGGTATGGCCCGATCGATGAGGATCTGGAGGCGCTGGGCCTGAGCCGGCGGGTCGCGCAGATCATGCCGACCTTCCACTCGGCGATCTTCGCCGCAGCCGATTCGGACCTGATCCTGCCGCAGATGCCCAGCGTGATGCTGGCCCGGCTGGAACGCCTCGGGGTTCCGCTGCGCCTGTTCGAGCTGCCGATTCCGGTGCGTAGCGCGATTGTCGTGCAGGCATGGCATCCCCGCCTGGACAGCGACCTGGCGCATCGCTGGCTGCGCCGCAGCATCAAGGCGATGTGCGACGCGGAGCCCACGCAGGCCTGACCGGCAACGGCCAGGTCCACCCGCAAGGCGACCGGCGAGGCGTGCGCGTGACGCACGCCAGCGATGGCCGACGCAGCATTTTTCGCAACATCGGCCCTGCCTAGACTGCCGCTCCCCGTCGTGGAGTGGCCCCATGTCCCTGTTGTTCCCACTGCCCCATCCGCCCGCCGGCGGTGCACGATGACTGCCGTGCCCGCGCCGCTGCCGATGGCGCCTGCTGCACCGGCTGCACTGCCGGCGCAGACGGCGTTCGGCCTGCGCCTGGTGGTCGGCCTGTGCGGTGTGTTGTTGGCCGTGCTGATCTCGGGCATCAACGAAAACGTCACGAAGGTAGCGCTGGCCGACATCCGGGGTGCGATGGGCTTCAGCGTCGATGACGGCAGCTGGATCATCGCGCTGTACACGGCGATGTCGGTCAGTGCGATGGCGTTCGCACCGTGGTGTGCGGTGACCTTCTCGCTGCGCCGCTTTGCGATGGTGATGATCGGTGCCTTCATGGTGCTGGGCGTGGTGTGCCCGTTCGCGCCGGACCTGCCCTCGTTCCTGATCCTGCGTGCGCTGCAGGGCCTGGCCGGTGGGGCGCTGCCGCCGCTGCTGATGAGCGTGGCGCTGCGTTTCCTGCCGCCGGGCATCAAGCTGTACGGCCTGGCCGGTTACGCGCTGACCGCGACCTTCGGGCCGAGCCTGGGCACGCCGATGGCGGCCCTGTGGGTGGAGTTCGTGGGCTGGCAGTGGGCGTTCTGGCAGATCGTGCCGTGGTGCCTGGCCGCGCTGGGCATGGTGGCCTGGGGGCTGCCACAGGATCCACTGCGTCTTGAACGGTTCGCGCAGTTCAACGGTGTCGGCCTGGCACTCGGGTTTCCGGCGCTGGTGATGCTGGTGATCGGGCTGGTGCAGGGCCCGCGCCTGGATTGGTTCGCCTCGCCGTTGATCTGCCTGCTGCTCGGTGGCGGCAGCGGACTGCTGGCGTTGTTCCTCTACAACGAATGGTCGCACCCGCTGCCGTTCTTCAAGCTGCAGTTGCTGGCCAACCGCAATCTGACCTACGCCCTGATCACGCTGGGTGGCGTGCTGTTCGTGCTGCTGGCGGTGATCATGATTCCCTCCAGCTTCCTTGCCAAAGTGCAGGGGTACCGACCGCTGCAGACCGCGCCGATGCTGCTGTGGGTCGCGCTGCCGCAGCTGATTGCATTGCCGCTGGTGGCCACCCTGCTCAACCAGCGCCGGGTGGACAGCCGCTGGGTGCAGGCGATCGGCCTGGGCCTGCTGGCACTGGCCTGCGGCCTCGGTGCGCAGCTGACCACCGAGTGGCACCGCGACAACTTCGCATGGCTGCAGGTGATCCAGATCATCGCCCAGCCGATGGCGGTGCTGCCGTTGCTGCTGCTGGCCACCGGCAGCCTGGCGCCGACCGATGGCCCGTTCGCCTCGGCGTGGTTCAACACGGTCAAAGGGTTCGCCGCGGTGCTTGCCGGTGGCGTACTCGAGGCGGTCACCACCGTGCGCAGCCACCTGCATTCGACCGTGCTGGTCGACCGGATCGGCAACGCGCCCTGGCTCGACGCCAGCACCGCGCCAGGGCTGGGTGCTCGCCTGCATGCGCAGGTGGTGGCGCTGACCTCGGCCGATCTCTATCTCATCGTGGCGT
The DNA here is from genome assembly GCF_001807865.1 of Stenotrophomonas sp. HMSC10F06. Classification (NCBI taxonomy): domain Bacteria; kingdom Pseudomonadati; phylum Pseudomonadota; class Gammaproteobacteria; order Lysobacterales; family Lysobacteraceae; genus Stenotrophomonas; species Stenotrophomonas sp. HMSC10F06. Next base: position 121,880 of record NZ_KV791299.1, on the reverse strand, counting down.
GGGTGGCGGTGGCGCTGATCGCGCTGATTCCGTGGTTGCCCACACGCATCCATCCGCCACGTGCCGTGGCTTGAATCCTAGGAACTCCCCCGTGTCCCTGCATCGCAACTCCGTTCCCTTCGTCATCGCCGCCGGCCTGCTGCTGTTCGCTGGCGGTGTCTGGTGGCTGCTGCGCGACGGCCGCCATCAAACCACCAACAATGCCTATGTCACCGCGGACTTCACCGTGGTCGCGCCGAAGATCGCTGGCTTCGTCAGCGAGGTGCGCGTTCAGGACAACCAGAGAGTCAAGGCGGGCGATGTGCTCGCACGCATCGATGACCGCGACTACCAGGTCGCGCTGGCCACGGCCCGGGCGGATCTTGCCAATGCGCGGGCGCAACTGGCCAGCGCGCAGGCCGCACTGGCGCAGCAGGGCTCGGTGATCGACCAGGCCCAGGCCGGTGTGGATGTCAGTCGCGCCGAACTCCGTCTCGCCCAGGCCGATCAACGCCGTTACCAGGCCTTGGCCAGTGATGGCGCAGGCACCGTGCAGAACGCGCAGCAGGCGCAGTCGCGCCAGGCCGTGGCCGGTGCGCACCTGCAGCAGGGCACCGCTGCCGTACTCAATGCGCGCCAACGCATCGCGCTGCTGAGCGCCAGCGTGCAGTCCGCGCAGGCCGCCGTGCAGCGGGCTGAAGCCGCGCAGGCCCGAGCCGAACTGGATCTGTCGCACACCGAGCTGCGTGCGCCGATCGATGGCATGGTCGGCCGCCGCGCCGTACGCGTGGGGGCTTACCTTACCCCGGGCACGCCGGTGCTCGCGGTGGTGCCGCTGCAGCAGGCATTCGTCGTCGCCAACTTCCAGGAAACGCAGATGACGCGCATGCACGCCGGACAGCGCGTAGACGTGCAGGTGGATGTGTTCCCCGGCCAGTCGCTGCACGGCCGGATCGACAGCATCGCCCCGGCAACCGGGGTGACCTTCGCCGCGATCGCGCCGGAGAACGCGACCGGCAACTTCACCAAGGTGGTGCAGCGGATACCCGTGAAGATCGTGCTCGACGAAGGCCAGCCGCTGGCCGGCCAGCTGCGCGCGGGTATGTCGGTGGAGGCGCGCGTGGATCTGGACAGCGGCGGGCGTGGGCTGCCGGGGGAGGGCGCATGATGCGCCGGCAGACGGTGCGCCTGATGGCAGGCAGCGCGCTGTGCACCGCACTGGCGGCCTGCACCCTCGGCCCGGACTTCGTGCGGCCCCAGGCAAGCCTGCCCGCGCAGTGGGAGGGTGGCGTGATCACCTCGGCGGCCTTCGCTGATGACGCGGCGTGGTGGAACGGCTTCGAGGATCCGCTGCTGGTGGCGCTGGCGAGCCAGGCCATGCGCGCCAATCTGGATGTGCAGCTGGCGGCCAACCGCGTCGCGCAGAGCCGCGCGCTGCGCCGGAGCAGCGCCGCCGACCGCGTCCCGGCCGTCGGCGCGACGGTCGGCGCCACCCGTGCGCGCAACAGCGAAGTGGGTTTGAACGATCCGTCCGGCAATGCCGGGCGCGAGGACTACGGGCTGTTCCAGGCCGGTATCGGCCTTGGGTGGGAACTGGATCTATGGGGGCGTGTGCGCCGCCAGGTCGAGATCGCCGATGCCCGCGTGCAGATCGCCAACGAAGACTGGCACGCGGTGCAGACCGCGGTGATGGCCGAAACCGCCCGTACGTACCTGCAACTGCGTGCCACGCGACAGTTGCTGACCATCACCGAGGACAATCTGCACATCGCACGCGACGTGCAGCGGCTGACCCTGGCCCGCCAGCAGCAGGGCGTGGCGACCACGCTGCAGGTCGCCAGCGCGGCCGCGCAGGTGGCCGCGCTGGAGGCGCGGCTGGCGCCGCTGCAGCACCGGCAATCGCAGCTGCGCAATGCATTGGCCATGCTGTTGGCACGTTCGCCACGGGCCTTGGATGAACAGTTGGACGCGGCGCGGCATGACTGGCCGGCGCTGCCGGCACTGGCAACCGGCCTGCCCAGCGATCTGGTCAAACGCCGCCCGGACATCCGCCGCGCCGAAGCGGCGCTGCACGCGGCGACGGCTGGCATCGGCGTGGCCAAGACCAGCTTCCTGCCACGCATCACCCTCACTGGCGATGCCGGTTTTCAGGCCAGGCAGCTCGACGACCTGGACGGGTGGAATGCACATCGCTTCAGCATCGGCCCGGCGATCAGTCTGCCGATCTTCCAGGGCGGCCGGCTCAAGGCGAACCTGGCCCTGAGCCGGTTGCAGGAACGCCAGGCCGGGCTGCAGTTCCAGAAGACCGTGCTGCAGGCCTGGCACGAGGTGGACGATGCGATCGGCGGCTACGGCGCAGAGCAGCAGCGTGGGCAGGCGCTGCAGGTGGCGGTGCAGGAAAGTGAGCGTGCGTTGGCGGCGGCGCGTCGTCAGTACCAAGCCGGGGTGATCGATATGCTCGACGTGCTGACCACCCAGCGCATCGCGCTGGACAACCAGGCAGCGCTGGCTGACAGCCAGGCGGCGGCTGCGATCGCACGGGTGGATCTGTATCGCGCGCTGGGTGGCGGCTGGCGCGAGGTGGAGGAAGGCGTGACCCGCGCTGGCAGCGCACCGGCTGCCAGCGGGGCGGGCAACGCCGATCAACGCACGTTGCGCAGTTCCCAGTGACTGCCGGCCAGCATGCGCAGGCGCTGCTTGAACACCTCGCTGTCGATGCTGGTGGTGGCGCACAGGTTGATGCGCAGATCATCCTGCGCGCCGGTCACGGTCGCGGCCGGATCGGTCGCGCCCCACTGCGGATCGACCGCATCGGGATCGTCCTGCTTGGCGCGCCAACGGTCGAACAGCACCGTGGTGCGCAGGGCGTTCTCGAGTTCTTCGGCCAGCCCGGCCGCACCCTGGGCGCGGAAGGACAGGTCCGGATCGTTGCCGCGCGCCTTGGCCGGATCCGGCAAGCTGATGTCGTAACTAACTGGCATGGTTACCTCCATTGAATGCGGCAAGGCTGGCAGAGACGCGGTGGAATCCGCGTGCAGAACCGGCGGCCGTGCCCGGCTCGTGGCATGGCCGCTGCAGGGCTGGCCAGTGTGCTCAGCCGCTGAAGACATGCGGGCCGTCGGCGAAGCCGATCGTTACCGCGCCCTTGCCCACGTTGACCATCCCGGTCAGGCTCATGACCGCCTCGAACACATCCACGCCCTGCGCCTGGCAGGTCTCACGCAGCGCGGCATAACCGGGCAGGGCCCGCAGGTCGGCCAGCTCGCCGCCGTAGCTGATGCACACCGTGGGCGTCATCAGGCCGGCCTTGACCCGTTGCCCGACGAAATCGAACAGCTTCTGCACGGCGTTGTCGAAGCCCTTGATCTTGGCCACCGGCCCGGTCTCGCCGCGGTAGCCATGCAGCACCGGCTTGATGTCCAGCGCACTGCCCAGCGCGGCGCTGATCAGCCCCACGCTGCGATCGCCCTTGTGACGTGCGCGGGCGCGCATGTAGTACAGATCGCGGGTGATCATGTAGCCGTGCACGTTGTGCGCCAGCAGTTCCAGCCGTTCGCGGATCTGCTGCACGCTCGCGCCGCTGTCGCGCAGGCGCACCGCTTCCACCGCGGTCACGCCCTGTGCGGCGAACAGGTTCTGGGTATCGAGCACGCGCAGCGCGAACGGTGAGTTGAACCCTGCCGCCTGCCGTACCGGCTTGTAGTCGTTGAGGATCGCGAAGCTCGCCTGCATCGCGTTATCATGGATCGGGCTGCGGGTCTTGGTGATCGTCATGCAGAAGACATGGTCGTAGTCGATCACCAGTTTGCCCAGGAACAGGTCCCGGATCTGGTTGACGGTGAACGGAATGGTCTCCGCCTCGGCGCCGTGCTCGGCTACGTGGGCATGCAGGAAACTCAGCGTGGCCTGTTCGTCGCGATGGTCGGCCAGCATGGCTTCGCCGATGCGGACGGTGATCGGCAGCAGCACGATGTTGTGTTGTTCAATGAAATCCTGCGGCAGATCGCACGCAGAGTCGACCACGATTCCGATGCGCATCCTGTGCCCCTCCGGCAGGTTGTAGGTTCGGAAACGTGAACGCTATCGCAAAACGGCTCGGCTTGCCTGACCGGGGAGAGGGGCCGGGCGTCAGCGGCTGCGTTCCACCGCTACCGGCAGGTCCTTGATCCGGGCCCACTCCCCCTGCTCAAGCAGGCCCGGGTCGGCCAGCACCGCCTGCATCAGGGGGTGGGCGTCGTTGCCCCAGAACAGTTCGCTGCCGATCGCCAGCGTCGGCACGCCGAATACCCCCGCGGCCAGCGCGGCATCCGTGTTGCGCCGCAGTTCCTCTTTGACCGACGGTGCGCCGATCGCCGCGGCGATATCGGCGATGTCCAGCATCGCGCCGGGCAGGGCGAGCGCGGCGGCACTGTCGCCGGCGTGGCCATCGCGCCAGATCCAGTTGAACAGGATCTCGACCGCCTCGTGGCTGGCACCGGCGGCCAGGCACAGACGCAGCGCCGCCAGCGGGTTGAACGGATGGCCCGGCGGAAAGCGCAGTGTCACCCCGGCGCTGCGCGCCTGCCACAACGCCTGCCGGTAGGTGAACACCCGCTTGGCCGGAATCTCGGCCGGGCCCAGGTTGCCCAGGTGATGCAGTACCGCGCCCAAGGCGATCGGCACCGGGGCGATGCTCTTGAACTGCGGCAACGCCTTGAGCTGTTGCCAGTGCAGATAGGCGAACGGTGAGACGAAATCGAAGTACCAGCGCAGGGCCATGATCGGGTGCTCACGTTGCAGGACGACAGGGGTGCGCAAACAGGGCCGCCGCAGGCAGCGGCCCTGTGGCTCAGCGCGAGTATGCGCGTGGTTCGCTCGACGCCGGGGCCTGGTAGCGGTCGCGCAGTTCGGTCTGGCGTGAACGCATCGGCATCGCGCGGCCCCCCAGCCAGACCTGCTCTGCATAGTGGCCGACATCCAGCGGATCGCCCTCCCACAGCACCAGGTCGGCCAGCTTGCCGGGCTCGAGGGTGCCGAGGCGGTCGCCGACGCCCAGCGCCTGTGCCGGGACCCGGGTCAGGCCAGCCAGGCCATCCCCCCAGGGCAGCCCGTTGGCGACCGCATTGCCGGCCAGCTGGCGCATCTTGCGCGCGTTGTGCGAGGCATCGTCGCGCTGGGCGAAGCTGACCGGCACGCCGGCCGCCTGCAGGCGTGCGGCGTTCTGCAGGGTCGCGCCGAGTTGATCGAAGCTGGTCGGCAGGTTGCCCAGCCCATCCACGAACACCGGCACGCCGGCCTGGGCCAGCTGCGGAGCCAGGCGCCACGCCTCGGCCCCGCCGGCGATGGCGATCCTGACCTTCTCGCGGCCGGCCCAGCGCAGCAGCTGGCGGATGTCGGCGGCGCGGTCGACCTGCACCACGATCCGCCCCTGGCCGGCCAGGTAACGCGCCAACGTGGCGCGCCCGGCCGGTGTCAGCAGGGCATGCGGCGAATCGGCCGGAACGCGGCCCCGTGCTTCGCTGACCATCTGCTCGAGCAGCATCCACTGCGCGGCGCGCGAGGTGCCGGTCAGCTCCGCACCGGACGCGCCGAGACGAATGAACAACGCCTGCGGGCCGACCGGATCGGCACTGCCGTCCAGCCGCACCACCCCGCCCTGGCCGGCGATGAAGCCGCCGCCGGTATTCGCCCCGAGCAGGGTGAAGCCGATGCCGTCCAGCCGCGCGACCGGGATCAGCACCGAGTCCGGATTGAAGGCCAGGGTCACGTCGAATTCCGGGCGCAGCGGCTGGTCGTCCAGTTTCAGCGTGCTGTCCACCGTGGCTGACTCCCCGGAGACTTCTTCGATGCCGATATCGGTGATGCCGCCGAACAGCGCCGGGGTCAGTGGCTTGCCCGCCGCCTCGACCACGGCCACGCCGACCGGCGCCGACAGGCCCGGACCGACGGCGCGGATCACGCCGCCCTGGACCAGCACGTCGCTGTGCTCCAGGCTGCCGCGCGCGGCGGCGGTATGCACGGTGGCATTTCGGATCAGCAGATCCTGCGCGAACACGGATGTCGCCACGCAGGTACCGGCAAGCAACAGCAGTGCGCGCGGCAGCAGGCGCATCGCGACGCGGCGGCTCATGGGCGCGCCTCCTGGCCAAGCATGAAGTCCGACAGCGGCTGCCGCCTCACGTCCTGGCGGTCATAGACCTGGTGGCCATCGACGTAGACTTTCTCGGCCAGCGCATAGGAGCTGAAAGGACTGCCGTTCCACACCACCACATCGCCCATCTTGCCGGCCTCCAGGCTGCCGGTCTGCGTTTCCACGCCGAGCGAGCGCGCTGCGTTGGAGGTCAGCCACATCATGGCCCGCTCCGGGGCGATCTCGATGCCGGCACGACGTGCGTTGGCGATCACCTTGGCCGCCTCCTGGTTCAAGCGCTGGATGCCCTCGGGCGAATCGGAATGCACGATCGCGCAGCTGTTGGCCGGGCGGTCGACCAGCGCGATGTTCTCCTGGATGCCATCGAAGGCTTCCATCTTGAAGCCCCACCAGTCGGCCCACAGCGCACCGCACACGCCTTCCTCGGCGAGCCGGTCGGCCAGCTTGTAGGCCTCCACCGCGTGATGGAAGGCGGCGATCTTGAAGCCGAACTCCTTGGAGAGATCCAGCATCGTGGCCATCTCATCGGCGCGGTAGCAGTGGATGTGCACGCGGATGTCGCCCTGGATCGCGCCGGCCAGCGTGTCCAGCTTGAGGTCGCGCTTGCCGCCGCTGTCGCCGGCACTGTCGCCCTTGTCGTCACCGCTGAACCAGCGCTTCTTCTTCGGCTGTTTCGGGGTGTTCTTGGCGATGTACTCGCTGGCATCGATGAAGGCTGCACGGTAACCGGCGACATTGCCCATGCGCGTGCCCGGGGCGGTGCCCTTGCCACCGTAGACACGCTTGGGGTTTTCGCCGCAGGCCATCTTCAGGCCCCACGGCGCACCGGGGAACTTCATGGACTGGTAGGTCGTCGCGGGTACGTTCTTCAAGGTCACGCCGCGGCCGCCGACCAGGTTGGCCGAGCCGGGCAGTACCTGCATCGAGGTCACGCCGCCGGCCAGTGCCGCGGCAAAGCCGGGATCCTGCGGCCATACCGAGTGCTCGGCCCAGACATTGGCGGTGACCGGGGCAGTCATCTCGTTGCCATCGCTGTGCGCGCTGACGCCCGGGCTGGGATACACGCCCAGGTGCGAGTGCACATCGATGATGCCCGGAGTGACCCACTTGCCCTGGCCATCGACACGCACCGCATCGGCCGGTGCCGTCAGGCCGGTACCCACCGCCGCGATGCGGCCGTCGCGCAGCAGCACATCGGCGTTGTCCAGGCGCACGCCGGTGCCGGTGAGCACAGTGGCATTGCTGATCAACACCGGTGCCGAGGCGATCGGCACATAGGTGCTGGGGTAGGGATCCTGGAGGAAACGCGACGCGGCGGGCGCCGGCGCGGACACGATCGACATCAACGCCAGGCCAACGCCGACGCTCAACAACTTCTGCATGGTTCTCCCCGAAGCCGCATGGACACAATGGCTCGACGCTAGCCGGGAGCGGGGCGCCTTGCCAAGTGACATTTTGCATATTTTTATCAAATGGGACCTAGCATCGTTATGAGAAACAATTGTGAACTTTCCATGAATTTTTCGGGTACGCTCAGGTCGGCATCGGCGTGATCGATGCGGTTCCAGACGCGTTGCTGATCCTCCCGTTCCAGATTCCGACACTCGAACCAGATCAAGGAAGTTCTCAGTACATGACCCTGCACTCCCTGTCCCGCGCGGCGTCCCGCCGTCCTTCGCCGTCCCTGCTGGCCTCGGCCATCACCGGCACCCTGCTTGCCGCCATCGCCGTTCCGGCGCTGGCCAGCCCCACCACCGATGTCCTGCAGCGTTACCAGCAGCAGCGCGCAGAGCAGTCCGTCGCGTTCGCGCGTGATCTGCACAGCGCTTCGCTGGCGGCGACCTTTGTTGCGCCGACCGGCGCCAACGACCAGACCGTTTCCTTCACGAGCCCGCGCACCAGCGCCGAGGCCGCCGGCCCCATTCTGGGCAAGCCGGGTGATGTGGAAAGCTGGCATAGCGATGAGTTCAATGCCGACTGGGGTCTGGCCGCGATGGGGGCCGATTACGCGTATGCGCGCGGCCTTACCGGTCAGGGCGTGCGCCTGGGCGTGTTCGATTCGGGCTCTGCCCTTGCCCACGACGAATTCGCCGGACGCAACACCTCCAGTATCTCCATCGGCAACGGCGGCTGCGCCGACCCGAGCATCGTGGCGGGCGAAGGCGCCTGCGGCAGTACCCGCGGCGACCAGCCCGGGTACAACTACTACGGTCTGGGTCCCGGCGTGCCTCCAGCGCTTGCTGATCGACTGATCGCGGCGGGCCAGCCGTACGGCTTCAGCTACGCCGACCATGGCACGCACGTGTTGGGTACCGTTGGCGCCAACCGCGATGGCACCGGGATGCATGGCGTGGCCTTTGGCGCCAACCTGACCGCTGCCCGCGTCTTTGGCGACACGTATTACGAGTGGCGCCTGGATCCTGACAACTTCTACCGGCCGCGTGCGCTGTATCGCACTGACCCGGACGATGCAGCAACGCTGGACATGTATGCACAGGCCGAGGCACAGGGCGTGCGCGTGCTCAATCACAGTTGGGGTATCTCGACCCGCCATGCCACGGTGGCCAGTCTGGACGCGCAGTACGCAGCGATCGGCGCGGACTATGGTGTTTACGGCAGCATTTACGGTGATACCGAGGGTGCACCGGGTTCCAAGCTGATCCAGGTGTGGTCGGCAGGCAACTCGGCCGGGGGGATGGCCGGCATCACGGCGGCATTGCCGCGCTGGAACCCGGAGATCGAGCCGTACTGGCTGGCCGTCGCGAATGTCCGCCTCCCCACCGCAGGGGAAACGGACTACGTCATTGATGCCAGTTCCAGCATCTGCGGTGCTTCGGCCAACTGGTGCCTGTCCGCACCGGGCACCAACATCGCCAGCACGATCGTGGCCGGCGAGATCAACGGTCGCATGGAGCTGACCGAGGATTACCTGCGTTTTCTCATCGAAAGCGAAAGTCCTGAATACACCTACGGCTACAAGACCGGCACATCGATGGCGGCACCGCACATCACCGGTGCGCTCGGTCTGCTGATGGAGCGCTTCCCGTACCTGGACAACGCACAGGTACGCGATGTGTTGTTGACCACGGCACGCGACCTGGGCGCGCCCGGCGTCGACGCGATCTACGGCTGGGGCATGGTCGATCTGAAGACCGCCATCGAAGGCTACGGCCTGCTGCGCGTGGACACCGACGTGGTCATGAACCAGAAGGCCGGTGGCCTGAAGGTGTGGGAAGGCGATGCGTGGGACGACTGGACCAATGACATCGGCGGCCCGGGCAAGCTGACCAAGTCCGGCATCGGCTGGCTGCGCCTGAGCGGTGACAACAGCTTCAACGGCGCCATCGTGCGCGACGGCGTGCTGGAACTGGACGGTGCCAATGCACTGACCGCTTCGGTCGATGTGCAGGGCGGCCAGTTCCTGCTCAACGGCAGCCTGGTGTCCACCACGCTCAACAGCCTGGGGGGCAGCAGCGTGATCTCCACCACGGGCGTGCTCGATGGCTCGGCACTCAACGTGACCGGCGGCTCGGTCACCTTCAACGGCCTGCAGCAGGCCGGCGACACCACGGTCGGCAGCGGCGGCAGCTTCGTGCTCAATGGCCGGCTGGTCGACAGCTCGCTGACCTCGGCGGGTGCCACCCGCGTCGATGCCGGGGCCCTGCTGGACGGCTCGGACCTGTTCGTCACCGCCGGCACCGTGTCCTTCAACGGCGTGCAGCAGGATGGCGCGACGGTGGTCGGTGCCAAGGGCACCTTGAAGGGCGTCGGCACGCTGGGCAGCACCCGCGTGGAAGGCATCATCGCCCCGGGCAACTCGATCGGCACGCTGACCGTCAACGGCGATTACGTGCAGACCGCCACCGGCATCTATCAGGCCGAGCTGGCGCCGGGCAGCCGCAGCGATCTGCTGCGCGTCTCCGGTACGGCTACGCTGGGCGGCACGCTGAAGGCGCTGCCGGAAGCCGGCGTGTACTACCTCGGCGAGCAGTTCAACTTCCTGCAGGCCGCCGGTGGCATCAACGGTCAGTTCGCCACGACCGACTTCTCGGCCTTCTCGCCGTTCCTGAAGTTCAGCCTGGGCTACAGCGCCAATGGGCTGCGCATCGACGTCGCCCGCGGCAACGCGCTGGCCAGCGCTGCGGTCACGCCGAACCAGATCGCCGTGGCCACCAGCGCCGATGGCCTGGCCATCACCCAGGGCCTGCCCAGGCCGCTGACCCAGCTGTTCCCGGCCCAGGTCGGTGCAGCACTGGATGCGCTGAGTGGTGAACTCCACGCCGCCACGCCGATGGCGCTGGTGGAAAGCAGCCGCTACCTGCGTGATGCGGCCCTGAGCCGTGCGGTCGGCGTGCGTTCGCCGGGTGCCGCGGATGAGGCTGCCGGTGGTGCATGGGTGCAGGCGATCGGGGGCAGCGGCAAGCTCGATGGCGATGCCAACGCTGCGCGCACCGATTCCAACAGCAACGGGTTGCTGGTCGGCGCCGATCATGTGTTCGGTGGTGGCTGGCAGGTCGGTGGGCTGGTCGGTACCGGCCGTACCGACATCAAGCAGGCCGCGGGTCGCGGCGCCCGGTCGGAGATCGACAACACCCACTTCGGTGCCTATGTGGGCAACCAGTGGGGGGCATTTGGCCTGCGCGCCGGTCTGGGCTATTCCCGCCATGACGTGGACAGCAAGCGTCAGCTGACGTTTGCCGGCTACCAGGACGCACTGTCGGCCAAGTACGACGCCACCACCCGCCAGGGCTTCATCGAGGGCGCGTACCGCTTCGGTGGTCGCGAGGCCGGGCTGGAGCCGTACCTGCAGTTCGCCCGGGTCGAGGTGGATGTGGACGGCATCACCGAGCAGGGGGGCGCTGCGGCACTGCACGGCCAGGTCGCCGACACCCGCACCAACGTGGCGACCGCCGGCGTTCGGTTCGACAAGGGCCTGAAGACCTCGTGGCAGCAGGAAAGCTGGCTGCATGTCCGCGGTGGCGTCGGCTACCGCCGTGCCTCCGGCGACCGCAGCCAGGTCGCCGATCTGGCCTGGACCGGCGGCAGCAGCTTCGCGGTCAGCGGTGCGGCGATTGCCGACAACGCCGTGGTCGCCGAGCTGGGCCTGTCGGCCTGGTTGAGCCCGCGCAACCAGCTGGAGCTGGGCTACAACGGCACCTTCGGTGACGACGCCCGCGACCGCAGCGTCACCGCGCGCTGGTCCGTGCAGTTCTGATCCAGCGGTACCGGTAAACGGGAAAAGGCGGCCATGGGCCGCCTTTTTCTTGCCCACGGCCGCCAGGTCGCGATCGCCACTTGCGCCGCTGTCATCCAAGGTGGAAGGTTCAAGCAGGTGGGCAACCCGCGCCCGCAGAGAACCGGACAGTCACAAGGAGGTGTCGATGAAGGTAACCGAAGGCTTTGATCGCAGGCATGCCAGGCACTACTACCTGGTGCTGGTCCTGCTGGCGTTCGCGTCTGGCCTGATGCTGGTGGCCGGCTTCGTGGAGCATTCGCCCAGCGGGCTACCCAACGAGGTGCGCATCGTCCTCGCCGCCCTCTCCCTGTTGTCGTGCACTGCCAGCTACCTGGCCATCAAGCGGATCCAGCACCCCTTTCTGTTGGTTGGCATGTCCTCCATCGCCTTTGCGGCGTCGCTGTGGGGCTTTGGTGCGCCCATGGCGCTGGTCCTGCTGCTGGCCATACCGGCCGCCCTTCTTTCGCTGGCCTCGCTCATCCTCCACGGCAAGGCCGATGGGATCGACCACCCGGATTGAGTGCCCACCCTCGAGGCCACGGGGCGGGTCTCGCAGAATTGTCGCCTGTCGTTCGTTGGATCCATCATGAAAACCAAGCAGGACATCGTTGAAAACTGGCTACCGCGCTACACCGGCGTGCCATTGGAACACTTCGGCCAGCACATCCTGCTGACCAATTTCGGTGGCTACCTGCATACCTTTTCCCAGCTCACCGGGGCGCCCATCCAGGGCGCGGACCGGCCGATGGCCAGCGTCACCAGCGACGACATCACCCTGATCAACTTCGGCATGGGCAGCCCCAACGCGGCCATCATCATGGACCTGCTGTCGGCGGTGATGCCCAAGGCCGTACTGTTCCTGGGCAAGTGCGGCGGGCTCAAGCGCAAGAACCAGCTGGGTGACCTGATCCTGCCGATCGCCGCGATCCGTGGCGAGGGCACCTCCAGCGATTACCTGCCACCGGAAGTCCCGGCCCTGCCGGCCTTTGCCCTCCAGCGGGCGGTCTCGACCATGGTCCGCGACCTCGGCCACGACTACTGGACCGGGACCGTCTACACGACCAACCGCCGGGTCTGGGAGCACGATGATGCCTTCAAGGAAAAGCTGCGGGTGATGCGCTGCATGGCCATCGACATGGAGACGGCAACCCTGTTCGCCGCCGGCTTTGCCAACCACATCCCGATCGGGGCCTTGCTGTTGGTGTCCGACCAGCCGATGATTCCCGACGGCGTGAAGACCGAGGTCTCCGATGCCAAGGTCAGCTCACAGTTCGTCGAGAACCATATCCAGATCGGTATCGAGGCACTTAAGCTGATACGGCGCAACGGCAAGTCGGTCCGCCACCTGCGTTTTGACGAGTAACGGCAATGGAACGGATGGGCGTCTTGGGGCGGGCCATTCACAGGGGTAGTAAATGGACGTGGCGGCACAAGTAGTGGAGTTCTGGCGCGACGCCGGACCGCAGAAGTGGTTCGCGCGCGATGACGCGTTCGATGCGCGGTTTCGCCAGCAGTTCCAGGACGCGCATTTCGCCGCCGCCCGGCGTGCCCGCGAGCATTGGCTCAGCAGTGCCGATGGCGCGCTGGCACTGATGATCCTGCTCGACCAGTTCCCGCGCAACTGCTTCCGCGATACGGCCCATTCCTACGCCACCGATGGCCTGGCGCGTCATTACGCCATGCGCGCGGTGGAAGAAGGCCTGGACCTGCAGCTGGTACCCAAGCTGCGGGCCTTCATCTATCTGCCGTTCGAGCACTCCGAGGATCCGCAGGACCAGGAACGCTCGGTGGCGATGTTCGATGCGCTCGGCGACAAGGAATACCTGCAGTACGCCGAACTGCACCGCGACATCATCCGCCGGTTCGGCCGCTTCCCGCACCGCAATGCGGTGCTGGGCCGGATGCCGACGCCGGAGGAACTGGATTACCTGGCCGAAGGCGGGTTTGCGGGATAACCGATGGACGCCCGTGCGCCACGCACAAAAAACGCCGGCATTGCCGGCGTTTTTCGTATCGCGCTACGTGCTGAAGATCAGTACTTCGGCACGCCGTTGTCCACCTCGTTCGACCAGGCATCGATGCCGCCGGTGATGTTGGACACCTTGGTGAAGCCCAGGGCACGGAACTGCTCGGCGGCCTGTGCGCTGCGGCCACCGTGATGGCACAGGAAGGCCAGCGCGGTGTCCTTGGGCAGGGCTTCCAGGCGGGCGCGGTTGTCGCCGTCGAACGTTTCGAACGGGGCGTTGATCGCCGCGATCGCACGCTCGTCGGCCGGGCGCACGTCGACCACGGTGATGCTGCCGGCACGCAGCTGGTCGTCGGCGTCGCGCACGCTCAGTTCCTGCACCGCCTTGGGGGCGTTCGGGTTGTCGATCGCCAGGCCCTTGCCGCGGATGTCGTCCACCCAGTCGATGGTGATGCCTTCGGCACGACGGGCGCTGGCCAGGTCGAACTGCACGCGCAGGCCGTTGGACTCGGCGGCGATCGCGTTGTCGTCGTGCGGGGCCAGCTGGAAGTTCGGCTGGAAGCGCGCGTCGATGCCCAGCTGCAGCGCAGCACCCGGGGAATCGGCCAGCGCGCCGCGCAGCATTTCCACGGCGGCCGGGGTCACGGTGATGCGCGGCGGGGTGCGGTCCGGGGCGGCAAGCCCAAGCACGCTGCTCAGCTCACCGCTGCCGGCCATCTGCAGGATGATGTCGCTGCCACCGATCAGCTCGCCATCGATGTACAGCTGCGGGATGGTCGGCCACTCGCCGTAGGCCTTGATGCCTTCGCGGATCTCCGCGTCGGCCAGCACGTTGACGTGGTCGAACTCCACGCCGAGGTCCTGCAGGGCGCCGACGGCCTTGGCCGAGAAACCGCACTGCGGCATGCTCGGCTGACCCTTCATGAACAGCACGACGCGGTTGGCGTTGAGAATGGATTCGATGCGCGAGCGCAGGGCGGGATCAAGGGACATGACGGTCGGGGTCCGGATATGCGAACCGCCTATTCTACGCGGCATGGCATCATGGGGCATGACCGTACCGGAAACGTTGTATCGCATTCCCCGGCGCCCCTGGCGCTGGCTGCCGTGGCTGGTGCTGTCGCAGGTGCTGGTGGTGCTCGCCTGGGTCGCCTGGGGCTGGCGCTGTGGGCTGCCGCTGATGGTGGCGTCCCATGCCCTGTTCATGGTGCCGGTGTTCCTGCCCAACAGCCCCTTCTATGCCCCGGTGCTCAGCCGCCTGCCCGGCCAGGCGCGCAAGGTCTGGCTGACCATCGATGATGGGCCGTCGGAAGAAACCCCGGCGGTGCTCGAGCTGCTGGACCGTTACGAGGCTAAGGCGACCTTCTTCCTGGTCGGTGAACGCGCGCAGGCGCGGCCGGAGCTGGTGCAGGCGATGCTGGCCCGCGGGCACAGCCTGGGCAACCACAGCCACAGCCACCCGCAGACCCGCTTCTGGCGGCTGGGGCGGCAGGCCATGGCGGAGGAAATCGCGCTGTGCCAGCAGGCCCTCACCGCGATCGCCGGCACGCCGCCGCGCTGGTACCGCTCGGTGGTGGGGATGACCAATCCGTTCGTGGCCCCTGCATTGAAGCAGTGGCAGCTGACCCGGGTCGGCTGGAGCGCCCGTGGTTTCGACGGTGTCGATTGCACGCCCGGCCAGGTGGTCGAGCGGATCACCCGTGATCTGGCGCCCGGCAGCATCGTGCTGCTGCATGAGGGTGCCGCGCATGGCCACAACCTGGCCATCATCGAAGCGGTGCTGCAGGCGGTGCAGGCGCGTGGCCTGCATGCCGGCCTGCCGGACTGACGCCAGACCGGGGACCGGCGCAGGCCGGGCTCAGCTCAGCGAGCCGATGACCATCAGCAGCACCACGCCGAGCATGCTGCCGATCGAGAACACCAGGCCGAGCACGGCGAACACGCGGCGGCGGTCCGCCTGCAATGCACCGGCCACGCCCAGGCCGAAGGCCACCAGCTGCATCAGGGCGGTGAGCATCAGGCCAAGACCGACCAGGATCGCCGACATCGAGGTTTCTTCCATGCCGCCTGGCGTCGTGGTCTCGATGATGCCGGCGATGACGACCAGGCCCAGCATCAACACGGCGCCGCACACGGCGGTAATGAACGCGGCAATACCCATGCCGGAATGAGGGGTGTGCATCAGGGCTCCTTGTCGATGCGGTGGAACGGACGGTGTCAGTGGGCCAGGGCGGGCGTGGTCGGGGTCGTGGCGCCTGCGGGCGGGTGCGACGCATGCCACTGGTCGCTGATCCAGCCCCCGAGCGAGAGCTGGGCGATCAGCAGGCCCAGGGTCACCAGCAGCGCGATGATGCCGAACAGGCGGCGCCGGCGGGGTTGCAGCACGCTGCCCAGGCCGAGCAAAAGGGCCAGGATCGCCAGGCCGACGCTGCTGCCCAGCAGTGCGGCCAGCGACCATGGCAGCTCGCGCATCGCCGCGTGTTCGGGCGCATGGGCGTAATGCATGCTCAGCAGCAGCATCACCAGGCCCACGCCACTGACGATCAGCGCGGCGATGCCAAGCGCGGAATGTCGGGTCTGTCGAGGCATGGGCGGCTCCGTGCCGGAAGGGGGGCGCGAGTATGCGCGCGTGCGGCCGGTGGCGCGAGCCACGTCGGTCAAGCGACGCGCGCCCGATCGCCGACGATCAGCCAGTTGTTGAACGGGGTGTTGCCATACAGCGGTGTCATCCGCAGCTGCAGCCCGGCCCGCTCCAGGGGGGCGCGCAGGCTCCCGGCATCGGGGTAATGGCGTGGCCGCGTGCCCATCCACCCGACCAGGTGCGCGAGCATGTCGGTGATGCGCGTGGTGCGATCGCGGCCACTGTTGTCGGCCAGCACAGTGCGGATCACCAGCCGCGCACCGGGCGCCACGCGTGCGGCGGCCTCGTGCAGCAACCGGGTCTGGGCCGCGGCGGGCAGGTACTGCAACACGTCCAGCAGCGCGACGTTGCCGTGGTGTGCGGGCAGGGCGGCGCTGGCATCCACGCAGGTGAACCGGGCGTGCGGCAGCGCGGCGCGTGCGCTGGCCCGCTCTGCGCGGGCCACTTTGTCGGCGTCGATATCCAGGCCGTGGTACGCCAGCGCACTGCCGTGCTGGTGCAGCACGTGGGCCAGCAGGCCCAAACCGCAGCCGATATCCAGCAAGGGCGCGGCAGGAGCATCCTCCAGCGCGGCGAGCACCCCGGGATACAGCGGATCGCTGCCAAGTTTGCCGCGGCTGTAGTAGTAATCGCGGCGGTTGCCGAAGCGCTGTGCCGGCAGGAACGCCGTGGCGATCCGGCGGGCCTGTTCCCTGGCCAGCGGCAGCGTGGCCTCGCTCAGCGGCTGGGCTCCGCCCACAGCACGCGCGTTACTTCAAACGCGCGCTGGTGCCACAGCGTGTACATCGCCGCGGAGGGGTGCAGGCCATCGTCGGCCAGCATCACCGTCTCGCCCCCCCATTGGCGGCTCAGGTCGGTGATGTCGACAAACGCTACATCGTGCTCGGCGCAGATCGCTGCCGCCGCCGCGTTGTAGGCATCCAGTTCCTGCCCGATCTGCACGCGGTCTCGCCCGGATGCCACGGCATACGGGGTCACGCCCCAGTCGGGGATCGAGAGCACCAGCACCCGCGCGGCACGGTCACCGGCGAAGGCGAGCGCGCGCTGCAGCAGCGCGGTGAAGCGCGGGCGGTACTCGTCCACGCTGCGCCCACGGTATTGATCATTGACCCCGATCAACAGGCTCACCAGCTCGAACGGCCCCTGCGGTGCGCCTGCATCGATACCGGCCTCGAGCTCGTCGGTGGTCCAGCCGGTGGTGGCGATGATCCTGGGATCGTCCACCGCCACGCCGATATCGCGCAGGGCGGCGGCCAACTGCATCGGCCAGCGCCCGGCGGGGTCAACGCCTTCGCCGATCGTGTAGGAATCGCCCAGGGCCAGGTACGGCAGGCCCATCAGGCCACCGCGCTGCGCGGCTTGAGCGGCACCACCTTGGTGTTGGCCTCGGCACGCCGTGCCAGGGCGCGATCGATGCGCGCGAACACATCACGCATGACCTCCGGCTCGGGCAGCAGGGTCACACGGAAGTGGTGGCGGTAGGGCACGTTGAAGCTCGAGCCCGGGACCACCAGCACGCCTTCCTCGTTCATCAGTTCCAGCGCGAAATCATGGTCGTCGAAGCTGCGCGCCGCCGCACCGACCACCGCCGGGAACGCATACAGCGCACCGGCCGGGGCCACCAGCGACAGGTGCTCGCTGGCATTGCAGGCCTCGATCACTGCGCGGCGGGTTTCATACAGGCGGCCACCGGGCGCGCACAGCGGCGAGATCGTGTCCGGCCCGTTGACCGCCGCATCGATGGCGTACTGGCCCGGCACGTTGGCGCACAGGCGCAGCGCACTGAGCAGATCCATCGCTGCACGGAACTCGCCCAGCCGCTCGGCCGCACCGGACAGCATCGCCCAGCCCACGCGCCAGCCGCAGGCGCGATGCACCTTGCTCAGGCCGCTGAAGGTGATGCACGGGTGGTCGCCCGCCAGTGGTGCGACGGCATGGAACTGCGCGTCGTCGTAGAGGATCTGGTCGTAGATCTCATCGACCATCAACAGCAGGTTGTGCTTGGCTGCGATGGCGACGATGCGCTCCAGCAGCTCACGCGAGTAGCTGGCGCCGCTGGGGTTGTTCGGGTTGATCAGCACGATCGCGCGGGTGCGCGAGGACACCAGCGCCTCGATCTCGACCGGGTCGGGCTGGAAGCCGTTCTCCGGCGCGCAGCGGTAATAGACCGGGCGGCCATCGTTGAGGATGGTCGCGGCCGACCACAAGGGGTAATCGGGCGAGGGCACCAGCACTTCGTCGCCCGGGTTGAGCAGGGCGCGCAATGACAGGTCGATCAACTCGCTGACGCCGTTGCCGATGAATACCCGGTCCGGGTGCGCATCGGGTGCGCCGCGCCGGGCGTACGCGGCGGCGATGGCTTCGCGCGCCTCCGGCAGCCCCTGCTGGTGGGTATAGGGATCGGTGCGGCCCATGTCGTCGGCGATCGCGCGCTGCAGGTGCTCCGGCGCACGGAACCCGAAATTGCCCGGGTTACCGATGTTGAGCTTGATCAGCTTGCGGCCCTGGGCCTCCAGCTCCCGCGCTCGTCGCGCCAGTTCGCCCCGGATCTCGTAGCGGACTTCGGACAGGCGCTCGCGGGTGGCGAGCGGCTTCAGCGGAGGCGTGGACATGAACGGGCCGTCATTCAGGCATGGAAACCGCATGGTAGCGGAATTGTTGCGTTGCAGGGCAAGCGTTTCCGGCCGCATTCCCTGCGCTGGCAAGGCGGTTTCAACTGAAAGGATTTCCACGGGTCGACCCCAGCGCCGGCCCATCGCGGCGACGCCCGGCCGCCACACCCTTTAGAATGGGCACGATGAGCGAACCCACTGATTACCGTGCCCTGCAGACCATCGGCTGGCCCTGGCCGGGCGGCCCTGAACTGCCGGCCTGGCAGGCCCTGTTCGAGCAGTTCCCGCAGGCGCGCCCGGGCCGGGTGATCGAGCAGCATCGCACCGGCTACATCGTGTCCGATGCACCTGACGCGGCGATCAAGACCGAGTCGCCGCCGGAGTGGCAGCGCCCACGCTTCCCCAGCCACGAGCGCGCAGCGGTGGGCGACTGGGTGCTGCTGGAGGGAATCAAGATCGTGGCCCTGCTGCCGCGGCGCACCGCGATCAAGCGTGGCGCGGCCGGCGAGCATTACCACCAGCAGGTCATCGCGGCCAACATCGATACGGTGTTCATCGTCTGTGGCCTGGATGCGGACTTCAATCCGCGCCGGATCGAACGCTACCTGCTGCTGGTCGGCGGGGGCGGCGCGCAGCCGGTGGTGGTGCTGACCAAGGCCGACCAGACCGAATACAGCCAGGACGCCCTGGACGTGCTGGAAGAACTGGCCGCGCAGAACATCCCGCTGCTGGCCATCAACGGCAAGGACCCGGCCAGTGCCTCGGCCCTGCTGCCGTGGCTGGCCGCCGGCCAGACCGTGGTGCTGGTGGGATCTTCCGGGGCCGGCAAGTCGACCCTGACCAATACGCTGCTGGGCGAGGAGCGGATGAAGACCGCCGATGTGCGCGTCAACGACTCGCGCGGGCGCCACACCACCACCCACCGCGCGCTGATCCCGCTGCCGGCCGGCGCCTGCCTGATCGATACCCCCGGCATGCGCGAACTCAAGCCGACCGGTGAGGAGGCCCTGAGCGAAGGTGGCTTCTCCGACGTGGAAGCCCTGTCGGCGCAATGCCGCTTCCGCGACTGCGCCCACCAGCGTGAGCCGGGCTGCGCGATCCGCGCGGCCATCGAGGACGGCACGTTGGATGAAGAGCGCCTGCTCAACTACTTCAAGCTGAAAGAAGAAGTGGCCGCCGCCGCTGCCAAGCTGGCCGTGCGCCAGGCGCAGCAGGCGATCGAACGCAAGCACGTGGGCAAGGGCGCCCAGTGGCGCCCGGGCGGTAAGGGCGGCCGGCGATAGCTTTTGCTACTGTCCGTCCATGGACACGCCAATGACCGTGGATCGTGACGTTGCCCACCACACCGCGCTCGATGCCCAACTGGTCGAGGCGGTGGGCGGGATCAAACTGCTGGGATTGACCAGCTGGCCGGCCGCGCTGCAGGCCCCGTTCCTGGCCAGCGTCGCCCGCGGCCAGCCGGTGCTGCCGCAGGTCGATTACCCCCGGCTCGATTTCAGCGATACCCGCCACCGGCTGGCTGCGATCAGCGCCCAATGCGATCCCGACCATCCCATCGGCCTGTATGTGCAGCGCTCGGCGCACAGCTGGGACCAGGCCGCCGGCCTGCTCGAATCGCTGGGCACCGCCGAGGTCGACCGTTATTCGGTGGAGTTGTTCGGCGCGCCGGAGCAGCCATTGCCAGGCAATGGACCCAGTACCCGCGATGCTGCCCGCCACTTCATCCAGATCGCGCAGGAGCTGGACCACGAACTGCTCGCACCCGAAGAGCAGGTGCCGGTCTCGGCCACTGCGCTGCAGCTGCAGTTGCAGAGTGATCTGGATGCGTTCTTCGAGTCGCGCATCATCACCGTGCAGCTGGACCCGGAGCTGATTTCCAAGGCCGCCGCCGGCCCCAACCGGATCCGCCTGCGCACCAGTGCCCGCTTCAGCGCCTATGACCGCGCGCAGCTGTTCCACCATGAAGCACTGGTGCACTCGCTGACCGCACTCAACGGACGCGAGCAGCCGCACCTGCCCAGCCTGGCGCTGTCGTCGCCGCGGGTCACCGCGACCCAGGAGGGGCTGGCCACGTTCGCCGAACAGATCACCGGCAGCATCGACATCGAGCGCCTCAAGCGCATCAGCCTGCGTACCGAAGCCATCGCGATGGCACGCGAGGGCGCCGATTTCATCGAGGTGTTCCGCTATTTCTGCGCGGCGGGGCAGAACAACGAAGAGAGCTTTGCCTCGGCCCAGCGCGTGTTCCGCGGCGTGCCGCCGAGCGGCGGCGCAGCCTTCACCAAGGACACCGTGTACCTGCGCGGGCTGGTCTCGGTGCACACCTTCTTCCGCCACATGCTGGCCGAGGACCGCCTGCAGGTCTGCCGCTGGTTGTTTGCCGGCAAGATGTCGCTGACCGATGCGATCGCGTTTGCGCCGCTGTTCGAAGAGGGCATCCTGCGCCCGCCGCGCTGGCTCCCGCACTGGGTCAGCCGCGCGAATGGGCTGGCCGGCATGCTCGCCTTCTCGCTGTTCGCCAACCGCATCCGCATGGACCAGCTCGCCCCCGAGTAGTGCCGGCCGCTGGCCGGCAAGCTCGCGCGCCTTCCACATGCACTCAGTGCGTTAATGAGCACTGCATCGCAATTCATCTGCGATGACCCGCACCGTAAACATCCTTTCATGTTCCGCTCGCATGCTGGTCATGCACCTGCATTGCGCAGGTCATCTTCCCCCATGTAACGGACGACCATGCTTACCCGACCCCTGACGATCGCGGTGGCGCTCGCGCTGTGCGCCGCCAACGCCCACGCTGCCGATGTAGACGCCACCGCCGCTGCCAACGTCGCGCTCAGCGCGCAGACCCTGGACACCGTTTCGGTGATCGGCCAGGGCGAGACCCGCCAGGTGCAGCGCATCACCGCCGTGGACAAGGAAGTGCTGCCGCCGGGTACCAGCGGCCAGAAGATCCTCGACCGCCTGCCAGGCGTCTCCGTGCAGTCCAACGATGCCTTCGGCGCCAATGAAGAATCGCAGACGATCAGCCTGCGTGGCTTCGACAAGAGCCGCCTGGGCTACACACTGGATGGCATTCCGCTGGGCGACAACAGCTACGGCAACTACAACGGCCTGAGCATCGCCCGTGCGCTGATCGCCGAGAACCTGGCCGGCGCCGAGCTGTCGCAGGGCATCGGCTCGCTGGGCGTGGCCTCCACCAGCAACCTCGGTGGCACCATCCAGTACTTCTCGCAGGACCCGTCCACCGAGTTCGGCGGCAAGGCCAGTGTCACCGTCGGCGATGACAACCAGCGCCGTGGCTACCTGCGCGTGGACACCGGCGATATCAATGGCTTCTCTGCCTACGTGTCCGGCGTGCACCAGAACGCGGACATGTGGGCCGAGCCGAACCAGAACCAGACCACCCGCCAGTTCAATGCCAAGGCGATCTGGAACGTGGGTGACAATCGCTTCGGCGCGTTCGCGGCGACCTCGCGCGTGAGCCAGGCCAACTACGCCTACCTGTCCAAGAGCATGTTGGCGCGCGGCCTGGGCTGGGACTGGAACATCTACGCGCCGGACTGGGATCGCGCCGTCGCCGCCGCCTATTGCGCACCGGGCACCTACAACGCCCAGAAGTGTGCGTTCACCGGTGGCGTCAACAGCATCGATGATGCGTACTACCAGAGCCGCGCGCTGCGTGATGACAACCTGTATTCGCTGGATGCCGACCTCGCGCTGGGCGACAGCGCCCGCCTGAAGCTGCTTGGCTACCACCATGAGAACCGTGGCCAGGGCCACTGGTGGGCACCGGGCCAGCCGTCCAACCCCGGCACCCCGGAGATGTTGCCGATCTCCATCCGCAGCACCAACTACACCATCAACCGCCAGGGCATCACCGCCGCGCTGAGCTGGCAGTGGGGCATCCATTCGCTGGAGGCAGGGCTGTGGTACGAGCGCAACGACCACAACGTGGAGCGCAACTTCTACTACATCACCGGTCCGTTCCTGGATGACGGCTACCTCAACCACCCGGACCGCCGCCTGTTCGACCAGGACTTCGACATCCGCACGCGCCAGTTCTACGTGCAGGACCGCATGCGCTTCCTGGACGACCGCCTGACCGTGGATGTGGGCATCAAGAGCCCGAACACCCGCATGACCGCCAATGCGAAGCCGGGCACCGAAGCCAGCTACGCCTCCGGCACCCTGACCGCCAAGGAATCGGTGCTGCCGCAGGCCGGTATCGGCTTCAAGCTGAGCCCGAACCAGGAAGTATTTGCCTCGTACTCGGAGAACATCGCCGCCTTCGTCGGCGGCGGCAGCGGTGGCCCGCTGCAGGTCTCGCCGGAATCCTTCGCCGCCAGCGCCGGGCTGGAGCCGGAAAAGTCCAAGACGCTGGAAGCGGGCTTCCGCACCTTCGGCGAGAAGTACCAGGCCTCGATCGCGGCCTACCACGTGATGTTCGACAACCGCCTGCTCTCGCTCAACCCGTGCACCAGCATCGAAGTGGGTACGCGACCGGAGTGCATCACGCGCTTCATCAACGTCGGTTCGGTGAAGAGCCGCGGTGCGGAACTGACCTTCATCCTCAAGCCGATGGACGGCCTGCAGTGGTACAACGCGCTCTCGTGGAACAAGACCACCTACGAGGACAACTACACCTCGGGCGGTGCGATCGTGCCGGTGGCCGGGAAGATCACGGTCGATACGCCCGAGCGCATGGCCTCCAGTGAAATCAGCTGGAACCGCGATGGCTTCTTCGCCAGCCTGCGCGCGAAGTACACGGGCAAGCGGTATTACACCTACACCAACGACCAGTCGGTGCCGGGTGTGACCACCTTCGATGCGGGCATGGGGTACTCGTTCGGGCCGGGCATGGGCCTGCGCGACATCAAGGTCTCGCTCAACGCGACCAACCTGACCAACAAGCGCTACGCCGGCCAGCTCAGTTCGTTCGCCCCGACCGACCCGACCGGCACCCGCTACGCGATCCACGCCAGCGCGCCGCGCCAGCTGTTCATGACGGTCGCTGCGGAGTTCTGATCCGGTGGGGTAGCCACCGACCGTCGGTCGGTGGTGCCGGTAGTGCCGGCCGCTGGCCGGCAACCCCCTGAACCCGCCATCGCGAGGCGCCGGCCAGCGGCCGGCGCTACCGAAACGACGTCCACATAACGCAAACCAGCGAAAAAAAAGCCGCGATGCCAATCAGCATCGCGGCTCACCTCGTGGGGGAGGTCACGCATCAAACAGGACGCGCAAAATCCTCAGAACATGTGCAGACCACCATTCACCGCATAATCCGCACCCGTCACATACGCCGCGTCATCCGACGCCAACCACGCGCACAGACTGGCCACCTCCTCCGGCTTGCCCAGACGACGGATCGGCACCGAACCCGCCAGGCGATCCAGGACATCCGGCGGGAAACTACTGATCGACTGGCTCGCGATATACCCGGGCGAAATCGTATTCACCGTCACGCCCCGCGTCGCCACCTCATTGGCCAGCGCCCGGCTGAAGCCATGCATCGCCGCCTTCGCCGTCGCGAAGTTCACCTGGCCGATCTGGCCCTTGTGCGCACTCACCGAGCCGATGTTCACGATCCGGCCCCAGCCGCGCGTGCTCATGCCATCGATCACCTGCTTGGTGATGTTGAACAGCGCATGCAGGTTCGACCCCATCACCGCATTCCAATCATCCGGGCTCATCTGGCGGAACAGCACATCGCGGCTGCCGCCGGCATTGTTGACGAGAACATCGATCTCGCCGACTTCGGCCTTCACCTTGGCGAACGCGGCCACCGTCGACGCCCAGTCCGCGGCATTGCCTTCCGAGGCGATGAAATCGAAGCCCAGTTCGCGCTGCTCGCGCAGCCAGGCGGCTTTGCGCGGTGAATTCGGGGCGCAGCCGGCGACCACGGTGTGGCCGTTGCGGGCCAGCTTCTGGCAGATGGCAGTGCCGACACTGCCCATGGCGCTGGTGACGTAGGCGATGCGAAGAGTCATGGCGGAAGGCTCCTTGGTAGGCGGATCAGGACGCAAGCGGATACAGGCCGAACAGCAGCCCACCGAACATCAGCAGCATCGAAATGGCGATGGCCCACTTCAGGGTGAACTTCTGGTGATCGGCGAACTCCACCTTGGCCAGGCCGACCAGCAGGTAGGTCGAGGGCACTAGCGGGCTGAGCAGATGCACCGGCTGGCCGGCCAGCGAGGCACGCGCCATCTCCACCGGCGTGATGCCGTAGTTGCCGGCCGCTTCGGACAGGATCGGCAGCACGCCGAAGTAGAAGGCGTCGTTGGACATGAAGAAGGTGAACGGCATCGAGGCCAGCGCGGTGATCACCGCCAGGTAGGGGCCCCAGCTGTCGGGAATGATCGCCAGGAAACTGTGCGACATCGCCTCGACCATGCCGGTGTTGTTGAGGATGCCGGTGAAGATGCCCGCCGCGAAGATCAGCGAGACCACCGACAGCACGTTGCCGGCATGGTTGACCACGCGGCGGCGCTGCTCGGCCAGGTTCGGGTAGTTGATCACCAGGGCGATCGCGAAGCCGACCATGAACAGGACCGGCATCGGCAGCACGCCCAGGATCAGCGCGGTCATCAGGGCGATGGTCAGGCCCAGATTGACCCACAGCAGCTTCGGGCGCTTGGTGTCCTCGGCGTCTTCCACCGTCGGCAGCGTGTTGCCATCATCGGAGACGCTGTTGTCCATCCAGCTCCCGCCCTGCGGCAGGGTGACCACGCCCAGGCGACGGCGTTCCTTCATGCCCAGGTACCAGGCCAGCACCAGCACGCCGGCGCAGGCGATCACCATCGAGGGAATCAGCGGCACAAAGACGTCGGCCGGGTCCACGTGCAGCGCGGTGGCGGCACGGGCGGTGGGCCCGCCCCACGGGGTGAGGTTCATCACGCCACCGGCGAGGATGGTCACGCAGGTCATGTTCAACGCGTTCATGCCCAGGCGCTGATACAACGGCAGCATCGCCGACACGGTGATCATGTAGGTGGTCGAGCCATCGCCGTCGAGCGAGATCAGCATCGCCAGGATGGCGGTGCCGAGCACGATCTTCATCGGGTCGCCCTTGACGAAGCGCAGGATGATCCGCACCAGCGGATCGAACAGGCCCGCATCGATCATCACCCCGAAGTACAGGATGGCGAACATCAGCATCACGCCGGTCGGCGCGATCTTCTTGATGCCTTCCAGCATCATGTCGTCGATGCCGGCCGCGAAGCCGCCGATCAGCGCGAACAGGATCGGAATGGTGATGAGGGCGACCAGCGGCGAGAGCCGCTTGCTCATGATCAAATACATGAATGTAATGACCATGCCAAAGCCGAGGATGCTCAGCATCATCTGCATTCTCCAGAAGAAACGGTGCGGAAAGTAGGCATCAGAAGTCGTACTGCAGGCGGCCGGTGACCGCGCGCGTGCGATCCACGGTGGCGTCGGCCAGGCGGTCGCGGTTGCGGCTTTCGATCAGGTTGAGCATGAAGCGCAGGTTCGGGCGCATGTACCAGTTGCCACCCAGCGTCCACGCCTCGGTCTGGCCGTCGCGCAGGTCCGGCTGGCCGATCAGGTGCTGGTCGCCGCGCATCTGGTCATAGCGCAGTGCCAGTTCGAACGCGCCGGCGGTGTGCTGGAAATCCTTGACCCGGCCGAAGCGCCCCGTCTTGCGGTCGTACACGCGCGATTCGCCGGTGACGAACCAGCTGACCAGGCCGTAGCCGGCCAGCACCTTGCCGCGCTGGCTGCCGTCGTCGAAGGTGGCGCCGCTGAATTCGCCCTGCCAGGACAGCGGCCCGTTCACCTGTGCGTACTCCAGCGACCACTTGTTGACGTCGGTGTCGCGCCCGGCCGAGAAATCGACCAGGGTCAGGCGGCTGTTGTCGGAGAGGTGGCCGGCCGGGCGCGGGCGGATGCGCAGGGCAGGCACGCCGTCCGTGCCGGGGTTGTCGTAGCGCTCATGGGCCAGCGAGAGGCCCAGGTGCAGCACGTCGCCGGCGGTGGCGCCCGGCGCCCAGGTAGCGCGGCCACCGGCGGCACGGCCTTTGACCTGCCATGCGTCGATGCTCTCCAGGCTGTAGGCGCTGGCCGCCCACGTCATGTCGCCGCGTGCGGCCTGCCAGGACGCGCCGAGGCGATACAGCGGGGCCAACGTGGTGCCGGCGTTGCCGCGCTCCAGGAAGGTGCCGTAGTTGGAACTGGTGCGGTCATCCAGCGAGAAGAACTGCTTGAACTGGCCCACGGTCAGCTTGCCGGCATCGCCGAAGCTGCGGCTGACGAACACGTCCTTGGCCTCGACCCGGTCGCCGGAGAAATCCGCTTCCATCTTGTAGTCGACCACGAAGAACTTGCCGGATACGTCAAGCCACGCGCGGCGGATCTCGGTGTCGTCCTTGTTCGGGGTGCCGCGGCGGTCGTTGTGGAAATCGGCGAAATCCAGGTGCAGGCGGCCGCCGAGGCTGGCGGTGACCGGGCGCTCGTCATCACGGTCGTCGGCGGCCCAGGCCGGCGCGGCCAACAACAGCGTGCAGGCAGCCGGCAGACAGCAGCGCAATGCGTTCAGTTCCATGGACCCTCCCAGGTGCCGGATGTTCAGTAGTGACGCGAGGGCGCAGCCTAGTGCCGGGATGCTGTCATCCACCTGTCAGTCATTGCTGCACCGCAGCGAAGCGCACGGAGGCGGCCGCACGCGCTACCATTCCCGCACCTTTCCCGATCCCGACCGATGCGCATCCTGCTGGTGGAAGACAACCCGGACCTGGCCGACGCGATCGTCCGCCGCATGCGCCGCAGTGGGCATGCCGTGGACTGGCAGAGCGACGGGCTGGCCGCGGCGAGCGTGCTGCGCTACCAGAGCTTCGATCTGGTCGTGCTCGATATCGGCCTGCCCAAGCTGGACGGTCTGCGCGTGCTGGCCGGCATGCGCGAGCGCGGCGACAGCACGCCAGTGCTGATGCTCACCGCGCGTGACGGGATCGAAGATCGCGTGCAGGCGCTGGATGTCGGCGCGGATGATTACCTCGGCAAACCGTTCGATTTCCGCGAGTTCGAGGCGCGCTGCCGCGTGTTGCTGCGCCGCACCCGCGGGCAGGCCAGCGAGGTGGTGCAGATCGGTGGCTTCCAGTTCGACAACGCCGCGCACCGGGTCAGCCTGGACGGCCAGCCGATCGAGCTGCCCAACCGCGAGTACCGCCTGCTTGAGATCCTGATGGGGAGGCTGGGGCAGGTGGTGGGCAAGGACGAGATCGGCAACGGCCTGTTCGGCTTCGATGACGAGGCCGGCCCGAACGCGATCGAACTCTACGTCGGTCGCCTGCGGCGCAAGCTGGCCGATGCACCGCTGCGCATCGTCACCGTGCGCGGCAGCGGCTATCTGCTCGAAGCACACGACGCCACGCCCGATGGCAGCCGTCCCGATGGCGGGTGATGCCCGCGCGCCGAGCTCGATCCGGCGCACGCTGTGGCTCTATCTCGGCGGCTTGATGGCGCTGTTCGCCGTGGCGCTGTTCTTCGGTGCACGCGACTATGGCCAGCGCGCCGCCAATCGTTCCTACGATCACCTGCTGGTGTCCTCGGCACTGTCGATCATCGATTCGGTGGCGCTGGTGGAGGCGCAGTGGCAGGTCGATCTGCCCTACGCCGCGCTCGACCTGCTGGCGATGGCGCCGGAAGACCGCGTGTTCTATCGCGTCTCCGATGCACGCAACCAGACCGTGACCGGCTACGGCGATCTGCCGGCGCCGCCGCGCGCGCCGAGCGATCGCCCGCAGTTGTTCGACGCGTCCTACAGCGGTGAGACCGTGCGCTTCGTGGTGGTGTCGCGGCGGGTCTCCTCCCCGTCCGCGCAGGCGGAAGTCCGCGTGCAGGTCGGGCAGACCCGGCGCGCACGCGAGGCGCTGGCCCAGGACATGGTGACCCGCGCCCTGGTCGCGATCGTGGTGCTCTCGCTGTTGTCGCTGGCCCTGGTCGCGCTCGGCGTGCACCGGGCGCTGCGGCCGCTGGTGCGGGTCGAACGCGAGCTGTCCCGGCGCGAGCCCTCCGATCTGCGGCCACTGGATGCGGCCACGCCGCAGGAGATGGACCAGATGGTCGGTGCGCTGAACCGCTTCATGGGGCGGCTGTCGACCAGCAATGAAACCCTGCGCGCGTTCATGGCCGAGGCCGCGCACCAGATGCGTACGCCGCTGGCCGCGCTGCGCGCGCAGGCGCAGCTGGCACTGGATGATGATGATCCGGAGGACATGCGCCGCAGCCTGCAGGCGATCGAGCGCAACGCCACCCACATGAGCCGCCTGCTCAACCAGCTGCTCAGCGATGCCAGCGTGATCCATCGCGCGAACCTGCAGCGGTTCGCGCCGGTGGACCTGGCCGAGACCGTGCACCAGGCCCTGCATGAGGCGCTTCCGCAGGCATTGCCCGCACCCCGCGTGCAGTTGGCGGTGACCCGCGAGCCGGCCTGTGTCAACGGCGATGCACTGCTGCTGCGCGAAGCGATCAAGAACCTGATCGACAACGCGCTCAAGTACGGTGGGGACGGCGCGTTGCAGCTCGCGTTGACCACCGATGACACCCACTGCGTACTGACCATCGCCGATCACGGCCGAGGCATCGCGCCGGCCGATGCGGAGCGGGTCTTCGAGCGTTTCGCGCGTGGCGAAGGTGCGGCCGCCGGTGGCGCCGGGCTCGGGCTGGCGATCGTCAAGCGCGTGGTTGACAGCCATGGCGGCCATATCGATCTGTCCAACCGGGTGGGCGGCGGCCTGATCGCCACGATCCGGCTGCCGAGGAGGCACGCATGAAGGTTCTGTCTGGTCTGTGGTTGATGCTGGTGGCTTTCACCGCAGCGGCCGACCCCGGCGACGTGCAGCGCTTTCCCGCGCAGGGCGCGCCCACCGCGCAGCTGCGCATCCATGGCTCGACCGACATCGAGGTGTTCGCCACGGTGATCGCCGACTACCAGCGGTTGCATCCGGGGACGGAGGTGATCTACGAAGACATCATCACCCAGGATATCTACAGCCGTTACCTGCACGTGCCGGGGCCTGGTGCGGCACCGGATCTGCTCATCAGCAGTGGCATGGACCTGCAGACCAAGCTCGTCAACGATGGACACGCGCTGCCGCACCGCTCGGCGCAGACCGATGCCTTGCCCTCTTGGGCGCAGTGGCGGCACGAGGCGTTCGGGATCAGCTACGAGCCGGTGGTCATGGTCTACAACACCCGCCGCCTGGCGGCGAACCGGGTGCCGCGCACGCGCCGGCAACTGCTCGATCTGCTGCACGCTGCCGATGCACCGTTGAAAGGGCGGGTGGGCACCTACGATATCGAGCGCAGCAACGTGGGTTACCTCATGGCCACCCAGGACAGCCAGCGCGGCAGCATTGCCGGCGCGCTGCTGGGTGCACTGGGCGACAACGCGGTGCAGTTGGAGGAACGGACCGGCGTGCTGCTGGACCGGGTCAGCCGGGGCGAACTGGCCCTTGTCTACAACGTGCTGGGGTCCTATGCACGCGCACGGATCGAGGCCGGCGCGCCGTTGGCCATCGTCGAGCCGGAGGACTACACCCTGGTGGTGCTGCGTACGGCGGTCATACCGCGCAGCAGCCGGCACCCCGAGGAAGCGGGCCGATTCCTGGATTACCTGCTGTCTCCGCGCGGGCAGCAGGTCCTCTCACGGGAGGCACGCCTGACCTCGATCCTGCCCGCGGCTACTACTGGCGGCGGGCCATCCAGCAACCTTCGCCCGATCCAGCTCGGCCCCGGCCTGCTGGTGTATCTGGACGCACTCAAGCGTCGCCAGTTCCTGGAAGCCTGGCGCGCCAGCGTGCTGCCCGCAGGCAGTGACAGCACGCCGCGCGAAGATCAGAACACGCCCAGCAACCAGGCAGCCCCCAACAGAAGCAGAGAGAAGCCCCACATCCACCCCAGCGAGTAGCGGATGTGGCGCCCGATGTCCGCTCCGGCCAGCCCCAGCGCCAGCCATAGCGCCGGTGAGAACGGGCTGATGAAGGTCCCCACGATGTTTCCGATGGTCAGCGCATACACGCTGTGCGCGGGGTCCACGCCGAGCGGCGTAGTGATCTCCAGTACCACCGGCAGCAGTCCGAAATAGTAGGCATCGGTACTGAGCAGCAGTTCCATCGGCAAGCCGACCACGCCCAGCAGCACATGCAGCCATGGCAGCATGGAGTCGGGAAGCACATGGGCCAGGTCCGCCGCGATGGAGCGCAGCATCCCGCTGCCGTCCATCACCCCCAGGAACGAGCCCGCGGCCAGGATGATCGCACCCATCTTCAGCGCCGCCGGCGCATGCGCGGCGATCGCCTCCATCTGCTGCGCGGGGCCCCGGTAGTTGATCAGCAGGGCCAGCGCCAAACCGATCATGAAGATGTAGGCCGAGGGCAACAGACTCCCGACCAGCGCACCCAGGACCGCGACGAACAGCAGCGCGTTCAACCCCGCATGGCGCACGGGTACTGGCGCCGCTGCGCGGGGCAGCGGCGCAGCAGTCCCGGCAGGCGCCAGGTCGCCACCACTGGCGGCAAGGCGGGCCGCACGCCCGCGTTCGCGCAGCCCCAGCACGGCCGCCATCGCCAGCAGCAACACCGCACCGACCACCTGCACCGGCACCAGCGGCTGCCACAGCACGCCGACGTCGATGCCGGTCACGGCGGCAGCGCGCCCGAGCGGCCCCGCCCACGGAAGCATGTTGAAGATGCCTGCACCGGTCGCCAGCAGGAGCAGCATCAGGTACGGACTCATGTGCAGGCGCCGGTACAGCGGCAGCAGCGCCGGCACGGTGAGCAGGAAGGTGGTGGCACCGGCACCGTCCAGATGCGCCACCATCCCCAGCAGTGCGGTCATCATGGCGACCGCGACGACATTGCCCGCGGTCATCCGCACCAGCCCGTCAACCAGGGGGCGGAACAGCCCCGCATCCTGCAGCACCCCGAAGAAAGTGATCGCGAACATGAACATCGCAGCGATCGGGGCGACCCGCCTCAGGCCGTCATTGAAGTAGCCAGCAAGCGCATCCGTGCCGGTTCCGACAATCAGCGCAGCCACCAGCGGGACCAACACGAGGGCGATGATGGCCGTCGTTCGCCCGGTGATCAGCAGAGCCACCAGTGCAGCAATGGTCAATAGCCCGATGAGTGTCAGCATGCAGCCTCCAGTACAAGGAAATGTCGATCCGACCCTGTCACCGGTGAGCTGTCATCCAGCTGTCAGCGGCCGAATGCGACAGTGCGCCGGGTGGCATGCCACACTTCGTGCATGAGTGACATCACCGTCCTGGTCGCCGATGACCACCCGCTGCTCCGCGCTGCGGTCGTGCATTCCCTGCGTCAGGCGCTGCCGCAGGTCCACGTGATCGAAGTGGCCAGTGCCGCGACACTGGAAAGCGCGCTCGATCAGCACGCCGAGATCGAACTGGTCCTGCTCGACCTGACCATGCCCGGTGCGCGCGGATTCTCCTCGCTGCTGCACGTACGCGGTGCGCATCCGGACATACCGGTGGTGATCGTGTCCTCCAACGACCACCCGCGCGTGATCCGGCGGGCGCAGCAGTTCGGCGCGGCGGGGTTCATTCCCAAATCAGCGCCGGCCGAAACGCTCGGCCAGGCGGTGGCGGCGGTGCTCGATGGCGGCGTGTGGTTCCCGGCGATGGCGGCAGAGCGGTCCGAATCCGATGCGCTGCTGGCCACGCGGCTGGCGCAACTGACCCCGCAGCAGTTCCGGGTGCTGTTGTGCCTGGCCGACGGCCTGCTCAACAAGCAGATCGCCTATGAACTGGGCTTGGCCGAAAATACGGTCAAGGTGCACGTGACCGCGATCCTGAAGAAGCTCGAGTGCCACAGCCGCACGCAGGCGGCGGTGCTGGTGAAGGCGCTGGAGCCGGAAGGGGACGCAGGCGCCGGCATCTAGCGCGTGGCATCACCGCGATGGCGCAGCAGCACCTGCGTCATCAGCGCGCGCAAGGCCGGCGGACGCACCGGTTTGGACAGGAATCCCCACCCGTTTTCGGCCGCCTGTGCGCGCAGTGCATCGTCGCGTTCGGCCGTGACCAGGATCACCGGGGGCCGCGCCTGCCATTGCACGCACAGCGCCTCGTAAAGATCGGGGCCATGGAACTCGCCCATGCGCACATCGAGCAGCAGCAGCTGCGGCACCGTGGCGGGCGCGGCCAGGTCCAGCGCGGCCTGCGGGCCATCGGCCAGTTCCACCGCACAGCCCCAGCGTTCCAACAGCGCGCGGGTGGCGGCGCAGACCCGCGGATCATCATCGATGCTCCAGACCCGGCAATGGCGTAGCGGGCTGTCATCGCCGGTGTCGACCACCGGGGCAGCCGCGGGCGCCGATGCGGGCACCACGTCTGCCGCCTCGCCCATGGGCAGGCTTACCGAAAACACACTGCCACGCCCCAGCGTCGAGCGCAGGCGGATCGGGTGGCCGAGCAGGCGGCCGATGCGCTCCACGATCGCCAGGCCCAGCCCGGCCCCGCGTTCCTGGTCCACGCCATCGTCCAGCCGCCGGAACTCTTCGAAGATCTCGCCCTGCAGGCTGTCGGGAATGCCCGGCCCCTGGTCATGCACTTCGATGCGCAGCTGGGCACCGTCGCGGCGGCAGCCGATCAGTACCCGGCCACGCGGGGTGTAGCGCAGCGCATTGGACAGGAAGTTCTGCAGGATCCGGCGCAGCAACGCCTCGTCGCTGACCACCACCGCCCGCGTATCCACCCAGCGCAGCTGCAGGCCGCGGCTTTCGGCAGCCAGGCCGAACTCGCGCGCCAGCGTTTCCAGCAGCGGCGACAGCGCGAAGGCGCGCACATGGGTCTGCAGCGCACCCGATTCCAGCCGCGAGATATCGAGCAGGCTGTTGAGGATGGCGTCCTGCGCCGCGAGCGCGGCATCCACGTGCTCGCTGAGCTCGCGCGCGTCGCCCTGCAGCTTGCCGCGCAGCACCGAAACGAACATCCGCGCGGCGTTCAGCGGCTGCAGCAGATCGTGTACGGCCGAGGCCACGAAGCGCGACTTGTAGCGGTTGGCCCGTTCGGCTTCGCGGCGCGCTTCATCCAGATCCCGGGTGCGCTCGGCGACGCGGTGCTCCAGCGCATCGGCGAGCGAGCGCAGTTCGCGCGCGGTGTTCTTGTAGGCGGTGATGTCGGCGTAGCTGGTGACGAAGCCACCGTCGGGCAGCGGGTTGCCGCGGATCTCCAGCACCGTGCCGTCGTCTTTCTCGCTCTCGCGCATGTGCGGGCGTCCGCTGCGCAGATGGTTCAACCGGCGTTCGATGGCTTCATCGATCGGCCCGGGGCCAAGCAGGCCACGGCGCGCGTTGTAGCGGAAGATCTCCTCGATCGGGCGTCCGACCCGGATCAGCCCGGTCGGAAAGCGGAACAGCTCCAGGTAGCGTGCGTTCCACGCCACCAGCTTCTGCTCGTTGTCGATCACCACCACGCCCTGTGGCAGGTGGGCCAGGCTGCGGCTGAGACCGCTGTCGGCCTGCTGCGCGGCCTGCAGCACGCCGTCCTGGGCGGTGCGCAGCTCCTGCGCATGCTGCTTGAGCACGCTTTCCAGCTCGCGCCGGCTGCGCTGGCGGTGCGCGGCCAGGCGTCGGCGCTGCTGCACGAACAGGCCCAGGAAACACAGCGCCAACCAGATCCCGCCAGCGGCCAGCGCGGCGCTGCGGCCGACGGCCGTGCTGGCGCTGGCGTCATGCAGCAGGTGCAATTTCCACTGCGGTTCGTTCAGCGCCAGGGTCTGCCACAGCACCGGCCGTGGCAGGGCGGGCTGCTCCACACGCACCATGCGCCCGCCGTCGGCGAGCACCTCCGCGGTGCGGGCCTGCAGCGGCTGCAGCGAGCGGTCGGCGTACTGGCGGGTTGCCAGCATCTCGCTGCGCTCCTGCGGGCCGAGCGGGCGCAGCAGGCGGTAGCGCCAGGCATCGCCATTGGCCAGGAACACCACGTCATGCGCGTCGGTGGCCAGCACGATGTCCGGACTCTGCAGCCATTCCTGTTCGAGTGCGCGCAGCTCGATCTTGATCGCCACCACGCCCAGCACGGTGCCGCGATCGTCGTAGATCGCCTGCGAGAGGAAGTAGCCCGGCACGGCCGTGGTCATGCCGATGCCGTAGAAATGCCCGCTGCCGCGCGCCATCGCCTGCTGGTAGTAGGGGCGGTAGCTGTAGTCCTCGCCGACATTGCTGGTCGGCTGGTCCCAGTTGCTGGCGGCCACGGCGATGCCGTGCCGGTCGATCAGGGTCAGGGTCGAGGCACGGGTGACGCTGTTGGCCTGGGCCAGCTTGAGGTTCAGGCGCTGCCGCTCGGCGGCGGTGAGCGGATGGGACACCGCCTGGTGCAGGTCCGGGTCCAGTGCCAGTACCTGCGGCAGCGTGCCGAAGCGATCGATGCGCTGCTGCAGGGTCTGCGCATACAGGCCGAGCTGACGCCGCACCTGCAGGCTTTCGTCATCCAGCGCCCGCTGTTGCGCATAGCGCCCGGCCAGCAGCGCACACATCGCCGTGCCGCCGAGCATCAGGACGATGAGCAGCCACCAGGGGCGATAGCGGGAGACGCGGTACATGGCGCCAGTCTAGGCAGGGCAGGGCGGACGCGCGTCAACGCGTCCGCCGGACGGGCTCAGAAATGCATCTGCGCGCGCAGTTCGAAGATCTCCGGCTGGCTGCGCACGCCGCGACGGCTGGCGTCGACCTTGACGTAGTTCGCCTGGAACTTGAAGTGCGAGGTCAGGTACCAGTTGGCGCCGAGGGTCCAATCGTGCTGGCGGCCGCCGAACACGTCGGCATCGTCCAGATCGATGCGGCTGTAGCGGGTGACCAGCTCGACCGCGCCGTAGCCGTGGGCCGGCTTGACGTTGGCCACCGCGCCGGCGCTGTACGGGCGCGATTCGCCGGTCAGGATCCAGCTCGCCATCGCGTACTGGCCGCTGCCGGTGTAATCCGGCTTGCCGTCACGGCTGACCGTGGTCTGCAGCGCTTCGCCCTGCAGCGAGAACGGGCCGCGGATCCAGATGCCTTCCAGTCCGGTGCGCACGATCTTGTCGGCGGTGGTCAGGGCACCGGAGTCGACCAGGCGGATGTCGGTCAGGCCGGCTTCCGGACGCGCACGCAGGCGCGCGCTGGCGGCGTGCGAGACATCACGGCCATCGCGGTAGCCGCGCGGGTTTTCCTGCGAATACGCCAGGCCCAGGTGGACCACGTCGCCTGCGGCCTTGACCGGGGTCCACACGCCGCGCACGGCCTGGGTGGTGCCGGGGTTGTCGCCCTGCAGGTCCTTGCCGCCGTAGGCGCCGGCCTGCAGCAGGTACTGCGGGCGCTCCAGCACCCATTCGGCACCGGTGCGGCGGCCTTCGTAGAACGCCTGCACGGGCAGGGCGGTTTCCAGGAAGCTGCCGGCGCGCGAGGAGGTGCCGGCATCCAGGCCGACCGGGGTCTTCATGTAGCCGAAGCGGAAGCGGCCGATGTCGCTGCCGAAGAAGGCCTTGCTCTCGAAGCGGACGAACACGTCCAGCCAGGTGTCGGCCTGGAAGTCGTAATAGACCATGGCGTCGTACACGCCCTTCTTCTTCAGGGTCGCGCCGAATTCCTTGCGGCGCACGGCGTCGGCGTCTTCGATGCCGCTGCCGCCGGAGAAGTCGTTGAGGTCATAGGCGATGTTGGCAGTCGCTGCCAGCTCGGTACCGTCACTGAAAGTGGTCTTGGTCGGCCAGTTGTCCCAGTCGGCCGCGGTGGCGGCGAGCGGGGCGGTGGTCAGGGCCAGGGCGATGAACAGGGGCGTAGGGCGCATGGGCGGTAGCTGCTTGAATAAGGGTGGGGCAGAACAACAACGGCCGCGGACGGCAAATCTGTGGGTCTGTCCCCCTTGATCCGCAGCCGGGCCACCCGCCGCCGTGGGGGCGCGGTGCCGGGGCAGTGTAGGCAGTCCGGCCAGCTGAACCGGGGGGCTAGTACCAATAGGTTATCTGCGTTGGCGAGATGCGGGCGTAAAAAGGCCACGCCAGATGCCGCCCAACGCGGCCGGCATCCTTCGTGACACTGCCGGAGCTTTCCCATGCACGTTCCCACCACCGCCCCGCTGGCGGCCAAGCCGCTGCCGTTCTACCGCCAACTGTATTTCCAGGTGGTGGTGGCGATCGTCCTCGGTGCCATCCTCGGCCATTACGAGCCGGCCTTCGCCGAATCGCTCAAGCCGCTGGGCGACGCCTTCATCAAGCTGGTGAAGATGATCATCGCCCCGGTGATCTTCCTGACCATCGTCACCGGCATCGCCGGCATGACCCACCTGCGCACCGTGGGCCGGGTGTTCGCCAAATCGATGGCCTACTTCCTGTTCTTCTCCACGCTGGCCCTGGTGGTCGGCATGGTGGTGGCGCACGTGGTGCAGCCGGGCGCGGGGATGAACATCAACCCGGCCGACCTGGACCAGACCGCTGTCAACGGCTATGTGCAGAAATCCCATGAGCTGACCCTGGTCGGCTTCGCGATGGACATCATCCCGGCCACCCTGGTCAGTGCCTTCGTCGAGGGCAACATCCTGCAGGTGCTGTTCGTGGCGGTGCTGTTCGGCATCGCGCTGGCCCTGACCGGCGAGAAGGGCCGCCCGGTGCTGACCTTCCTGGAGGCGCTGACCGCACCCGTGTTCCGCCTGGTCCACATCCTGATGAAGGCCGCTCCGATCGGCGCGTTCGGCGCGATCGCCTTCACCATCGGCAAGTACGGGGTCGGCTCGCTGGTCAACCTGGCCTGGCTGGTCGGCTCGTTCTACCTGACCGCCTTCCTGTTCGTGGCGGTGATCCTGGGCGTGGTCTGCCGCCTGTGCGGGTTCTCGGTGTTCAAGCTGGCCCGTTACCTCAAGGCCGAGCTGCTGCTGGTGCTGGGCACCTCGTCCTCGGAATCGGCGCTGCCCTCGCTGATGGAGAAGATGGAAAAGGCGGGCTGCAGCAAGTCCGTGGTGGGCTTGGTGGTCCCGACCGGTTACTCGTTCAACCTGGACGGCACCAACATCTACATGACCCTGGCGGCGCTGTTCATCGCCCAGGCCACCAACACCGAGCTGACCCTGGGCCACCAGATCGCCCTGCTGCTGGTGGCGATGCTCAGCTCCAAGGGCGCCGCCGGCGTCACCGGCGCCGGCTTCATCACCCTGGCCGCCACCCTGGCCGTGGTGCCGGAAGTGCCGGTGGCCGGCATGGCGCTGATCCTGGGCGTGGACCGCTTCATGAGCGAATGCCGCTCGCTGACCAACTTCATCGGCAATGCCGTGGCCACGGTGGTGGTCTCGCGCTGGGAAAACGCGCTGGACCGTGACCGCCTGGCGATGGTGCTCGATGGCCGTGAAGCCGAGCTGCCGCCGCTGGTGGTCGATGACCTGCCGGCGACGCTCCCGGCCCCGGCGCATTGAGCCCGATGAGCTGATTGTGTGGTGCATGGTCGTGCCGTTCCTGCCGGGGCGGCACGGCCATGTTTTGTTTTGAAGGCCCGGTGCGCGGTGCTGGATTATGTGCGGTTGCAGCATGACCGCGACAGCGTAGCGACAGGTCCGTCCACGCCAACGGGGGTATGATCCCTTGTTCCTCTCGCCCATTCATCTGCAGAAAGCGATGTCCAACGAAGATTTCAAACAGGCAGCCCTCGACTATCACCGGCTCTCGCCGCCCGGCAAGATCAAGGTCACCGCGACCAAGCCGATGTTGACCCAGCGCGATCTGTCGTTGGCGTACTCCCCGGGCGTGGCACACGCCTGCGAGGCGATCATGGCCGACCCGCAGCAGGCCAGCGAGCTCACCGCGCGCGGCAATCTGGTCGCCGTGATCTCCAATGGCACCGCCGTGCTGGGCCTGGGCAACATCGGCCCGCTGGCCGGCAAGCCGGTCATGGAAGGCAAGGGCGTGCTGTTCCAGAAGTTCGCCGGCATCGATGTGTTCGACATCGAGATCGATGAAAACGACCCGGACAAGCTGGTCGACATCATCGCCTCGCTGGAACCGACCTTCGGTGGCATCAACCTGGAAGACATCAAGGCACCGGAGTGCTTCATCGTCGAGCGCAAGCTGCGCGAGCGCATGAACATTCCGGTGTTCCATGACGATCAGCACGGCACCGCGATCATCGTCGGTGCGGCCGTGCTCAACGCCATGCTGGTCACCGGCAAGAAGATCGAAGAGGTGAAGCTGGCCACCACCGGCATGGGTGCGGCGGGCATCTCCTGCGTCAACATGCTGGTCTCGCTGGGCCTGAAGAAAGAGAACATCCTCGCCTTCGACCGCGACGGCGTGATCCACACCGGCCGCAGCGATCTGGACCCGGAGAAGGCGCGTTACGCGCGTGATACCGACAAGCGCACGCTGGCCGAGATCGTCGACGGCGCGGACATCTTCCTGGGCCTGTCGGCCCCGGGCATCCTCACCGCGGACATGGTCAAGACCATGGCCAAGGACCCGGTGATCTTCGCGCTGGCCAACCCGACCCCGGAAATCATGCCGGAAGTGGCCCGTTCGGTGCGTCCGGACGCGCTGATCGGCACCGGCCGTTCGGACTACCCGAACCAGATCAACAACGTGCTGTGCTTCCCGTACCTGTTCCGTGGTGCGCTGGACGTCGGCGCGACCGCGATCAACGAGGAAATGAAGATCGCCTGCGTGCACGCGATCGCCGCGATGGCACGCCGCGAGGCCAGCGACCTGGGCTCGGCCTATGGCGATGAGACCCCGAGCTTCGGCCGTGACTACCTGATTCCGCGTCCGTTCGACCGTCGCCTGCTGGTGGAGCTGTCGGCCGCCGTGGCCCAGGCCGCGATGGATTCGGGCGTGGCCACGCGTCCGGTCGCCGACATGGGCGCCTACCGCGAGAAGCTGGCCCAGTTCGTTTACCGCACCAGCCTGATGATGAAGCCGGTCTACGACCGTGCACGTTCGGACAAGCAGCGCGTGGTGTACGCCGAAGGCGAAGAAGAAGTGGTGCTGCGCGCGGTGCAGAACGTGGTCGATGAAGGCCTGGCGCAGCCGATCCTGATCGGCCGCCCGGACGTGATCGAATCGCGTATCGAGCGCCTGGGCCTGCGCATGAAGGCCGGTGTCGACTTCGACATCACCAACATCAACGACGACCCGCGCTTCAACGATTACTGGCAGTACTACCACAACCTCACCGGCCGCCGCGGTGTGACCGTGGCCGCGGCCAAGAACCTGATGCGCTCGCGCCCGACCCTGATCGCGGCGGTGATGGTGGCGCGTGGCGAAGCCGACGCGATGCTGACCGGCGTGGTCGGCCGCTTCCACAAGAAGCTGGGCTACGTGCGCAGCGTGCTGCCGCTGGAAGCCAAGGTGACCTCCACCTCGGCGATGACCGGCGTGATCAACCAGCAGGGCGTGTTCTTCTTCGTGGATACCCACGTGCAGGAAGACCCGACCGCCGAGCAGATCACCGAAGCCACGCTGCAGGCGGCGTACCGAATGAAGCTGTTCGGCATCGAGCCGAAGGTGGCGTTGCTGTCGCACTCCAACTTCGGCAGCCACGATTCCAGGGACGCGCTGAAGATGCGTGCGGTCCGCGAGATGCTGCTCAAGCGCAACCCGCGTCTGAATGTTGATGGCGAAATGCAGGGCGACACTGCATGGGATGAAGCCCTGCGCCAGAAGCTGCTGCCCAACAGCACGCTGAAGGGCCGCGCCAACCTGTTCGTGCTGCCCAACCTGGAAGCGGCCAACATCGCCTACAACCTGGTACGCGTGTTCACCGACGGCGTGGCGATCGGCCCGATCCTGATGGGCGTGGCCAAGCCGGTGCACATCCTGACCACCAGCGCGACCTCGCGCCGCGTGCTCAACATGACCGCGATCGCGGCCGTGGATGCGCAGATCCGCAAGCAGCTGGAGGCCGAAAAGAACGGCGCGTAACCTGCCGGTCTTTTTGATCTCAGTTGCCAGAACGCGCCCTTCGGGGCGCGTTCTCGTTTCAGGCAGCGAAACCGGTGGCTCTGCCACACGCGCGCCGCACAGACGTCACCGCCCTGCAACCTCCCAGGCGCCCAATAGCACCACGCGGCCCGGCCGTGGTGGCGCTCCGGTGGGGGCGCCGCCACCCTGGGCCCGACCATATCCTCCACGGTCAGCCACGGGAACGGTGTCATGCGCGATCCACGCACGAAGCGGTATTTCCAGCAGTTGTTCGCGCTGTACGCCGGGTTGGTGGGCGCGCGCTGACCCACGAAAGCGTACCGACCAACGGTCGGTACCTACCAACACCCCGTGGGCACCGATGGCACCGGTAGTGCCGGCCGCTGGCCGGCGCCTCGCAGACGCCGATCGGGCACCCGGAGCAATCAGCGTGCCCGCACGTACTGTTCCCACAACGCCGGCAACGCCACGCCACTGAGCGTTTCCCACAACGCCGGCGTGTAGCGCCCCTCGCGCAGGGCGCCATCGAGCGCCTTCACCAGCCCGGGATGCTGCGCCTCGCTCCAGGCGAGAAACGCACCGGTCACCCGGTAGCCGGTATCGAAGTTCTGCTCCGGCTTGACCTGCGTGGGCAACGCCCAGCCGGCCCCGGCATTGTCCTTGCCGTAGCGGTCGCGGGCGTAATCGGCGATGCCTTCCACCAGCCAGCCCGGCACGCGCGCATTGGCGTACTCCGGGTAGCCCTGCACGATATGCATGGCTTCATGGGTGACCAGATCGATGTCGCCCGGGTGCTTGGCCAGCCAGGCCGGATTGATCGTGATCGTCGCCGCCTGCGCCTTCTCGCCGACAAAGGCGATGCCGTCGTAAGCCGGGTCGATCACGATGCCGACCTGCGTCGGTGCGGCTGGATGGAAATCGGCGCGCTCGCGCAGATACGCGCCGAAGAAGGTCTCGATGATGCGCTCCCGGACCGGCGCGGCCAGCGCATCGCTGGCGTCGCGGTAGTGCAGGGTCACGTCCTCGCGGGTCTGCGTGGTCTCGAATGCGTGCGCATCGGCGAGCCCGGCGCTGACGAGCAGGGCGGTCAGCAGGCAGCGGGTGATCGGTAGGGCAGTGCTCATCGCGCCGCCGCCGGTGCGAGCAGTTCGACTTCCGCCAGCTGCAGGCGACCCGGTGCACCGATGCGCAGCCGGTACTCGGCGTAGCGGCCCGGCTGGGCGATGCGGAACGGTCGGGTCTGCATCGCCCAAGCGAAGGCTTCGCCGCGGCGCTGGTCGACCTGCACCCAGCGATCACCGGTGGTGCGCGCTTCCAGCGTCCATTCACCGCCGCGGATGGGGCCATTGCCGCTGGTCAGCGTGTACATCGACGGCGTGCCCGCGGCGACGTTGCTGAAGGTGATCGTGCTCGAGCCGCCCAACGGCAGTGCCGTGGCCGCATCGTCATCGATCAGGGCCTCCGCCGCGCGGCCATCGCCGAGCTGGGCGGTGGCCCCCCCGCCCAGCAGATCATGCAGCAGGGCCGGCTGCTGGCCGCGCGCGGTGAGCGAGCGCGGTGCATCATCCGGGCCGGTGCCCCAGCGCGAGGGTTCCGGGCCCATGACGAAGTCCAGCGTGGCGCCCTTGGCCAGCAGCTCGTGCGGCAGCCAGGTCCTGGTCCACGGCGTGCCGTTCACCTTCAACGACTGCACGTAGATGTTGGTGGCCGAGTTCTCCGGCGCGTTGACGGTCAGCACCGCGCCGCCCTGCAGCTCGACACGGGCGTGGCGGAACAGCGGCGAACCGATCACGTACTCCGGCGCGCCCATGCGCAGCGGATAGATGCCCAGCGACGCGAACAGGTACCACGCCGAGGTCTCGCCGTTGTCCTCATCGCCCGGGTAGCCCTGGCCGATCTCACTGCCCAGGTACAGGCGCGACAGGATCTCACGCACATGCTGCTGGGTCTTCCACGGCTGCCCGGCATACAGGTACATCCACGGGATGTGGTGCGCCGGCTGGTTGCTGTGCGCGTACATGCCCATGCGCACATCGCGCGCCTCGGTCATTTCATGGATGGTGCCGCCGTAGGAACCGGAAAACGCGGCATCGGCGGTTTCCGGGGTGGCGAAGAACGTGTCCAGCTTGGCCGCCAGCTGCTCGCGGCCACCGTACAGCGCGGCCAGCCCTTCGCCGTCGTGCGCGGCGGTGAAGGCGAAGGTCCAGCCGTTGGATTCGGTGTAGTCATGGCCCCACACGCGCGGGTCGTAGTCCTTGGCATCCAGCCGCCAGCTGCCATCCGGTTTGCGCCCCTGGAAGAAGCCCGCGGCCGGATCGAACAGCGTGGCGTAGGTGCCAGCGCGGTGACGGAAATAATCGGCTTCAGTGGCATAGCGTTCGCGGGCGGCCGGTGTATCGGCCTGTTTGGCCAGGGCCTCGGCCATGTTGGCCACGCCGAAATCGTTGAGCGCGCCTTCCATCGTCCACGACATGCCTTCATGCACATCGGCGGTGGCGTAGCCGCGGAAGGTGGAACGGTCCATGCCCTTGCGCCCGACATGGCGGTCCGGCGGAACCACGGTCGCATTCTTCAGCGCGGCGGCATAGGCCTCCTGCGCGTCGAAACCGCCGATCCCCTTCAGCCACGCATCGGCGAAGGCCACGTCCGAACTGGTGCCCACCATCAGGTCGGCATAGCCGGGCGAGGACCAGCGGGCAACCCAGCCGCCGGCGCGGTACTGCTCCAGGAAGCCCTGCACCAGCGCACCGGCATCGTCCTTGGTGAACAGCGCATACGCCGGCCAGGTGGTGCGGAAG
Organism: Stenotrophomonas sp. HMSC10F06; assembly: GCF_001807865.1. NCBI lineage: Bacteria > Pseudomonadati > Pseudomonadota > Gammaproteobacteria > Lysobacterales > Lysobacteraceae > Stenotrophomonas > Stenotrophomonas sp. HMSC10F06. The sequence goes on along the minus strand of NZ_KV791299.1, from coordinate 78,607 downwards.
GTGTCCCAGAAGCCGTTGTTGACGTAGACCTTGCCGTCGCGCACCGGCGCGAAGCTGCGCGTGGCGCTGCCGTCGGTGTTCTCATCCGAGGCACTGGCCTGGCTGGCGTAGCGCCAGTCAGGTGCCGCCGCGGTACCGGCGTTCTCGTGCCCGGAGTTGGGATAGAGGTAAAGGCGGTACAGATTGGAATACAGCGTGGTCTTCTGGTCGTCGGTGGCGTCGCCCACGTCGAAGCGGGCCAGGCGCTGGTCCCAGGCATCCTGCGCGCGTGCGGCCACGCGGTCGACATCGTCAGCGGCCGACAGCTCCAGCGCGAGGTTGTGGCGCGCCTGCTCGACCGAGATCAGTGAGGTGGCGATGCGCATCGAGACGCGGCGGTCGGCACCGGCATCGAACTTGATGTAGCCGGTCGGGCGGCCGGTCTCCACGGTGCCGCTGCTGCGCCACGGCCGGTCGAAGCTGGCCACCACATACATGCGGGTGGCGCCGGTGGACAGGCCGCTGCGGGTGTCGGTGTAGCCGGAGAGCGTCTGGGTCGCCGCATCCAGGGTCAGCCCGCCGCGGGCATCGACATTGTCGAACAGCAGGTTGGCATCGCCCCCTTCCGGGAATACGAAGCGGAACACCGCGGCGTGGTCGGTTGGCGCGATCGATGCGGCGATGCCGTTGTCGAAGCGCACGTCATAGCGGTACGGACGGGCCTGTTCGTTCTCGCGCGAGAAGGTGAGCGCGCGCTTGCTGCGATCGGCGTCGGGCACCCCGCGCGTGGCCGACGGCATCACCTGGAAGGTCTGGCGGTCGCCCATCCACGGGCTGGGCTGGTGGCTCAGTGCCAGCGCCTGCAGGCGCGGCCGGTTGGCCGCGTCGTTCTGTTCGTTCCAGCGGTACAGCCAGGTCAGCGAGCCGGCATCGGTCACCGGCGTCCAGAAGTTGAAGCCATGCGGCACGGCGGTGGCCGGGAAATTGTTGCCGCGCGAGAAGGTGCCGTTGGCCTGCGTGCCGCGGGTGGTCAGCACCCAGTCCGAGGGACGCTGCGGCGTGCTGCGCGGCTGCGCCTGCAGGCGGACGTCGTCGATCCAACCGGCGACCGGGGCGCCGTCGGCGCTGGCGACCTCCAGCTCCAGTGCGACCACGCGCCGCCCGCGCAGGGCCGGGGTGTCGCCCAGGCGCACGGCTTTGCGCGCCCACTGCTGCGGGTACAGCGTCTTCGAATCGCCCTGCGCACGCGCGCCCAGCGCCACGCCATGGTGATCGCGCGCGGCACTGGCCGAAACGCGCGTGCCGTCGTCCAGGACCAGGTCAAGCGAGACGTAGGTCGAGGCCACGGTGTCCTTGCCGACGATCTCGGGCAGCACCAGCCAGGACAGGGTGGTGTCGGCGTCGATGGTCAGATCGGTTTTGAAGAGCTGGCGGCGCGCCTGGCCGCCGGTGCTGGCGTAATGCAGCGCATGCAGGCCGCTGTAACCGACGCCGGGCTTGGCCGCGTAGGGCGCGGCGGGGCCATTGCCGATCCGGACCTGCAGGGCGCCCTCGCCGGCCGCCGCGGCCGGGGCCGGCTGGCCCGGCTCGAAGGAGGTCTGCAGGCCCTGCGCGGCCGCCGGCAACGCGATGGATGCGCAGGCCAGGGCCAGGGCGAGGGGAAGGGCGCGGCGGGCGGGGCGCAGGTCGGACAGGGTCATGCAAGGGTCTCCCGGGAAGGGCAGGCGGCAGGCAGGACCCGCATCGATGGCCACGGCGGACGGCGTCGCCCCAGCCATCGGCAGACGGCAGGTAAAGAGGCGATGCATGTCCGGTGGGGGCGGGCAGGCGATCGGGTCGATGATCGGTACCGGTCGATCCTGCATCACCGGAACTGGCCCTGACAAGTGCAATTAGTTCGATCTAAATCCGGCAAATCCGTTTCATATCGAATTGTTGACAAGCAATTTGGATCGATTTAAAAGGACCGGTGATGCGTCGCCGGGCCACCAGCGGCGGCGCCAGGCACCCGCAGGGCCCCTGCGGCCTGACGCGGCCACCAGATGCTAGAATCCACGGTCTCGCAACCCCCTTTGTGTGTCCACGCCATGAGCCATACCGCCACTGCGCCCGCCAACGCCGAGAAGCGTTACACCGTGCACCGCAGCGACCTGCCGCTGAGCTGCCCGACGCCGGAAATGGCGCTGTGGAACTCGCACCCGCGCGTATACCTGCCGATCGAAGACGAGCCCAACCGCGAGGCCGCGTGCCCGTACTGCGGCGCCGTGTTCGTGCTCGCCGACTGATCCGCGGACAACACTGTGCGCCGACTGACCGTGGTGCAGCTGCTGCCGGCGCTGCACTCCGGCGGGGTCGAACGTTCCACCCTTGAGATCGCCTCCGCCCTGGTTGCCGCCGGCCACCGGGCGATCGTCGTGTCCGCCGGTGGGCGCCTGGTCGAGCCGCTGCTGGCCAGTGGCGCCGAACACCTGACCCTGGATATCGGCCGCAAATCGCTGTTGACCCTGCGTCACGTGCTGACCCTGCGCAATCTCTTCAACGAGGTGGGCGCGGACATCGTGCACGCGCGCTCGCGGCTGCCGGCATGGCTGGGCCTGTACGCGGTACGCAATCTGCCGGCCGCGACCCGCCCACATTGGGTCACCACCGTGCACGGTCTCAATTCCCCGGGCCGCTACAGCGCGGTGATGACCAGCGGCGAGCGCGTGATCTGCGTGTCCAACAGCGTGCGCGAGTTCGTGCAGACGCATTACCCCAGGGTCCCGGCCGAGCGGCTGCAGGTGATCCCCCGCGGTGTCGATGTCGCGCAGTTCCCGCGCGTGGGCCGCCAGGACAGGCGCGCGCGCCTGGCGGTGGCCGGGCAGCATCCGGCGCTGGCCGGCGATGCGCCGCTGCTGTTGCTGCCGGGCCGCGGCACCCGCCTGAAAGGGCATCGCCACGCCCTGACCCTGCTGGCCGGGCTGCATGCTGCCGGCGTGCCGGCCAGACTGTGGATGCCGGGCACGCGCGAGCCGGGTCGCGAATCCTATGTCGCCGAACTGGACGCCCAGGCACGCAGCCTGGGTGTGTTCGATGCGGTGCTGATGACCGCGCCGACCTCGCGCATCGCGCAGGCCTATGCGGCCAGCGATCTGGTGCTTCAGCTCTCGGACAAGGCCGAAGCGTTCGGCCGCACCGTGGTCGAAGCGCTGTCGGTGGGGCGCCCCGTGCTGGGCTGGAACCACGGCGGCGTGGGCGAGTTGTTGACTCAGCTGCAACCCTCCGGCGCGGTACCCTTGGGCGACGCCGATGCGCTGTTGGCGCGCGCGCAGCAGCTGTTGCTGCAGCCGCCGGCCTTGCCGTCGCGGATCCCGTTTACCTTGCAGGCGATGCAGCGTGACACGCTCCAGCTCTATGCCTCCCTCGTCGGCTGAGACGACCCTCGTGCCCGGGTCGCCGGCCTCCCGCGCTGGCCGCTGGGCGCCGTGGTGGGTCATCGCGTTCGTTGCGCTGTGGCCGTTGCCGGGCATCGCCGAAGGCGTGCTGGTGCTCGGCGCGCTGTATGCGGCAGTGCGCATGGTGCAGCTGCGGCTGCAGGGCAATCAGCGCCTGCTCAGCAGCCCGGCGTGGGCACTGACCAGCATTCTGTTCCTGGGCTATTGGCTGCCACAGGCAGTGTCCGCCTTCGATGCGATCGACCCCGGCACCGCGTGGCGCAAAACCGCCGCCGGCCTGCGCTACCTGCCCTTCATGTGGCTGGTGGCGATAGCCGTGGCCACCCCGCAGCGGCGCGCGCTGACCCTGGGCGGCCTGGCCGCGATCACCGGCTTGTGGACCGCCGATGCATTGGCCCAGGCCCTCATCGGCAGCAGTCCGTTGTTCTGGTCGATGGACCAGCTCAAGTGGGCCGTCAGTGGCCACGGCCTGTGCTCGCCTGAAGAGATGGCGCTGGTGGACCGGCTCAGCGGGGTGCTCGGCCCCTGCAATCTCAAGTTCGGCCAGGTGCTGGCCAGCCTCTCGCCGTTCCTGCTGTTTGCTGCCTCCCGCCGCGCCGGCATCCTCGGCTGGTCGCTGGTAGCGGCCGCGGTGGGGGTGGTGCTGGTGCTGGCCGGTTCGCGCGCGGCCTGGCTGACCTATGCGCTGGTGCTGGTGTTCTCCGGCTGGCGCCTGATCGGCGTGCGCGGGCTGCTGGCCTGCGTCGCCTTCGGTGCGGTGGCAGCGGTCGTCCTGACCGTGACCGTGCCCCAGGTCGGTGACCGCGTTGCGCGTACCGCCATGGCCTGGGAGGGTGAGAGCGATGGCGTCAATCAAGCCCTGTCCGGCCGCGCACAGATCTGGGCGGCAGCTGCCTGCATGATCGAAGCGCACCCCATCAACGGCGTCGGCGCACGTGGCTTCCGCGACGCCTACCCGGCCTGCAACCCGGACCCTGCCGCCCAGGAAGTCTGGGGCGCGGGTCCGGCACTGCATGCGCACCAGATCGTGCTCGAGATCCTGTCTGAAACCGGCATCCTCGGCCTGCTGCTGTGGCTGGCGGCGGTCGCACAGGCGTGGCGCGCGTGGCGCTTCGCGCCGGCCCAGGCCCGTGAGCGCGCACGCCCGGCGATGCTGGCGCTGGCGGTGACCGTGTTCCCGCTCAACACGCATCTGGCGTTCTATTCCACCTTCTGGGGTGGCCTCACGCTGTTGTTGGCCGCGCTGTATGCCGGCAGTCTGTTGGCACGCGACGACGGGTAGAGCCACGCCATGCGTGGCTGCTTGTGGCCCGGGTATGGGGACATGCCGACGCACATGCGCGCCATCCACCGATGGGCTCCATGCCCCGGCCAACGCACTCTCGTGCGATGGCCAGCCAACGCCTTCAACGCGGCCGATACTCGCATCCAGGGTATTGCTACGCGCTCACCACCACCACGCACGACAGGCGCAAGTGGTTCGAGGATCCCCTCAACGCAGAGGTAATCATCGACACGCTGCGCTACATGGATCGTTGCGGGGTCAGCTGCACGTTATCTTGGGTGGTAATGCCGGACCATGTGCATTGGTTGATCCAACTGCGGCAAGACACCTTGGCTCGTTGCGTGCTGCTGTTCAAATCACGCAGCAGCCGATTGTTGAATGAGCGTCTGCAGCGAAAGGGAAAGCTCTGGCAGCACGGGTACTTCGACCACGCCGTGAGAAATGAGGCATCTTTGCGCCGGCAGGCGCTGTACATCCTCGCCAACCCGATACGTGCGGGATTGGCCAGTGCGTTGGGGGAGTACCCGCACGCCTGGTCGCGGTGGCCCATGGAAGCGTAGAGCCACCCAATGGGTGGCTGTTCGCGGTCAGGCACCCTGCAGCCACTCATGGGGTGGCGCTACCGAGGGGGCAGCCACCCATGGGGTGGTTCTACCGGTAATAATCGCTGCGGCCGCCGGGCTGGCGCTTGAAGCGGCGGTGGATCCACAGGTACTGGTCCGGGGCCTCGCGCACCATCGCTTCGATGGCCTGGTTGACGCGCGCAGTATCAGCCTCGACATCCTCGCTGGGGAAATTCTCCAGCGGCGCGCCGATCTTCAGGAAGTACTTGCCGCCTTCGCGACGGTGGAAATACGGAATCACCGCGCAGCCGGTCATCCGGGCCAGCTGGTGCGTGGCGGTGATGGTCGAAGCGGTGTGGCCGAAGAACGGCACGAACACCGTGTCCTTGCCGCGCATGTCCTGGTCCGGCGCGTACCAGAGGAAGCCGCCCTTCTTCAGATGCCGCACCGTCGCGCGGATGTCCTCGTTGGCGTACATCGCCTTGGCGTAGCGCAGGCGGCCGAACTTCACCGCCCACTCGTACACCGGGTTGCGATGCTTGCGGTACATGCCGGAGAGCTCGACGTGGTCGCACAGCAGGCGGCCACACATCTCCAGCGTCATGAAGTGGCCGGACACCAGCAGCACCCCACGGCCCTCGGCCTGCATGCGGTGCAGGTGCTCCAGCCCCTCGATCTGCACCTGCGGGCGGATGCTGTCGATGCTGCCCCACCAGGCCCGGGCGAATTCAAAGATGCCCACGCCCAGCGCGTCGAAGCTGTCGCGCAGCAGGCGCTGGCGCCAGGCGTCGTCCTTCTCGGGGAAGCACAGCTTCAGGTTGACCTCGGCGGCGCGCCGGCGGCTGCTGGCCAGCCGGTAGGCCACCGTGCCGACGCCGCGGCCAAGCGCACGCTGCAGCATCCACGGCAGGCGGGCGATCGCGAAGGCGACCAGCATGAAAGCGAAGGTCGGCCAGTGGCGCGGATTGCGCAGGGACGGCCGGGTGGCGGTGGAAGCGTTATCGGACATGCCTCGATTCTAATGGATGCGCCCGGATGCGTCCCGGCAGGGCCATCACGGCGGCGCGGCGTGTCTTCCCCGCGCCGCTCCCGTATCCTTTGCCCATGCGTAAAAGCCCTGTCGAATGGATCCTGCGCGGCCTGTACTCGGCCGTGCTCTACCTGCTGTTGCCGATCACCGTGTACCACCTGGTGTGGCGGGGCTTCCGGGTGCGCGAGTACTTCCAGCGCTGGGATGAGCGCTATGCCTCCTATCCGCACTCCAGCGGCCAGCCGCGGGTCTGGCTGCACGCGGTCTCGGTGGGTGAGGTGAACGCCGCAGCGCCACTGGTGAACGCCTTGCGTGCGCTGCGTCCGGACATCCGCTGGGTGATCACCACCATCACCCCGACCGGCTCCGAACGGGTCCGCGCGCTGTGGGGCGATGCGGTCGACCACGTGTACCTGCCCTACGACGTGCCGGGCAGCGTCGGTCGCTTCCTCGGTCACTTCAAGCCGAGCCTGGCGCTGATCCTGGAAACCGAGCTGTGGCCGAACCTGCTGTTCGGGTGCCGCGACCGCAGGATCCCGGTCTACATCCTCAACGCGCGGTTGTCGGCGCGCTCGCTGCGCGGCTACCGCCTGCTGCGGCCGCTGATCGGCCGCGCGCTGCGTACCGTGACCTGTGTGGCGGCGCAATCGGCCGACGATGCCGAGCGCTTCATCCAGCTCGGCGCCCGCCCGGACCAGGTGCAGCCGCTGGGCAATCTGAAATTCGATATCGCCACGCCGAACGTGCAGGACTTCATCGCGCGCTTCCATGAGCTGGTGCCCGCCCAGCATCCGGTCTGGATCGCCGCCAGTACGCACGAGGGCGAAGAGCAGGCCACCATCGATCTGCACCGCCGCCTGCGCGAGGCGGTGCCGGGCCTGCTGCTGTTGTGGGCGCCACGGCATCCCGAGCGCTTCCCAAGGGTGGAAGCGCTGGCCCGCGAGCAGGGCTGGAAGGTGGCCACGCGCCGCCAGCAGCAGTGGCCGCAGGCCGATACCGATGTGTTCGTGATCGATACGCTTGGCGAGTTGATGTCGTTCTACGGGTGCGCCCAGGTGGCCTTCGTCGGTGGCAGCCTGCAGGCCATCGGGGGGCACAATCTGCTGGAGCCGGCGGCAATGGGCACCGCAGCGGTCACTGGCCCGCACCTGCACAACTTCGCCGAGATTTCCCGGCGCATGCGCGAGGCCGGTGCGGTGGTCATTGCCGAGGATGCCAACGGGGTCGGCGATGCACTGCTGACCCTGCTGCGCGATCCGCAGGCCCGCGAGGACATGGCCCGGGCGGGCTGCGCGCTGGTGAGCAACGGGCGCGGCGCACTGAAGCGCACCGTAGCCCTGATCGCCCCGCAGTTGCCGCCGCCGGTGGCCTGATTGCAGGCCTGATCGCAGGCCTGATCGCGCGATGCGACGACCGGGCCCGCGCCTGCGTCAGGCAGCGGCGACCAGCAGGTCGCCCAGGAAGGCGTAGGCAAAGCCGAAGTAGATGAACACGCCGAGCAGGTCCATCACCGAGGTGATCATCGGGGCCGACAGCGTGGCCGGATCCGCCCCGATGCGGCGTGCGGCGAACGGCAGCAATGCGCCGATGATGCCGCCCAGTGCGGTGCACACCAGCATGCTCGAGCCCACCACCAGCAGCACGTCCATGCCAACGCCCTTGCTGAAATAGGCCAGGACCGCTTCCAGCACGGCGATGCTGATGCCCAGCGCGGCGGCCACCGGCAGTTCGCGTTTGATCACGAACGCCACATCGCGCCAGCTCAGTTTCAATTCGCCCAGTGCCATGCTGCGGATCACCAGCGTGGCCGACTGGCTGCCGGTGTTGCCACCCATGTCCACGATCGGGGCGATGAAGGCGGCCAGCACGATCACCTGCGACAGCAGCTCTTCCTGCGCGGCCACAAAGGTACTGGTGACGATGCCGAAGCAGGTCAGGATCGCCAGCCAGAACACCCGCACGCGGAACATCTGCTTCAGTGGCGTGCTGCGAACGTCCAGGTCGTTGCCGTGCGCGCTCACCGTGCCGCCGAAGCGCGCCAGCTGCGAGGCGTCCTGTTCCTTGTCGATGTCCATCGCATCGTCGACGGTGACGATGCCGATCATGCGGTCTCCGCCGTTGGTGACCGGCAGCGCGAGCAGATCGTAGCGACGGATCAGCTCGGCGGCCTGCAGTCGCGGCCAATGTGCCTTCGCGGCGATCGGCTGCTCATGCATGATCGAGGCGACCGTGCGGTTCTCGTTGGCCAGGACCAGATCGCGCAGCGCCACGGTGCCGCGCAGGCGCAGGGTGTGGTCGAGCACGAACAGGATGTTCACCGTCTCGCTGTGCAGTGCGGTGGCGCGGATGTGTGAAAGCGCCTGCGCGACCGTCATTTCCGGCGAGACCCAGACATAGTCGGACGTCGTCGCCGAACCGACCGTGCCCTCGGGATAGGACGCCATCTTGAGGATGTCGTCGCGTTCCACCTTGGTCAGCGCCGGCAGCAGTGTCTGCTTGGCGTCATCGCCAAGGCGGTTGAACAGATCGGCACGATCATCCGATGGCATGTGTTCGAACAGCTGCACTACCGCCTCGCGCGGCATCGCGGCCAGCAGTTGATCCTGGCGGAGCTCGGCGAAGTGCGCGAACAGAGCCGCGCGCGCCGGTGGCGTGAGCGTCATCAGCAACGGCAGCGTCCTGTCCACGCTCAGCGCGTCGAGCGCATCGACCAGATCAGACGGATGGGTGGTCGCGGCGATGCTGGCAAAGCCAGCGGCGTCGAGGGAGAGCGAGAGGGTGCGGATCGAGAACAGGAGGTCTTCGCGGTTCATGGTGGTTCTCCAGCAGAAAGCGGCGCGTGGGGTGACAACGCGCAGTGATGAGGTACAGGCGTGGGACGCATCGGCGTGCGCCCGTGCGAGGCAGGCAGGGGTGTGTGTGCGCGCCGCGTACGCAGCGCAGGCGGCCGGCAGGATCAGTCGGTGCGGTCAGCCGGCACGCGCGGCATTACGGCGCGGCGGCGAGATTGAGGCCGAGCGTGATCCACTGCCCGTCGCGCCGGTGGTGGGCACGTCCCGCGAGCAGATCCACGCTGGCGCCACGCCGGAGTTCGTGGCGCACGCCGAACTGGCTGCTGCGCTGGCGCGCCGCATCGCGGGCGGTTTCGGCCAGCAGTGACCACTGCGGTGCAGCCACGATTTCCACGCCGATGCCATCGGTGCGGCCCCGTGCATCGACCGTGCGTGCCCAGCCCAGGTTGAGGTGCAGCAGGGTGCGATCCGACGCGCCGAGCACCACCGTCAGCGGTGCATTGAGGCTCCAGTCGTCGGCGCGCGGGCGGTGCCAGTCGCTGCCGAGGCCGGCACTGATCGCCACGCCCCAGCGGCGCTGATCCAGATCACGCAGTACCCGCTTGGCGCCCACGGCCCACTGCGTCGTCGAGGTGGCGTGTTGATGGCTGACGCCGAGCGACCATTCGGTATCGGCGAACGTGCAGGCCGGGACGGCCGTCCAGTCGTTGCCGGCATCGGTATGGCGGCCCCAGCTTTCCAACTGGCAGCGACCGGCATCGGTGATGGAGGCGTCGTCCACCATCAGGCTGGCGGCGGCGCGGGTGTCGAGCGGAAGCATCGCCACGGCCACGAGGGGCAGGGCGAACACACGGGAAACGTGCATGGGCAATCTCCAGGCAAACGGAAACGCCAGCGGCACCCTTCTTGGGGTCGGTGGAACGGCGATACGGATGATGCGAGGCGGGCGAGCGTGTCAGCTGCGCCGGTGGGCCCCGTCCTGTGCGGACGGAACCGACCTTGGGGTCAGTGGGTCCGTCGGCTCAGGAGCAGCAACGAGATCGACTATGACTGTCCAAGGAGGGGGCCTCTGGAGGGAAAGGGAAGGTGGTGCGGGGCGGACCTTAGTCGGCCGCTGCCGGAGGGTCAAGCCCTTTTTCACGGCACGTGCCGGACTGTGGACCGGTTCACGGTGGAGAGTGTGCGCGGGTAGGCATCGCACGAAGCGGTCGCGATGGCGGCCGCCACATGGGCAGCATCTGTGGCATGTCGCGATCACCACCTTGCACGCAAAAAAAAACCACCCGCAGGCGGGTGGTTTTTTCTCTCGCCGTGCGCCGTCGATCAGTTGACGGTGGTGCTCGGCGTGGCCGCCTTCTGCGTCAGCAGGCGGTTGATGTCCTGCAGTTCGGCGATGTCCAGCGTGCCGACGGCCTGGCCCAGCTGCAGACGGTTCTGCAGGAAGGTGTAGCGGGCGTTGGCGTAGTCCAGCTGCGCGGAGAACAGGATGCGCTGGTTCTGGATCACGTCCAGCACGGTACGCGTACCGACTTCCAGGCCGACCTGCGAGGCGTCATAGGCGCTCTGTGCCGACACGACCGCCAGGCGACGCGCTTCCACTTCGCTGATGCCCGCCACCAGGGTCTGGTAGGCGTTGCGGGTGTTGCGGTCCAGGGCACGCTTCTGCTGCTCGTAACCGTCCTGGGCGATGTCACGCTGGGCCAGCGCCTGGCGCACGCCGGACTGGGTGGCGCCGCCGGAGAAGATCGGCACGTTCAGGGTCAGGCCGACGCTGTTGGTGCGGCGGTCCGGGCTGAAGCTGCCGCTGTCGCCGACCACATCACCCCAGCTGGCCGACTTGCCGGCAGTGGCACCGATCGACAGGGTCGGGTAGTGCGCGCCGCGGGCGGCCGAGACGCCGGATTCGGCAGCGTTGACCTTCAGTTCCTGCGCCTTCAGCGCCGGATTCTGCGCAACGGCCTCGTTCACCAGCGTATCGATGGTGGCGTACTTGGCCGGCAGCTCCGGACGGAAATCGGCCGGCAGGGCGCGCAGGTCGGTGACCGGCTGGCCGGTCAGTTCGGTCAGCGCCTGGTAGGCGTCGGCCAGGGTGTTCTGCGCGATGATCGTGTTGGCGCGCGCCTGGTCGTACTGGGCGCGGGCTTCGTGCACGTCGGTGATCGGGGCCAGGCCCACTTCCAGGCGCTTGTCGGCGAAGTCGAACTGCTTCTTGGCAGCGGCTTCGTTGGTCTGCGCGGCCGACAGCGATTCAATGCCCACCAGCACGTTGAAGTACGCCGCCGAGGTGCGCACGATCAGGTCGTCGTTGGCCGAATCCAGGGTGAAATCCGCTGCGCGGCTCAGTTCGCGCTGCGAACGCAGGTTGGCGAACTGGGTGAAGTTGAAGACCGTCTGGCTGCCGTTGATCGTGTAGTTCCGGCTCTTGGTGGTGAACGAGCTGGAGGTCAGATCATGGTTCGGGTTGGTGCGGCTGCGGTTGAGCGAGGCCTCGCCGTTGAGCTGCGGCAGCAATGCGGCACGCGCCTGCACGGCGCCTTCCTTGTCATACAGGCGGGTCGACTCGGCAGCCGAGAGCTGCGGATCGCCGTTGCGCGCCATTTCGTAGACCTGCAGCAGGTCGGCGGCAGAGGCGGTCATCGGCAGCAGGGCGGCGGCCAGCGCAAGGGCGAGGGATCGGCGGATCATTGCGGCTTCCTTGGACTCAGAGTTGGAACTGGGGTGCCGGGGCGGCACCGCGCAGGTAGTCGATATCGGTTTCGAACAGCGATTCAGTGGTGCCGTCCGCCTTGACCAGCACCGCTTCCATGACCGGGGACCGGCCACGGATCACGAACAGTCGACCGCCCGGACGCAGCCACTGGGCGAAACGTGACGGGATGACATCCACCGCGCCGGTGACGCAGATCGCATCGAAGCGGCGCTCGGTATCCCAGCTCAGCGCGTCGGCGGTTTCGATGCGGACGTTGTTGCCCAGGCTGGCGGCGTCCAGACGCGCGCGCGCGGTGGTGGCCAGCTCGGCATCGATCTCCAGGCTCAGCACTTCGCGGGCCAGCTCGCCCATGCAGGCGCTCAGGTAGCCGCTGCCGGTGCCGATTTCCAGCACTTCATCACCCGGCTGCAGATCCAGCGCCTGCAGGGTGCGGCCTTCGATGACCGGCTTCATCATCTTCTGGCCGTTGCCCAGCGGCAGCTCGATATCGGCGTAAGCCAGGGCCCGGTGCGATTCAGCGACGAACGCCTCCCGCGGCAAGCGTGCCAGTACATCGAGCACGCGGATTTCCAGCACATCCCAGGGGCGGATCTGCTGTTCGACCATCAGTTCGCGGGCGTGGGAGTAATCGATCGTCATGAGGTTCTATATCCAGCGCAGTGGGCCGGCCATTTTACCGGTGCCGGGAGCCGGCGGCGCGCTGAGAGCATCGCTGCCGTCGCGCCGGGGTCGCAGTGCCGGAAGTCACCGCGACCTCCGGTCCATTCAGTTTAGTGCCGCCGGGCATACGCCCGCAGGAAAAAGTCGACGCTGGCGCTCACATGAGCGTTGGCATCGCACTCGGCCGGGGCCGGCCGCAGCCCGCACATCATATGCGTATGCAGCTCGCCCTTGATCAAGGTCAGGAACTGGATGGCGGCGGTCGGGAAATCGGTGATCTCCAGCTCGCCGCGGGCCGTACGGGCACGCAGGAAGTCGGCCAGCGCATCGGTGGTCCGCTGCGGGCCGGCCAGCCAGAACATCTCGCGGATCCGATCATCGGTATCCGGCGACATCATCACACGCTGCACGGCGACGGCCGCATCGGAGGTGATCAGGGTGAAGAAGGCGTGGCCGATGCCCATCAGCTGGTCGCGCAGCGGGCCTTCGACGTCGGTGACGAACAGTTCGTCAGGCAGCATCTCGACGCATTTGGACTGCACTGCTTCGGTGAAAAGCGTCTCTTTGTCGCCGAAATGGCTGTAAACGGTCAGCTTCGATACGCCCGCTTGGGCGGCGATGCTGTCCATGCTCACCCCGTTGTAGCCTTGGTCGACGAACAGCGACTTGGCCGCTTCCAGGATGGCCGCGCGCTTGCCCAGATCCTTCGGGCGCCCCGGCCCGGCGGCCTTGGCGACCGGCTTGGAGGGCGATTTGGAGGAGGTCGGATCAGTCATCCAATCAATACTAGACCAATCGGTTCGATATTTATACTATACCGACTGGTTCAATATTGAGGCGATTGGAACAGAGCGTTTCCAATGGCTTTTCCCGGGTTACTTTCAGGTCCAGGACCTCATGAAAAACATGCGATGGATGGGTGGTGGGTTGCTGGCGCTGGCGTTGGCAGCATGTGGCAAGCAGGATGCCGAACCGGCCGCGCCGATGCCGGTGCTGGTTGTCCACCCGGGCACCGTGGCCGGCCAGGAAGTGGCCGCCTACCCCGGTGAGATCCGGGCCCGCGAGGAAAGCCCGCTCTCCTTCCGCGTCGGCGGCAATCTGATCAAGCGCCATGTCGATGCCGGCCAGCGCGTGCGCAAGGGCCAGTTGCTGGCCGAGCTGGACGCCGCCGACTACGCCTCCCAGGCCAGCGCCTCACAGGCGCAGCTGGCCGCTGCCGAAGCCGACCTGATCCGTGCCCGTGATGACCAGAAGCGCTACGCCACCCTGGCCGAGCAGCAACTGGTCAGCCAGTCCGCGCTGGACAGCCAGACTGCTGCCTTCAAGGCCGCGCAGGGCCAGGCCAATGCCGCACGCGCCAATCTGGCCGTGGCGCGCAACCAGGCCGAGTACGCGCAGCTGCGCGCGCCGGCCGATGGCGTGATCGCCAGTCGCCAGGCCGAAGCCGGGCAGGTGGTCAGCGCTGGGCAGACCGTGTTCACCCTGGCCGCCGACGGTGGCCGCGAAGTCGTGATCGCCCTGCCGGAGAGCAACATCCGCGATTACCAGGTCAGCCAGCCGGTGCAGGTGGAATTGTGGAACCGCCCCGGCCAGATGCTGCCGGGCACGATCCGTGAGATCGCCCCGGCCGCCGATGCACAGGGGCGCACCTATGCCACCCGCGTCAGCCTGGCACCGGAAGCGTTGACCGAAGTGGAACTGGGCCAGAGCGCGCGCGTGTTCGCCGCCGCAGGACGCCAGGGCACGCTGCAGTTGCCGCTGGCCGCCGTACAGCGCGGCGCCGACGGCCGCAGCAGCGTGTGGGTGGTCGATCCGGCCAAGCACACGTTGAAGGCCACGCCGGTGACGGTCGGGGCGTACGCCGTTGAATCGGTTCCGGTGCTGAGCGGGGTGACTGCGAACGACTGGGTGGTCGCCGCCGGCGGCCATCTGCTGCGCGAGGGCCAGCCGGTGACGGCGGTGGACCGCCAGAACCGCCCGGTGCTGGCACCGGCAGCCAAGCCTGCCGCGGCCGACGCGCCTGCTGCCGGCAAGGGGAACTGATCCCGTGCGCCGCTTCAATCTTTCCGAATGGGCGCTGGGCAACCGGCCCCTGGTGCTGTTTGCGATGCTGGCCTTCGCGATCATCGGCGCGTGGTCGTACAAGCACCTGGGCCAGTCCGAAGATCCCCCGTTCACCTTCAAGGTGATGGTGGTGCGCACGAACTGGCCCGGCGCGACCGCCGAACAGGTCTCCCGCCAGGTCACCGAGCCGATCGAAAAAGCCCTGCTGAACACCGGGCAGTACGAGTTCATCCGCTCCTACTCGCGCCCGGGCGAATCGCAGGTGATCTTCGTGGCGCGCGACAGCCTGCGCTCCAAGGCGATTCCCGACCTGTGGTACCAGGTGCGCAAGCGCGTGGGCGACATCAAGCCGACCCTGCCGCGCGAGATCGTCGGTCCGTTCTTCAACGACGAATTCGGCGACACCTTCGGCAACATCTACGCGTTGACCGGGCGGGGCTTCGACTACGCCGTGATGCGCGACTACGCCGACCGCATCCAGCTGGAACTGCAGCGCGTGCCCGATGTGGGCAAGATCGAGCTGGAAGGCCTGCAGGACGAAAAGGTCTGGATCGAGCTGTCCAACACCAAGCTGGCCACGCTGGGCGTATCGCTGCAGCAGGTGCAGCAGGCCTTGGCCGACCAGAACGCGATTGCCGCCACCAGCTTCTTTGAAACCCCGACCGATCGCGTGCAGCTGCGCGTCACCGGGCAGTTCCAGAGCGTGGAGGACATCCGCAGCTTCCCGATCCAGGCCGGCGACCGCACCGTGCACCTGGGCGACATCGCCGAGATCAAGCGCGGTTTTGCCGATCCGGCGTCGCCGAAGATGCGCTTCATGGGCGAAGACGCCATCGGCATTGCGGTGGCGATGAAAGACGGCGGCGACATCCTCAAACTGGGCAGTACGCTGGACGCCGAGTTCGAACGCCTGCAGAAGACGCTGCCGGCCGGCATGCAGCTGCGCAAGGTCTCCGACCAGCCGCATGCGGTGGAAGAGTCGGTCGGCGAGTTCGTGCAGGTGCTGACCGAAGCGGTGGTGATCGTGCTGCTGGTGAGCTTCTTCTCGCTCGGACTGCGCACCGGCCTGGTGGTGGGCGTGACCATTCCGCTGGTGCTGGCGATGACCTTCTTCGTCATGCATTACTTCGGCATCGGCCTGCACAAGATTTCCCTGGGCGCGCTGGTGCTGGCGCTGGGCCTGCTGGTGGACGATGCGATCATCGCCGTGGAGATGATGGCGACCAAGATGGAGCAGGGGTACGACCGCCTGCGCGCGGCCAGCTTCGCGTGGGAGTCGACCGCGTTCCCGATGCTGACCGGCACGCTGATCACCGCGGCCGGCTTCCTGCCGATCGCCACGGCCGCCTCCAGCACGGGCGAGTACACCCGCTCGCTGTTCCAGGTGGTGACCATCGCACTGGTGGTGTCGTGGATCGCCGCGGTGCTGTTCATTCCGTACCTGGGCGACAAGATGTTGCCGGACCTGTTCAACCCGCAGCCGCCCAAGCCGGACAGCCTGGTCGGGCGCTGGCACGCGCGTCGCATGCAGTGGGCCGACCGCCATCCCGCGTTCGCGCGCTGGATCGCACCGAAGGTGCATGCGCACGACCACGATCCGTACCAGCGTCCGTTCTACGTGCGCTTCCGCAGGTTCCTCGATGTCTGCCTGCGCCATCGCTGGTGGGTGATCGCCGCCACCGCCGCGCTGTTCGTGTTCTCGCTGCTGATCTTCCGCTTCGTGCCCCAGCAGTTCTTCCCGGATTCGACCCGCCCGGAACTGATGGTGGACATCGAACTGGCCGAGGGCGCCTCGCTGCAGGCGACCCAGGCCCAGGCGGCCAAGCTGGAAAAACTGCTCAAGGACCGCGAGGGCATCAGCAACTATGTCGCTTACGTGGGCACCGGCTCGCCGCGCTTCTACCTGCCGTTGGACCAGCAGCTGCCGGCCACCAACTTCTCGCAGTTCGTGGTGCTGACCGAGAACACCAAGGCACGTGAGGCGACCCGCGACTGGCTGCTCAAGGACGTGATTCCGCAGTTCCCGGACGTGCAGATGCGCGTGACCCGCCTGGAGAACGGCCCGCCGGTCGGCTACCCGGTGCAGATGCGCATCTCCGGCGAGCATATCGAGCAGGTGCAGGCCATCGCCCGGCAGGTGGAAGCCAAGGTGCGTGCGAACCCGCACGTGATGAACGTCAACCTGGACTGGAGCGAGCCGAGCAAAGTGGTACGGCTGGTGATCGACCAGGACCGGGCACGCGCACTGGGTGTGAGCAGCGCGCAGGTGAGCCAGCTGCTGGGCACCTCGTTGTCGGGCATGAGTGTGAGCACCTACCGGGAAGGCAACCGCCTGATCGAAATGCTGCTGCGTGGGCCGGACAACGAACGCGTGCGGCTGGACATGCTGGGCAGCCTGGCGATCCCGACCAGCAGCGGCACCTCGGTGACGCTGTCGCAGGTGGCGCGCCTGGAGTACGTGTTCGAGGACGGCATCATCTGGCACCGCAACCGCCTGCCGACGGTGACGGTGCGCGCCGACATCGCCGATGCGAAGCAGCCGCTGGACGTGGTGCAGCAGATCCTGCCGACACTGGAGGAAATCCGTGCCGGGCTGCCGTCCGGCTACCTGCTTGAAACCGGCGGCACCGTGGAGGATTCCACGCGCGGCCAGGATTCGATCAAGGCCGGCATGCCGCTGTTCCTGATCGTGGTGGCGACCCTGCTGATGCTGCAGCTGCGCAGCTTCTCGCGTGCGGCGATGGTGCTGGTCACCGCGCCGCTGGGCATCATCGGCGCAACCCTGTTCCTGTTGCTGTTCCGTGCACCGTTCGGCTTCGTGGCCCTGCTGGGCACGATCGCGCTGGCTGGCATGATCATGCGCAATTCGGTGATCCTGATCGACCAGATCCAGCAGGACATCGACGCCGGCCACGACCGCTGGCACGCGATCATCGATGCCACCGTGCGCCGCTTCCGACCGATCGTGCTGACCGCGCTGGCCGCGGTGCTGGCGATGATCCCGCTGTCGCGCAGTGCGTTCTACGGCTCGATGGCGATCTCGATCATGGGCGGCCTGATCGTCGGTACCGTGCTGACCCTGGTGTTCCTGCCCGCACTGTATGCGGCGTGGTTCCGAGTGAAGCCGGATGAGGCGGGCGCTGGCACGCCGCACTGACTGACGCGTCAGATGACGCCCAAAGTCGCAGCGGATGCCTTCCGCTGCGCCTTTTTACTGATCCGTGTCAGTAAACGCCCTGCGCCAGCATCGCATCGGCCACTTTGACGAAGCCGGCGATATTGGCGCCATCCACGTAGTTCACGCTGCCATCGGCCCGCTTGCCATGGCGCACGCAGTTGGCGTGGATATCCTTCATGATGCCGTGCAGGCGCTCATCGACATCGGCGTGGTGCCACGACAGGCGCTGCGCGTTCTGGCTCATTTCCAGCCCCGAGGTGGCCACGCCGCCGGCGTTGCTGGCCTTGCCCGGCGCATACAGGGTGCCTGCCTTGAGGAAGACCTCCATGGCCTCCAGTGTCGACGGCATGTTGGCGCCTTCGGCCACGCACAGCACATCGTTGTCCACCAAGGCGCGGGCGTCGTTCTCGTCCAGTTCGTTCTGGGTGGCGCAGGGCAGGGCGATCTCAGCCGGGATGTGCCAGGGGCGCTTGCCGTCCAGGTACTCGAAGCGTGTGTCGTCGGCCAGTTCGGACAGGCAGCCGCGACGTTCGTTGCGCAGTTCCATCACCTCCTGCAGGCCCGCTTCGTCGAAGCCCTCCCGGGCGTACAGCGTGCCGCCGGAATCGGAAAGCGTGAGGACTTTCGCGCCGAGTTCGATGGCTTTGATCGCCGCATGCTGGGCCACGTTGCCAGCGCCGGAAATCAGCACTTTCGCGCCATCGGTATTGCGCCGCGCATGGTGCAGCATCTGCTCGACAAAGTAGACCGTGCCGAAGCCCGTCGCTTCCGGGCGCATCAGGCTGCCACCATAGGAGAGGCCTTTGCCGGTGAACACGCAGGCGGCATTGTTGGTGAGCTTCTTCATCATGCCGGCCATGTAGCCGACCTCGCGCGCGCCCACGCCGATATCGCCAGCCGGTACATCGGTGTCTGCCCCCAGGTGGCGATGCAGTTCCAGCATCAGCGCCTGGCAGAAGCGCATCACCTCGGTGTCGCTGCGGCCCTTGGGATTGAAATCCGAACCGCCCTTGCCACCGCCCATCGGCAGGGTGGTCAGCGCGTTCTTCAGGGTCTGCTCGAACGCCAGGAACTTCAGGATCGACTGGTTCACCGAGGGATGAAAGCGCATGCCGCCCTTGAACGGACCGATCGCCGAGCTGTGCTGCACGCGCCAGCCACGGTTGACATGGGTCTTGCCGGCATCATCGGCCCAGGCAACGCGGAACTGGATCACCCGCTCCGGCTCCACCAGCCGCTCCAGCAGGCCCTGTTCCAGGTAGCGGGGGTGGCGCTGCAGGAACGGCCACAGGCTCTGGATCACTTCTTTGACGGCCTGCAGGAATTCCGGCTGGTGCGGATCACGCTGGGCCACGTGGTTGAGAAAGTCGTCAGAGGAACGATGGTTCAAGGGCTTTCCTTGTTGGGGGCCGGCCGCTGACTGCGACGTGGCCGACGGGACAGGGAGGCCGTGCGGGATGTAGAAACACGAACGCGGCCCTCAGGCCGCGCTCGTTGCGATCATTGCAGCTTGGCAAGGACCGCGTCGGTTGCGGCGGCGGTACTCACCGCGAAACCCTTGGCGGCGAGGTCGGCGGTGAACACGCCGTCATCCAGTACGGCGTACACCGCTGCCTCGACCGTAGCAGCCTCTTCGTCCAGCCCCAGTGAATGCCGCAGCAGCATCGCAGCGCTGAAGATCGTGGCGTAGGGATTGGCGATGCCCTTGCCGGCGATGTCCGGCGCCGAGCCGTGGATCGGCTCGTAGATGCCGACCGCGCCGGGCTCGCCCAGCGAGGCCGAGGGCAGCAGGCCGAGCGAGCCGGCCAGCATCGAGGCTTCGTCGGTGAGGATGTCGCCGAACATGTTCTCGGTCACGATCACGTCGTACTCGCGCGGCTTGGCCAGCAGGTGCATGGCCATCGAATCGACCAGCTGGTGCTCCAGGGCAATCTCCGGGAATTCCTCGCGGCCGATCCGTGCGGCGACGTCGCGCCACAGGCGCGAGGTCTCCAGGACGTTGGCCTTGTCCACCGAGGTGACCTTGCCGCGGCGGGTCTGCGCGAGCCGGAACGCGGTGCGCATGACGCGCTCGATCTCGCCCACGCTGTAACTGCACAGGTCGCTGGCGGTGTCGGCGGTGCGGGTCTTCTCACCGAAGTAGATGCCGCCGGTCAGTTCGCGCACGACCACGAAGTCCACACCCTCCAGCAGTTCGGCCTTGATCGGCGAGGCGCCAAGCGCGGCCGCGTGCGTGCGCACCGGGCGCAGGTTGGCGTACAGACCCAGCGCCTTTCGGATCGCCAGCAGGCCCTGTTCCGGGCGGACCTTGGCATTCGGGTCGGACCACTTCGGCCCGCCCACCGCGCCAAGCAGGATGGCGTCTGCCTTGCGGCACGCCTCCAGCGTGGTGGCCGGCAGCGGCTCGCCGTGGCGATCGATGGCGATGCCCCCGATATCGTGCTCCTGGAACCCGAAGGTGTGACCGAAACGGGTGGCGACGGCTTCCAGCACCGCGACGGCGGCGGCGGCGACTTCCGGACCGATGCCATCACCGGGCAATACGACAATCTCAGCGTGCATGTTCACTCTCGTAACGTTCAATGTCAGGGGTGCGGCCCAACAGATACCCCAATTGGTCCACGCCTTCCAGCAGGCAGGTCTGCGAGAAGCCGTCCAGCGGGAAGGTATACACACGCCCGTCGGGCGTGCGCAGTTCGCGTGCGGCCACGTCGATGGTCAGTGCGTCATCCGGGCGCTGCATCAGCGTCTGCACGTCGGCTTCGTCCAGCACGATCGGCAGCAGGCCGTTCTTCAGCGAATTGCCGCGGAAGATATCGGCGATCTCGCTGCTGACGATGGCGCGCAGGCCCAGGTCGGTCAGCGCCCACGGCGCATGCTCGCGCGAAGAGCCGCAGCCGAAGTTGCGGCCGGCCAGCAGGATGCTGCGGCCGGCGTTGTGCGGCTGGTTGAAGGCGAACGCCGGGTTCGGCACGCCTTCGCTCTGCCAGCGCCAATCATTGAACGCATGCTTGCCCAGCCCGACGCGCTCGGTGGTGGACAGGAAGCGCGCGGGGATGATCTGGTCGGTATCGATGTTGGTCTCGCGCAGCACCACGCTGGTCGAGGTCAGGGTACGGAAGCCGCTCATCAGGCCACCTCCAGCGTGGCATACAGTTCACGTGGGTCGGCGACGCGGCCGTTCACTGCGGCCCAGGCGGCTGTCATCGGCGAGGCCAGCAGGGTGCGCGAACCGGGGCCCTGGCGGCCTTCGAAATTGCGGTTGCTGGTGCTGACGGCCAGCTGCCCCGGGGCGACCAGGTCGCCGTTCATGGCGATGCACATCGAACAGCCGGGCTCGCGCCATTCGGCACCGGCAGCGCGCACCACCACATCGATGCCTTCGGCTTCGGCCTGGCGCTTGACGATTTCCGAGCCCGGCACCACCAGCATGCGCACGCTCGGGGCGACGCGGCGGCCCTGGAGTACCTGCGCCACTTCGCGCATGTCGCTCAGGCGGCCGTTGGTGCAGGAACCGACGAAGACCACATCCACCGGGGTGCCGGCCAGGGTCTGCCCGGCGTGGAAGTGCATGTAATCCAGGCCCTTCTGGTCGGCCGCATCGTTGGCCGCCGGAATCGGCTGGTCCACGGCGATGGCGGTGCCGGGGTGGGTGCCCCAGGTCAGGGTCGGCCGGATGTCGGCGGCGTCGATGTGGACCTCGACATCGAAGCGCGCACCTTCATCGCTGCGCAGCTGCGACCACGCGGCCACGGCGGTATCGAAGTCGGCGCCCTTGGGGCCACGCGGGGTGGCGGCCACCCAGTCGAAGGTGACCTGGTCGGGGGCGACCATGCCGGCACGTGCCCCGGCTTCGATGGACATGTTGCACAAGGTCATGCGCTGCTCCATGTCCATCGCTTCGATCGCGCTGCCGCGGAACTCCAGCACATGGCCGGTGCCACCGTTGACGCCGATCACGCCGATGATATGCAGCACCACGTCCTTGGCGCCGACGCCCTGCGCCAGCGTGCCATCCACGGTGATCGCCATCGTTTTCGCCTTGCGCTGCAGCAGGCACTGGGTGGCCAGCACGTGGCCGACCTCGCTGGTGCCGATGCCGAAGGCGAGCGCGCCGAACGCGCCGTGGGTGGAGGTGTGGCTGTCACCGCAGACGATGGTCATCCCCGGCTGGGTAAAGCCCTGTTCGGGGGCGATCACGTGCACGATGCCGCGGCTGGCCGATTGCAGGTCGAACAGCTCGATGCCGTGCGTGGCGCAGTTGTCGGCCAGCATCGCCACCTGGGCTTCGGAGGCGGCGCTGGCATACGGCAGCTTGCCATCGGCAGCGGCCGGCAGGGTCGGGGTGGAGTGGTCCATAGTCGCCTTGGTCCGGTCCGGCCGGCGCGGGGAGAGGCCGCGCTCGCGCAGTTCGGTGAAGGCCTGCGGCGAGGTCACTTCGTGGATCAGGTGCAGGTCGATGTACAGCACGGCGGGGGCGCTGTCGGTTTCGGGCACGACGACGTGGGCGTCCCACAGTTTGTCGTACAGGGTGCGGGGAGCTGGGGTCATGGACTGGCCTTGCTGCGGTTCGGGGTACGTCATGGGGTGCTCAGGCCGCGGCGGTGGCCGTGGGCTGCTCGGTCGTCGCGCTGCGCTGGCGCAGCAGACGGTTGGCCACCTCCAGCCACGCCAATGCGGAGGCTTCGATGATGTCGCGGCTGGTGCCGGTGCCTTCGTACTCCACGCCTTCGTGGCGCACGCTCAGGTTGGCTTCGCCGCGCGCATCGGCGCCGATGCCCACACTGTGCACGTGGTAGCTGTCCAGCATCAACTGCACGCCGGTCGCGGCCGACAGCGCGCCGAACAACGCATCCACCGGGCCATCGCCCTGGGCGGTCTCGGCAACCCGGTTGCCTTCAGGATCGGACAGCTCGACCAGCGCATTGGCGCGGCTGCCGACGTCGCTGATCGTCATCGACGCCAGGCGGTAGCCGTTCTGGGTGGCACTGCCCTGCATCAGGGTCTGCAGGTCGGCATCGGTGACCACGCGCTGCTGCTCGCACAGCGCCTTGAACTGTTCGAAGACCAGCTTCAGCTCTTCTTCTTCCAGCCAGAAGCCCAACGCACGCAGGCGCTGGTCGACCGCGGCGCGGCCACTGTGGCGGCCCAGCACCATCTGCGAGGACTCCCAGCCCACGTCTTCCGGTCGCATGATTTCGTAGGTGCCGCGGTGGCGCAGCATGCCGTGCTGGTGGATGCCCGACTCGTGCGCGAAGGCGTTGGCGCCGACGATCGCCTTGTTGCGCTGGACCGGCATGCCGACCAGGCGCTGCAGCAGCTGCGAGGTAGCTACGATGCGCTGGGTGTTGATGCGCGTGTCTTCGTCGTAGAAGGCGTTGCGTACCTTCAGCACCATCGCGATCTCTTCCAGCGAGCAGTTGCCCGCGCGCTCACCGATGCCGTTGATGGTGCACTCGACCTGGCGTGCACCACCTTCGATGGCGGCCAGTGAATTGGCCACGGCCAGGCCCAGATCGTTGTGGCAGTGCGCGCTGAAGATGATCCGGTCGCTGTCGGGCACGCCGGCGATCACCCGCTGGAACATGCCGCGGATCTCTTCGGGCGTGGTGAACCCCACGGTGTCGGGCAGGTTGATGGTGGTGGCGCCGGCGGCCACGGCCACGCGGGCAACCTCGATCAGGAAATCTTCCTCGGTGCGCGTGGCATCTTCAGCGGAGAACTCCACATCGCCCACGTAGCTGCGGGCCAGGCTGACGTGCTTGTGCACCGACTCCAGCACCTGCTCGCGGCTCATGCGCAGCTTGTGCTCGCGATGCAGCGGGCTGGTCGACAGGAATACATGCAGGCGCGGGTTCGCGGCGGCTTCCAGCGCCTTGGCCGAGGTTTCGATATCGGCGGCCAGGCAGCGCGACAGCACGGCCAGGGTCGGGCGACGGACCTCACGGGCGATCATCGCCATCGCTTCGCGGTCGGACTGGGAACTGGCCGGGAAGCCGGTTTCCATGACATCCACGCCCAGCTCGTCCAGCGCGCGGGCCATCACCAGCTTCTGCTGCGGGCTCATGCTGCAGCCGGGCGATTGCTCGCCGTCGCGCAGGGTGGTGTCGAAAATTCTGATTCGGGGGGAGTTGGGCATGGTCACCAGGAGGTCTCCTCGACGGCAATGTCGGATGGGATGGCAGAGGTAGGAATCGAAACGGAAATCGGGGGTGTCGCGAGCACGGTTGGTAGGGGCGGGCGTGTTCGCTCGCTGGCGCGGCGGCGCGGTTTGCGCGGGGGGCGGGGGCGGATGTCGGCCAGCAGCTGGGCCAGGACCAGCGCATCGATGTTGCCGCCGGAGACCACCGCGCACTTGCGCTTGCCGGCCACGCGGCGGCCGGCGGCCAGCGCCAGCGCGCCGGCGCCTTCGGCGATGACGTGTTCTTCCAGCGCCAACCGCACCAGGGTTTCGCGCAGCTCGGCTTCACGCACGATGACGACATCGTCCAGCAACGCGCTGCACAGCCTGCGGGTCAGGAAACCGGGGATCTTCACCTTGACGCCGTCGGCCAGGGTGGCGACCGGGGCGATCTCACGCACGTCGCCGCGGATCGCACGGGCCATCGAATCGACGCCCTCGACCTGCGCGCCGACGATGCGTACACCCTGCGATTTCAGCGCCAGCGCGACGCCCGAAGCCAGGCCACCGCCGCCGATCGGCACGATCACCACGTCGGGCGCATGCGGGGCCAGTTCGATGCCCAGGGTGCCCTGGCCGGCGATCACATCGGGATCGTCGAAGGCGGACAGGAAACGGTAGCCGTGCTGGTCGGCCAGGGCGCGGGCGAAGGCATAGGCCTCGTCGTAGCTCTCGCCGTGCTGGCGGACCGTGGCGCCCCAGTGGGCTACGCCGGCAATCTTGGTGGCGGGCGCACCGTGGGGCATCACGGTGATCGCGGGGATGTTCAGACGGTAGGCGGCCCAGGCCACGCCCTGGGCGTGGTTGCCGGCGGAGGCGCAGATGACCGGGCGGTCATCGCCGCGCTCACGCCCGGCCAGCAGTGCGTTCAGGGCGCCGCGCACCTTGTACGACCCGGTGCGCTGCAGGTTCTCCAGCTTCAGCCACACGCCGAAACGTTCGGCGTAATGCAGCGGCGTGGGCGGCAGGAAGCGGCGCAGCCGCGCCTGCGCGGCCAGCACATCGGCGACGCTTACGTCGCCTACGTCCGGTTCCTGCGGGGTACGGCTAGCCGGCATCACGCACCCGGCGATGGTGATCGTTCCGGAGCGACGCGCGCTGCCACGGCGCACGGTGCGACGTACGACCGAGAAGACACCTCCGTACCGGCACCGATGCAACGGTGCGGGCGTTCATGCGGATACTCCAGTACCGGGCTCCAGTGCGCTGATGCGCACCGACACACAGTCGTAGATCTTCTCGATCTGGCGGCGCAGGGTTTCCGGCGGGCGGGTGGAATCGACCACCAGCTGCAGGTGCCAGCGACCATCGTCGGCGGCATTGGGCGCACCGGCGATCGCGCGCGGTGCGAAGCCGCGGCGTTCGGCCATGCCGATCACGCGCAGCAGCGCGCCTTCGGCCGGGGTCAGCACCAGGTCAAGCCGGTATTGCATTGGGGAACTCCTGGGACTGATGAGCGGGGTTGCTTTCCAGCATCGTGCTGTTGGCATTGTTGGGCGGCACCAGCGGCCACACGTTGGCACGCGCATCGATGGCCACATGCAGCAGAGCCGGGCCAGGCTGGGCCAGCATCGCGGCCAGGCCACCTTCGACATCGTCACGTGCTTCGATGCGCGTGGCCGGAATGCCGAACACCTGCGCCAGCGCCGCGAAGTCCGGGTTGTCGGACAGATCGATCTCGCTGTAGCGCTCGGCGAAGAACAGCTCCTGCCACTGGCGGACCATGCCCAGCGAGCTGTTGTCCAGCAGCACGATCTTCACCGGCAGGCGGCAGCGGGCGATGGTGACCAGCTCCTGCACGTTCATCATGAAACTGCCATCACCGGAGACCAGCACCACAGTGCGATCGGGGCAGGCGAACTGCGCCCCCATCGCTGCGGGCAGGCCGAAGCCCATGGTGCCCAGCGCGCCGCTGGTCAGGTGGTTGCGCGGGTGGGTGAAGCGGCAATGCTGGGCGACCCACATCTGATGCTGGCCGACATCGCAGGCGATGATCGCATCGCTCGGCGCGAGCTCGCTCAGGCGCTTCAGCAGTGCCGGGGCGTAGATGTGCTTGCCCGGTGCGTCGTAGCGCGGGGCGAAGCGTTCACGGTGGCCCTGACAGCGCTTGGCCCAGGCCTCCTGCGTGGCTGGCGCGGTGGCCGCGGCGGTCAGGGCGCGCAGCGCCGTACCGACGTTGCCCGGCACCGCGATGTCGGCGGTGCGCAGCTTGGAGATTTCGTACGCATCGGCATCGATATGCACGACACGCGCGAATGGGGCGAACTCGTTCAACTTGCCGGTGGCCCGGTCATCGAAACGTGCGCCGACCACGATCAGCAGATCGCTTTCCTGCACGGCCATGTTGGCTGCGCGGGTGCCGTGCATGCCCAGCATGCCCAGGTAGTGCGGGTGCTGCGGCGGCAGTGCGCCCAGCCCGCGCAGGGTCAGCACGGTTGGAATACGGGTCGCCTCGACGAAGGCACGGAAGTCCTCCACCGCATCGCCCAGCGCCACGCCACCCCCGGCATAGATCACCGGCTTCTCGGCCCCGGCGATGGCGGCGATGGTCTGCGCGATGGCGTCGTCATTCGGCGCCGGCGGTGCGACCACCGTGGACGGCACGTGGTCGGGCAGGTGCGACGCATCGGCCACCTGCACGTCCTTGGGCAGATCGATCAGCACCGGCCCCGGGCGACCCTCGCGGGCGATACGGAACGCATCGGCGACCACCTGCGGCAGGTCATCGACCGAGCGCACCAGCCAGCTGTGCTTGACGATCGGCAGGGTCAGCCCGAACACGTCCAGTTCCTGGAACGCGTCGGTGCCCAGCAGCGGGGTGGCGACCTGACCGGTGATGCAGACCATCGGCACCGAATCCAGCATCGCATCGGCGATGCCGGTGACCAGGTTGGACGCGCCCGGGCCGGAGGTGGCGACGCAGACGCCGACCCGGCCGCTGGCACGGGCGAAGCCGTTGGCGGCCAGGGCCGCGCCCTGCTCATGGCGGACCAGGATGTGCTTCAGCCCGGAATCCACCAGGGCGTCATAGAACGGCATGATGGTGCCGCCCGGATAGCCGAACAGCGTATGCACGCCCTCGGCTTCCAGGGCCTGCGTCAACCAGCGTGCGCCGTTGCGGGGCGCGGTGCTGTGTGCGGAGGTATTCATGCGGTGACCTTTACGAAAGCGGGTGGGGGAGCCGCGCGTTTTACGCGGCTTGACTTTGCAACCAGACCATCTTGGCGCGCAGTTCTTTGCCTACCTTCTCGATCGGGTGCTCCAGGTCGGCCTGCTTGAACTTGTTGTAGTTCGGCAGGCCCGCTTCGTACTCGGCCACCCAGTTCTTGGTGAAGGTGCCGTTCTGGATATCGGTCAACACGTCCTTCATGCGCGCCTTGGTGCCAGCATCGATCACACGCGGGCCGCTGACGTAGTCGCCGTACTGCGCGGTTTCGGAGATGAATTCCAGCATGCGGGTGATGCCACCTTCGTAGAACAGGTCCACGATCAGCTTCAGTTCGTGCAGTACTTCGTAGTAGGCGATTTCCGGCTGGTAGCCGGCTTCGACCAGGGTTTCGAAACCGGCCTGCACCAGTGCCGAAGCGCCACCGCACAGCACGGCCTGCTCGCCGAACAGATCGGTTTCGGTTTCTTCCTTGAAGGTGGTCTGGATCAGGTTGGCGCGCGCGCCGCCCAGGCCACCGGCGTAGGCCAGGGCGAACTCGGCGGCCTTGCCGCTCTTGTCCTGGTAGACCGCCCAGATGCACGGCACGCCGCGGCCGATCTCATACTCGCGACGGACCAGTGCACCCGGGCCCTTCGGCGCGACCAGCACCACGTCCAGATCCTCGCGCGGTTTGATCATGTCGAAATGCACGTTCAGACCGTGCGCGAACAGCAGCACCGCGCCCTGTTTCATGTTCGGCGCGAGCACGTCTTCGTAGAGCTTCTTCTGCACCATGTCCGGGGTCAGCACGGCGACCAGATCGGCATCCTTCACCGCCTCGGCCGGGGCTTTGACGGTGAAGCCGTCGGCCTGGGCCTTGACCTCGGTGGGACCGCCCGGGCGCAGCCCGACGACGACATCGAAACCGGATTCACGCAGATTCAGCGCGTGTGCGCGGCCCTGGCTGCCGTAGCCGACAACAGCGATCTTGATCTGGGGCAGGTCGTTGGTGCTCATGGGGGAGGTCCTTTGGAGGCAAGAAAAAAGAGGGCCGACGGTCAGCGACGCGTCGGCCCATCAGGGGAAGGGGTGGCACCGGCCTGGCCGCGACCACACGCGAACGCACCCGCCGTGGGGGCGGTGGGCATTGGCTGGCTCGAGGTGGGCTGGCGGGTCATGGTGGAAGGCAACTCGGAGGGGAGGATGGAAAACAAAGGGTTCTGAAACGAAAAAACCCGCACCTGGTCGGGTGCGGGTTTTGATGGATACCTGGCAGTCTTGCTTACACGCCGGTCCGTCCCGCACCTGTTGGTTGGGTAATAAGTACGAGTACGAGAAGCGAACGGATGGAGGCCGCGCCGTGGTCGGCGTGCTCGATGGATTCGCGGGTGGCTGTGCGCTGCAACATGAGATCGAGAAAACCACACGGGTTTTGGCGGTGTCAACCCTGGCAGGACAATTTCCATCGGTTTCGTCTGCATCCACCGCAATGCCCCGCCAGACAAGGATGGTTGCGGCTGAAAGCGTTCCGGTGAACCGGAATTCAGTATTTTGGCGCTGCCGATTGCGCGGATCCGGGGCCGATTTCCACCCCGGTACATGACCATTGTGGGATGTCATCACAGGCCATCTGCCGCCACCATCGATGTCGCTACCACCCTTCAGGAATTCCCCCGTGTCCCCACGCCTCGCCTGCGGCCTGCTCGCCGCCGCCCTGCTGTCCACGCTGCCCGCCGCGGCGATCGCCGCAGACCGGATCACCGGCCATACCTTTGCCACCCGCTCGGAGGTGATCGCCCCGCACGCGATGGCCGCCACCTCCCAGCCCCTGGCCACGCAGATCGCCCTGGACGTGATGAAGGCCGGTGGCTCGGCCGTGGATGCCGCGATCGCCGCCAACGCTGCCCTCGGCCTGATGGAGCCGACCGGCAATGGCGTGGGTGGCGACCTGTTCGCGATCGTCTGGGACCCCAAAACCGAGAAGCTGTATGGCTACAACGGCTCGGGGCGCTCGCCCAAGTCGCTGACCCTGGCCGAGTTCCAGCGGCGCGGCCTGAAGGAAATCCCCGCCACCGGCCCGCTGCCGGTCTCGGTGCCCGGCGCGGTGGACGGCTGGTTCGCCCTGCATGACCGTTTCGGCCGCAAGCCGATGGCCGACAACCTGGCCCCGGCGATCCACTACGCCCGCGAAGGCCACCCGGTCGCCGAGGTCATCGCCTACTACTGGGACCGCTCGGTGCCGCGACTGTCCAAGTACCCTGGCTTCACCGAGCAGTTCACGATCAACGGCCATGCCCCGCGCAAGGGCGAGATGTGGAAGAACCCGAACCTGGCTCACACCCTGGAGCAGATCGCCCAGGGCGGCCGCGATGCCTTCTACAAAGGCGAGATCGCCCGCACCATCGGCACCTACTTCAAGGCCAATGGCGGCTACCTGAGCTATGAGGACATGGCCAGCCATCACGGCGAGTGGGTGGAGCCGGTCAGCAGCAACTACCGCGGCTATGACGTGTGGGAGCTGCCGCCCAACAGCCAGGGCATTGCCGCGCTGCAGATCCTCAACGTGCTGGAAGGCTACGATTTCTCCAAGATCGCCTTCGGCTCGCCCGAGCATGTGCACCTGTTCGTGGAAGCCAAGAAGCTGGCCTTCGCCGACCGCGCGCGTTTCTACACCGATCCTGCCTTCCATCCGGCCCCGGTCGATAAGCTGATCTCCAAAGGCTACGCCGCCGAGCGCCGCACGCTGATCTCCATGGACAAGGCGCTGAGTGAAGTGCAGCCTGGCACGCCCAAGCAGCTGCAGGAAGGCGACACGATCTACCTGACCGTGGCCGATGCGGACGGCATGATGGTCTCGCTGATCCAGTCCAATTACCGCGGCATGGGCAGCGGCATGGCGCCTCCGGGCCTGGGCTTCATCCTGCAGGACCGCGGCGAGATGTTCGTGCTGCAAAAGGATCACCCGAATGGCTATGCGCCGGGCAAGCGTCCGTTCCAGACCATCATTCCCGGCTTCGTCACCAAGAACGGCAAGCCGTGGATGAGCTTCGGTGTGATGGGTGGCGCGATGCAGCCGCAGGGTCACGCGCAGATCGTGATGAACATGGTCGACTTCGGGATGAATCTGCAGGAGGCCGGCGATGCGCCGCGCATCCAGCATGAGGGCTCGACCGAGCCAACCGGGCAGGCGACGGCGATGAGCGATGGCGGCGAGGTGAATCTGGAAACGGGCTTCCCGTACGAGACGGTGCGGGCGCTGATGCGCAAGGGCCACCGTGTTGTGTTTGCGGATGGTCCGTATGGCGGGTATCAGGCGATCCTGCGTGATCCGGAAACCGGGGTGTATTACGGGGCGTCGGAAAGCCGCAAGGATGGGCAGGCGGCGGGTTACTGATTCTCTCGCACTCCGTAGTGCCGACCGTTGGTCGGCACTAGCGCAGAGCAGAGCGTAGAGCAGGACGCTTTGGGGCTGCGGGGGGGGGGCGGTGCGCATGGCAAAAGCGAACACGGCCGAAGCGGTAGAGCCACGCCATGCGTGGCTCCTCTCACTCAGCGATGACCCGATGCATCAGGTCATCGCTGCAACCCCCCCCGTCCCGCCCCGCCCACCGATAGTCCGGAAGGCGGGATGCTTCAAGCGTTCAGCTCAAGGCGCCCGAGCCGCCTCATCGCGTGTTTCTTCCTGCGCCGCGATTTCCCGCTCGATCCACTCATCCATCAACCGCCGCGCGCGCTGTGCACGGCGCCGCTGCAGCGCATGCTCCATGTCCAGCACCCGGTACAACGACCACATCACCGCCAACATCAACAACGCAAACGGCAGTGCCGCGATCGTGATCATCCCCTGCAGCGCATTAAGGCCACCGGCCAGCAGCAGCACGCCCGCGATCAACGCAATCGCCACGCCCCACACCATCCGGCGCGCCAGCGGCGGATCACCGGATTCCTCGGTCGACATCGTCGCTAGCACGAGCACCGCCGAATCGGCCGAGGTCACGAAGAAGATCATCAACAGCACCAGCGCGATCGCCGACAACACCATCGGCATCGGCAGGCTGTCGAACATCGTGAACAGCACCGTCTCGTAGCCGTTGCCCAGCGCCTGGGCCAGGTCCACGTGGCCGAAGATCTGCGACCACAGCGCGGTGCCGCCGAATACCGAGAACCACAGGAAGCCCAGCACGCTCGGTGCGATCACCACGCCTAGCACGAACTCGCGGATGCTGCGCCCACGCGAGACGCGGGCGATGAACGAGCCCACGAACGGCGCCCACGCGATCCACCAGGCCCAGTAGAAGATCGTCCAGTCCGCCACCCAGGTGCTGCCCGAGAACGGCGACATGCGCAGGCTCATGGTGACCAGCGAGTTGAGGTAGGACCCGATCGTGGTGGTGAACGTATCGAAGATGAAACCGGTGGGCCCCAGCACCATCACCAGCGCCAGCAGTACCGCTGCCAGACCCAGGTTGAAGTTGGAGAGCCACTTGATGCCACGGTTGACGCCGCTGGTGGTGGAGGCCATGTACAGCACGAACGCCACCGCGATGATGGTCAGCTGCACCGGCACCGAGGCCTGGATGCCGAACACGCGCTCGAGACCGGCGGCGATCTGGATCGTGCCGAAGCCCAGCGTCGTTGCCACACCGATCGCCGTGGCGACCACTGCAGCGAC
The DNA here is from genome assembly GCF_001807865.1 of Stenotrophomonas sp. HMSC10F06. Lineage (NCBI taxonomy): Bacteria > Pseudomonadati > Pseudomonadota > Gammaproteobacteria > Lysobacterales > Lysobacteraceae > Stenotrophomonas > Stenotrophomonas sp. HMSC10F06. Next base: position 46,911 of record NZ_KV791299.1, on the reverse strand, counting down.
GTTGACGACAGTGCCCATCCAGCCCCGGTGATGCGCACCGATGATCGGCTGCAGCAGATCACTGATCAGCCCGCGGCCGTTGCGGTTGAACTGGAACCACGCCATCGCCAGGCCGATCAGGGCGTAGATCGCCCAGGGATGCAGGCCCCAGTGGAAGAACGCATAGCGCATCGATGCGCGCGCCGCCTCCATGCTTTGCGGGGCCAACCCTTCCGGTGGCTTCACGAAATGCGAGATCGGCTCGGCCGCGCCCCAGAACACCAAGCCGATACCCATGCCGGCCGCGAACAGCATCGACATCCAGCTCGCATTGGAGAAGTCGGGTTCGGCATCTTCGCCGCCGATGCGCAGTGAACCGAAGCGGCCGAAGGCCAGGTACATCAGGAACGACAGGGTGATGAACACCACCAGCAGGTACAGCCAGCCGGTACTGCGGATGATGGTAGACAGGCCGCTCTGGACGACCTCGTTGAAGGGGCCCGGCGCGAGGCCGGCGATCAGCACCAGCAGTGCGACCAGTGCGATGGAAATGCGGAACACCATGCAGGCGTGTCTCCGATCAGTAGGGGCGAGCCGAGGCTTGCAATCTCCAGCGGCACGGCGGCAACGACTGGGGCGGATCAAGCCGGTCGAGGCCGGTCAGTACGGACGTCAATGGCGTCGAACAATGCGCAATGCGCGCGTGATCGGGACGCTACCGCCGATCGCACCGCATACCGCGCTGCAGCATGGTAGTGCATCGGATGTCGGCACGCTGTTCACACCCAGGGCCAAGCAGCTTGGTTGGTCTGCCCCAGCGCGCCGAGGGTCATCGCTTTGTGCTCTAATTCGCCCCGAAGCGGGGGTACCGCGGCCCAGTGGCCAAGGTTGAGACAGTCCCTTCGAACCTGATCCGGTTGATACCGGCGTAGGGAAGCTTCGCAATTGCTGATGCACTGCGCCGTAGGGCTGCCCCGCCCGAAGACCGCCCGTGTTGCGTCTGCCGTGCGCCGCCGCTTCGTCCGTTCCGCCCATTCCCGGGCGGGACCCGATCCAGGACGACGTCATGAACGCAGCGCTTTCCTCCCTGCAGCAGCAGGCCCAGCAATTGTCCGAATCGGTCACCCGCCCGATTCCCGGCTCACGCAAGATACATGTGCCCGGCTCGCGCAGCGACCTGCAGGTGCCCATGCGCGAGATCTTGCTGACCCGCACGCCGACCCTGTTTGGTGGGGAAGAGAACGCGCCGGTCACCGTGTATGACACGTCCGGCCCGTATACCGATCCGAATGCACGGATCGACCTCTCCGTGGGGCTGCCGCCGTTGCGTGCCGGCTGGGTGGCCGAGCGGGGCGATACCGATGTGCTCGACGGCCTGAGCTCGGCGTTTGGCCGCTCCCGCGAAACCGATGCGCGCCTGGATGCGGTGCGCTTCCCGTCGCGGCTGCAGCCACGGCGCGCGCGGGCCGGTGCCAACGTCACCCAGATGCACTACGCACGCCGCGGCATCATCACCCCGGAAATGGAATTCGTCGCCATCCGCGAAAACCAGCGTCTCGAGGCCATCGTCGATGCCGCGCTGCTCAGGCAGCATCCCGGCGAAGCCTTCGGCGCGTCCATCCCGGCGCGCATCACACCGGAATTTGTCCGCGATGAAATCGCCCGCGGCCGTGCGGTGCTGCCCAACAACATCAACCACCCGGAAAGCGAACCGATGATCATCGGCCGCAACTTCCTCACCAAGATCAACGCCAACATCGGCAACAGCGCGGTTTCCTCGGGCATCGCCGAGGAAGTGGAAAAGCTGGTCTGGGCGATCCGCTGGGGCGGTGACACCGTGATGGACCTGTCCACCGGCAAGCACATCCACGAGACCCGCGAATGGATCCTGCGCAACTCGCCGGTGGCCATTGGCACCGTGCCGATCTACCAGGCACTGGAAAAGGTCGATGGCCGCGCGGAGGAACTCACCTGGGACATCTTCCGCGACACGCTGATCGAGCAGGCCGAGCAGGGCGTGGATTACTTCACCATCCATGCCGGTGTGCTGCTGCGCTATGTGCCGTTGACCGCCGGGCGCGTGACCGGGATCGTCTCGCGGGGCGGCTCGATCATGGCCAAATGGTGCCTGGCACACCACAAGGAAAACTTCCTGTACACCCACTTCGAAGACATCTGCGAGATCATGAAGGCCTACGACGTGACCTTCTCGCTTGGCGACGGCCTGCGCCCGGGGTGCATCGCCGACGCCAACGACGCGGCGCAGTTCGGTGAGCTGGAAACACTGGGTGAGTTGACCAAGATCGCCTGGCAGCACGACGTGCAGACCATGATCGAAGGCCCCGGCCACGTGCCGATGCAGCTGATCAAGGAAAACATGGACAAGCAGCTGCGTGAGTGCGGTGAGGCGCCGTTCTACACACTCGGCCCGCTGACCACCGATATCGCCCCGGGCTACGACCACATCACCAGTGCGATCGGCGCGGCCATGATCGGCTGGTACGGCACGGCGATGCTCTGTTACGTCACGCCCAAAGAGCACCTGGGGCTGCCCAATCGCCAGGACGTGCGCGACGGCATCATGGCCTACCGCATCGCCGCGCACGCCTCGGACCTGGCCAAGGGCCACCCCGGCGCGCAGGTTCGTGACAACGCGCTGAGCAAGGCACGCTTCGAATTCCGCTGGGAAGACCAGTTCCATCTCGGGCTGGATCCGGAGAAAGCCAAGGAGTTCCACGACGAAACGCTGCCCAAGGACGCGCACAAGCTGGCCCACTTCTGCTCGATGTGTGGCCCGCACTTCTGCTCGATGAAAATCACCCAGGACGTGCGTGACTATGCAGCGGGGCAGGGCCTGGATGAGCGCACGGCGCTGGAGGCCGGCATGGCCGAAAAGTCCGCACAGTTCCGCGATCTGGGCGCAGAGGTGTATCGGCAGGAGTGACGCATCGGCCGGGGCGGGCACGCCGTCCCGGCCATCATCCGGCGCGCGCACGATTCCGGCTAAGCTCGGCGCGACCAGGCAGGGGTGGGGGACCACAATGGCGATAGCACGCAGCACCAAATGGCTGGCCATCGCGCGCCGGCATCCCTCGGCCTGGTTATTGGCCGTGCAGCTGCTGGGCGTGCTGCTTTACCCCGCGATGGACGAGGCCGGCGCCAGCCGCGCGCTGTTCGGCGCGTTCGGCATCGCCGTGCTCGGCCTGGCGCTGTGGGTGGTGCGGCGCAGTCCGCTTGGAATGTGGGTGGCGCTGGTGCTGGCGATTCCCTCGGTGGTGTTCTCCATTGCAGGCGCCCTGCTGGAGCGCCCGGCACTGGTCACCACCGCACAGCTGCTCGAATGCCTGCTGTATTTCTATACGGCCGGCAGCCTGATCGCCTACATGCTGCAGGACCACAAGGTGACCCGTGACGAACTGTTCGCTGCGGGCGCCACGTTCACGCTCTTGGCCTGGGCGTTCGCCTTCGCGTTCGCGGTCTGCCAGCAGTGGTACCCGGGCAGTTTCGTGGCAACCAGCGAGAGCGAATTGAGGACCTGGATGGAGCTGCTTTATCTCAGCTTCAGCTTGTTGTCCGGGGTGGGGTTGAGCGACGTCGTGCCGATCCATTCCCAAGCGCGCGCATTGGTAATGCTGGAGCAGTTTTCAGGCGTGATGTACGTCGCCCTGGTGGTCTCGCGGCTCGTCGGGCTGACCATGCTGGCGCGTGCACGAAACTGAATCCAGGATAAAAAATTCGCGCCAGAAGGCGCGAATGGTGATGCGATTTATGTGAATTCATCGGCGAGAGAGAGCCTGTCGTCACCCGCGCGCATAGGCGTGGTTAACCGGCATAGGCTAGTGTTCGCGCGCCTTGGTGTTTTTGCGGTTTGCGCCGATGGCGTGTGCGGAATCTGGCGGTTCGTCCGGTTGTATCGATTGTGACGATCGCGTGAGTTCCAGTGGTTTTTTTGCATTTCCACGTGTTCTGGATGATCAGCAACGACAGTGAGCGCCCCTCCGCCGATGTGATTCGAATCGGCGACTTCATCGTCACTTTCTCCTCGCGGGAAGTGATGAGCGAAGGCATGCGTCGCCCACGTCGGCTCACACCCAAGGCGCTGGGCGTGCTCAGGATGCTGCTGCGATCGCCGGGCGCGGTCGTGACCCGGGATGAACTGTTCGCGGAGGTCTGGCCGGATACCCTGCCGACCAACGACGTGCTGACCCAGGCGGTGACCCAGCTGCGCAAGGCGTTCGCCAGCGATGATGACGCGGCCGCGCCCTATATCGAAACCATCGCCAAGACCGGTTACCGGCTTCTGGTGGCCGTCAGCGTGGTCGAGGATGCCGCGCCTGCACTGCTGATCGAGCCTGACCTCCAGCAGCCGGCCGCAAGCGTGCTCACCGTGGCTGAAGTGCCTGCGGCATTGCCGCCGGTGCTGACCGAGCTGGACCCGATCAAACGCCGTCGGCGTCGCCTGCGTCGCTATGCGGTGGTGGCGGTCGGCATGGCGATGCTGGTGGCGCTGCTGGTGATGGCGGGAATGCTGATGCAGCGCGATCCGCCCGCCTCGGCGGTGGACGCGGCGGTGGAAGATGGCACGCGGGTGATCGGCAGCCCGCAGCGGCCTTACCGGCTGATCACCGCAACGGCAGGGTTCGAGACATATCCCACATTGTCCCCGGATGGATCGCAGATCGCCTATGAGGCCGATGTGCCCAGCCGCCCGGGCAGCGTCATCAAAGTGCAGACCTCCGGCAATACGCCTGCCCGCCCGTTGGTCGAGCCTCCCAAGGGAATGTCCGACCGGTTCCCGAGCTGGTCGCCCGACGGTCGTGAGATTGCGTTCGCCCGGTTCGGCCCTGCCGAGAGTTGCGAAGTGCTGATCGCCAGTGCGACCGGCGGCGCAGTGCGCCATGTCACCCGGTGCGACGGTACCGAACTGCTCAGCTTCGATTGGACGCCCGATGGGCGGGGTCTGGTGTTCGGCTCGCTGTCCGGCCGGTATGCGCAGCGCGGTATCCGCACCCTGGATATCGCCAGCGGACGATGGCAGTCGCTTGATTACGATCTCGGCCGTGACAACTTCGAATACGCGCCACGCTATTCGCCGGACGGTCGCTGGATCGTGTTCGTCCGCAATCCCCAGATCGGCGATCTGTGGCGGATGCCTGCCGAAGGGGGCACCCCGGAGCAGCTGACCGACGATTCGGCGGAGATCCGTGGCTGGGCCTGGCGCAGCGACAGCCGCCACCTCGTGTTCGGCCGCCGCGTCGACAGCGAATCGCGCCTGTATGAACTGGATACTGATACCCGCGTGCTGCGCGATGTCGGCCTGGACGATGCGCAGTCGCCGACCGTTTCGCGCACCGGCGACATGCTCGCCTTCGTGCACCGCCGCCCGCAGTTCGGCCTGTTCCGGGTTCCGGTGGCGGCCGGGGGACTGGGCGCACCGGAGCGCTTGTTCCCCTCCAGTGGACGCGATGCGCAGCCGATGGTGTCGCCGGATGGCCAGCAGATCGTGTTTTCGTCGGACCGTTCGGGCAGCTACGCGCTGTGGTGGGCCGACATGCAGCGGCCGGAGTCGCTGCGTCCGATCGAAGGGCTGCGGCCTGAGGCACGCCAGTCCTCCGACTGGTCGCACGACGGTAAACGCGTGCTGGTGCTGGGCCGCGATGAACATGCCAACCCCGGCATCTATGAGGTGTCTCCGCGCGATGAGCAGACCGTGCGCCTGCCCGTGCCGGTACGGCAGCCGCTGCAGGCGCTGTACGGCAGGGATGGGCAGCAGCTGCTGGTGGTGGAGCGCGACCGTGACGAACGCATGCGCTTGTCCCTGTTCGATCGCAGCGTGACGCCATGGCGCCTGCTCGGCAGCATCGAGGGGGTCTCGCAGGCACGCTATGACATCGCCGGCGAACGTGTGCTGTTCACCCGCCTCTCGGCCGGGGGGCTGTGGCAGGCCGATGCCGCCCTGACGCCGGGCAGCATCCGCCAGATCAGTGAAGACCGGCCCACGCGCTGGCGCTATCGCACCTGGACCGTATCGGCGCAGGGCAGCATCGACTATCTGTCCAACCGTGCCGATTGCGCGACCGTGTTCACGCGCATCGCAGAGCCGGTCGCCGACCAGGAGCACTGCCTGGACGCAGAGCGGCTGAGTGCCAGCAATGGATTCAGCGCGGGCCCGGGCGGCGAAGCGCTGTACCTGGCCCTGGCCGTGGCCGATGGCACGGACATTGGCGTGATGTCGCTTCCCGAGCGCGTCCCGTCGCTGTTCCCCGGCTTCGTCAAGTCCATGATTTTCAAGACGAAAGACCCTTCGTAAGTTCTTCGTAAGGTTCTCGCCTCGAATTCGGATCAATCTCGCCAGGACTTCCTGAGGCAGTGGCCTGATTTGGCAACACTGCAGGCCAGCAAAGGCAAACTCACGGTGTCGTCATGCGTCAGCTCTCCCTGGCCGATCGCGGTCAAGCGCTCTCTCTGGACAAGGTCGTCGACGACGGTCCCCTGCCAACCTGCCTGGGCGTGGCACGCCTGGGCAGCCTGCAGAGCCCTGGCACGACCTTCACGGTGTGGATCCAGCTGCGCGGCAGCGCATGGGTGGAATCCAAAGAGGGGCGCTTCCGGCTGCGCCAACGTGAGTGGATCGCCTTCGAGAAGGAATCCCGCCCGATGGTCCAGGCCGGTCGCGATGGCCTGTGCATCGGCCTGAGCCTGGCCCCGGACGCACTGCGCGCGCTGGGTGAGCTTACCGACTGCAGCCTCTACGCCGGCCGCGGCAGCATGAGCCGCAGCGATGCCCGTGTCGCGCTGCGCCTGTGGCGTGATGTGCTGGCCAGCGGCCACCCGACCCAGGCGCTGCGCCCGGTGCTGTTGCACCTTGCGGCCCTGCAGCAGGGCATGGCGACCGGCGTGCAGCGTTGCCCGGGCCGCTCCCGCAGCCGCAAGCGCCAGGTGTTTGGACGCATGCAGCGCGCGCGCCTGTACCTGGAGGGCAACAGCCACCGGGTGGTGCGTATCGGTGAGCTGGCCGAGCTGACCAACTTCTCCAGCTGGTACCTGTCCAAGACGTTCCAGAGCCTGTATGCGGAGAGTCCGCAATCGCTGTCCGCGCGCCTGCGCCTGGAGCGCGCCGCCGATCTGCTGCGCGATACGGACATGATGGTGGGCGAAGTGGCGGCCGCCAGCGGATTTGACAACTGCTGCAGCTTCGCACGGGCGTTTCGGGCCCGCTTCGGGTTGTCTGCGTCACGCTATCGTGAGGCCGGTGCGAATCTCTCGCCAGATTCGGCAAAGTCTTCGGTTGTCTCCCGCAAATAATTCACTGCAACGCAATCGTAACTTTCCGAGGCGTTTTTAACACGCTACTAACGTACCTCGGAGAGATAAATGAATTTTCGTACTCCCGCAGTGCGGCTGGGCCTTCTGCCCGCCGGCATTGCGCTTGCCCTGACGCCGGCCTTTGCTTCGGCTCAGGAAGCAAGCGGCACGACCGACCTGGACCGCATCCAGGTCACCGGTTCGCGTATCCGTCAGGCCAGCACTGAAACCGCGCAGCCGGTGATCGCGCTGCAGCGCGCCGACATCGAGAAGCAGGGCTTCACCAGCGTCGCCGACATCGTGCAGAACCTGTCGGCCACCGGCTCGCCGGCGATCAGCCGCGCCGATGCGCTGTCCTCGGGCGAAGAAGTCGGCGGCCAGTACGTCGACCTGCGCAACCTCGGTCCGGAGCGCACCCTGGTGCTGCTCGACGGCAAGCGCATGGGCGTCAGCTCCGGCGGCTACACCGACCTGGCCTCGATCCCGACCTCGGTCGTGGAGCGCATCGAAGTGCTGACCGACGGCGCCTCGGCGATCTACGGTTCCGACGCGATCGCCGGCGTGGTGAACATCATCACCCGCAAGAATTTCGACGGCCTGGAAGCCAGCGTCTACAAGGGCCAGTACGGCCAGGGCGACGGCGACAAGACCACCTACAACTTCGTCTACGGCCAGACCGGCGATCGCGGTTCGATCACCCTTGGCGCCGAGTACAGCGAAGAAGAGCCGGTTCTGGCCAAGAACCGTCGCTACAGCGCCTCTGCCAACGGCTATCGTCATCCGGTTCCGACCGACGACGACACCAACGGCTGGAGCGCGATCACCGAAAAGGGCGTGCTGGTTACGGATGATGGCAACTACGTCCTGAACCCGGGCGGCGCCTCGAACAACTTCGGCGACTACCACGAGCTGGGCAACGCCGATCTGTCCAACCCGTCGCAGCAGATGTACCTGTCGACCGGCATCAAGCGTCGTTCGGTCTTCTCCAACGGTCAGTTCGACTTCACCGACAACATCCGCGGTACCGCCAGCGTCCTGTACACCGAACGCGAAGCGCTGCAGCAGATCGCCGGCTACCCGTACCGTTCGGCTGCCTACGACACCCAGATGTCCGGCGACAGCGTCTTCAACCCGCTCGATACCGACGTTGATTTCATGCGTCGTACGTGGGAAGTGCCGCGTCAGACCAAGTCCGAGCTCAACACCTTCCGCTTCAGCGGTGGTCTGGAAGGCTCGTTCGAGTTCGCCGACAAGTACTTCGACTGGGATGTGGGCTACGTCTACAACCGCAACAAGGGCGTCAAGACCGGCACCGGCAACCTGTTCATTCCGAACGTGAAGAATGCCGTGGGCCCGTCGTACCTGGATGCCAACGGTATCGCCCAGTGCGGTACCGCCGCTGCGCCGATCGCCGGCTGCACCCCGTGGAACCCGCTGCTGCCGTACGGCTCCACCGCCGACGGTTCGCTGTCCAACCCGGACCTGCAGAAGTACCTGTTCCTGCCGACCCACGATACCTCGCTGACCACCAGCAAGGTCTACAGCGCCAACCTGAGCGGCGCCATCGTGACCCTGCCGGCCGGTGACCTGTCCTTCGCGACCGGTTACGAGCACCGCGAAGAAGACGCCGAGTACAACCCGGATGCACTGCTGCAGTCGGGCCTGAGCACCGACCTGGCCGGTGCGCCGACCGCCGGTGGCTACAAGCTGGACGAGTTCTACCTGGAACTGAACGTGCCGATCCTCGCCGATCTGCCGTTCGCCAAGGAACTGTCGGTCGACATGGCCGGCCGTTACTCGGACTACAACACCTTCGGCGACACGGTGAACTCCAAGTTCGGCCTGAAGTGGAAGCCGATCGACGACCTGCTGGTCCGTGGCACCTATGCCACCGGCTTCCGTGCGCCGACCGTGGCCAACCTGTACGGTGGCACCTCGCAGAGCTTCGACAAGTACACCGACCCGTGCGACACCTTCTTCGGTGCTGCCGTGCGCAACCCCGACGTCGCTGCCCGTTGCGGCGGCGCCGTGCCGGCCAACTTCCGTCAGGAAGCGTCGGGTGGCATCGATGCCACCGGCCCGGGCGCACAGTCGAACTACCCGTACCTGTCCGGTTCCAATGACGGCCTGCTGCCGGAAACCTCCAAGACCTGGACCGTCGGCCTGGTGTACAGCCCGAACTTCGTGCAGGGCCTGGACGTCAGCTTGGACTGGTGGAAGATCCGCATCGACAACGTCATCGCGGCGGAGTCGGTCACCTCGATCCTCAACCAGTGCTACGTGCTGAACAACGCCAACGCCTGTGACCGTGTCACCCGTGACACCGATTCGGGCCAGGTCGTCGACGTGACCCGTACGCTGATCAACGGCGGCTACCAGGAAACCGCAGGTTACGACCTGGGTATCCGTTACCGTCTGCCGGAACTGTCCTTCGGCAACATCGTCATCGACTGGAAGACCACCTATGTGGACTACCTCGAGTACAAGCGCGACAACGAAGCTGAAACCGCCGTCGAGCAGCACACCGGCTGGGGCACGGGCGACTGGGGCGGCAACTTCCGCGTCCGTTCCAACCTGAACATCGATTGGAGCCTGGGCAACTTCGGCGTCAACTGGGGCATGCGTTACTACTCCGGTCTGAAGGAAGAGTGCGCCTACGATCGCGAAGGCGGTCCGGAGTGCAACAACCCGAGCTACTCCTCGGCCTACACGCTGGCGATCCCGGTGCGCAACACCGGCTCGAACACGTTCCATGACCTGCAGGTGCGTTACAACACCCCGTGGGATGCCACCATCTCGGCTGGCGCGAACAACGTGTTCAACCACGAAGGCCCGGTGATGTACAGCCAGCCGAACTCGAGCTTCTCCTACTACGGCGGCTTCGACATCGGTCGGTTCTACTACCTGAAGTACACCCAGCGCTTCTGATCCATCGAAGCAATGGCGTAAAAAAAGGAGGGCGGGCCGCAAGGTCCGCCCTCTTTGCGTTGTGGGGTAGGGAAAGTCTGAGTTTCAGCGAACGGTGATCCGCCTCACAATTCGAGCGGAAATGCAGTTGATACCGTCAATCGGTCCAATCGTGGACGATTGAGAGATCGATATGAAAACGACGCTCGCTCAGAAGATTTCCGCTGTACTGCTTGCCTCCCTGGCGACCGCGGCCAGTGCGTCGCCCGGCCTGATCATCTGCGGGGGAGGGCGCTACTGCGAAGACGTCCGCATCGAATGCCTCGCCGACGGTGGCTCGGCCGCCATGTGCGAGCGCCTGTGGCGCTTGTGCGTGCTGGACGCCTGTCCGCAGCGCTGAAACGACGATGGCGCGCCACGGGGCGCGCCATCCTTCAAGCATGCTCCGCCCCACACTCAGGCGTCGCTGGCCACCAGCCCCATCAGTGCGTTGGCGTGATCGCGCCACTGCGGGAGCTTGTTGAGCACGCCGGCCCGCTGCAGATACTCCTCGTCGACCGGGTCACCGTTGATCAGCGCCAGGGCCACGTGGACCGCACCGGTCACCCAGAAGCTGCGGGTGGTGGAGCGATGCGGCTGCAGGTGGAACGCCACGGCTTCGATGATCGGCATCGGCAGGCCCCACAGCCCCAGCAGGTAGGCGCCCGCCTCGGCATGGCCGGGGCGATTGTCGGCCGCGTCTTCGGGCGTGCGCTCGTTGCGCACGCCCGGCAGCAGCAGGCCGATGTCGGCCAGCAGGGCCGCGGTGGCGCCCAGTTCGGCGCTGGAATCAGGCAGCAGTTTGGCGGCCAGGCGCGAGGCCAGCAGTGCGCGCTGCTGCAGCGAGTTGCGCTCGGCACCGGACAGCGGTTGGGCCGAGAACACTTCGCTGGCCAGCACCAGGTCGCGCAGGGTCGACAGTCCCAGTCGGGTCACGGCGGTGCGCAGGTCGGAAATGATCCGGCCGCTGTTGAAGAACGCCGAGTTGGACAACTGCAGCACCTTCGCCGCGATGGCCGGGTCGGCCGCGACCAGCTTGGCCACGTCGGCGGTATTGGTGTCGTCGTCGTGTTCCAGCGCCTGGGTGAGGGACAGATACAGGTGCGGTGGCGAGGGCAGCTTCTCGATCCGGCCGATGGCACTGCGCAGGCGTGCGCTGTCGAGCAGTTCGCGCAGCTCTTCCAGGCTGGTCAGCGCTTCGAGCAGCACTTCCGGGGCCAGCGGCATCGGCAGGAAGCGGTGGGCGACACCGATCAGGCGCGCCGGCGGCGGGCGGTTGCCGTGCTCGGCATCCACCAGTGCGATTCGGATGGTCTCAGGGCGCAGCGTGCGGATCTGGCCGAGCAGCGTGGTGGCGTTGAGATCGGGCAACTGCGGGCACACGATCACCGCATCCACCGGCGAGCCGGCAACGATGCCCATGGCGCTCTGGCCATCGGCAGCGGTCAGCGGTTGCCACTCTTCCCCAAGATCGGCAATGAATTCCAACAGCTCAGCCGACAGGCTGGCTTCGTCCCCAACAAGCAGAATGCGCACGACACGGTCCCCTGGCTGACCACGGTGAAACGCACCGTGGACGGTGTGAAGAGACGCAATGTACCCAATCCGGCACGAATAGTGATGTGCCGCATTGGAAAAACGTGATGCACATCGCTCCGGCAGGCGGTGCCGGAGCGATGCCGGTCAATCTCAGGCGATGTTGCCGAGGTAGCGCTGGTGCGCTTCGACCAGGATCTTCTTGGCTTCGGCGGCGCCGCCCCAGCCATCGAGCTTGACCCACTTGCCCTTTTCCAGGTCCTTGTAATGCTCGAAGAAGTGGCCGATGCGCTCCAGCCAGTGGCTGGACACCTGCTCGATGTCTTCCACGTGGGCATAGCCACTGAAGACCTTGGAGATCGGCACGGCCAGGATCTTTTCGTCGCTGCCGGCCTCATCGCTCATCTTGAGCACGCCGACCGGACGGCAACGCACCACCGAGCCCGGGACCAGCGGCAGCGGCAGCACCACCAGCACGTCGGCCGGATCGCCGTCGCCACACAGGGTGCTCGGCACGTAGCCGTAGTTGCACGGGTAGCGCATCGGGGTGGAGAGGATGCGGTCGACGAAGATCGCGCCGGTTTCCTTGTCCACTTCGTACTTCACCGGCTCGGAATCCTTCGGGATCTCGATGATGACGTTGATTTCTTCCGGCGGGTTCTTGCCCGGCGAAACGAGTTCCAGACCCATGGGTGTGCTCCAGCTGAGAGGGGGTAGGGCGCAAAGTCCGCCATTTTATGCCTTTGCCGGCCAACGTGCAGCGGCCTGGCCGCCGGGGCGCCGAATCGGTCCGCCAGGCAGGGAAGAATCGCCACACAGCGGCGCCTTCCATCCCGACGCGGCGCTGGGTTGAGGCCTGATGGCCGGGCCCGGCGCCGCTGGCGATCATGGCGTGGAACCCACTCCGAGCCTGGCGATGCCCAAGATGACCCCGATGGCCGGCCTTTCGATGGCGGCGGCACTCTGCCTGGTGGCCCCGGCCGCCGCGGCCCATGCCTCGTCCAGACCGTACGTGGACCTGGTCGACTTTCCCTACAAGGAGGCGAACTGGGACCGTTTCTACGCCCTCGAGGGCCACTTGATGCGGGAGTTTCATGACCTGTGCGGCGTCACCTATTGCCAGGGTGTCTATGCCAACCATGTCCTGCTGCAGTTCCGCTGTTCGGTGCACGCGGCCACGGGCACCGTGACGGAATGCGCGCTGGTCATTGCGGCCGGCAACCTGGAGGTGGACGCCGCCACCGGCAAGGTCATGCCAGACAACCGTACCTGGGCGTGCGCCGTGCCACTGGCCCCGCATACGCCTGTGGAGGCCCTGCATGCCGCCCTGGGACGTCGTGACGCGTTGATCCTGCCGCTGCCGGGTACCGGACGGTCGGTCCATGACGCGCTTCTCGGCTGCCTCGGCGAAGGCGGTTCGCTTGCCGCGTCCCACAGGAGACACCCATGAACCGCTTCCTCGCGAGCGTCGCGCTTGTACTTGCAGCCGCCAGCTTCCCGGCAGGGGGCACCACTGCGCAGACCTTCATCGATGCGCGCAGCTATCCGACGCCGGCCGCCGGGTGGGAGCGCTTCCTCGCGCTGGAAACGCGACTGGTCCGCGGCTTCGATGAGGTCTGCGGCGATACCTTCTGCGAAGGGGAGTATCACAACCTGCAGTCACTGCGTTTCCGCTGTTCGGTCAACGCCGCCGATGGCGGCGTGGAGGAGTGCGTATGGACGTTTACCGGCAGCACCGCGCGGGTGGATGGATCGACCGGGAGGATCATCGTCGATGCGCGCAGCTGGGCCTGCCCCGTCCCGCTGGCCGCCAGGACGCCCCTGCCGATACTGCTTCAGGCCTTGGAACAGGACGATCCACTGCACGTGCGGCTGCCCGGCACCACGACCAATCTCTACAAAGGGTTGACCGGATGCCTGTGACCGGCATGAGGCTTGGCCAAACGTGACTCATTCTCATTTGCGGAGTAACATGCCGCGCCTTACGGGTTGCCGTCTCCCTGCGGTCCCGCTTTGTGCACTGGCCCATGTCCTCCAACGCCACCACTCTCACCGAGCTGTTGATACGCGAACGCCCGGCGCTGCTGCGCCTGGTGCAGCGCATTCTGGGCAGTGATGGCGGCGCGGAGGATGTGATCCAGTCAATCTGGTTCAAGGCCCGGGGTGTCGACGGCGGCCAGCCGATCAGCAACCCCCGGGCGTACCTGTATCGGCTGGCGGCGAATCTGGCCACCGACCACGGCCGTGAGCGCACGCGACGCACGCGCCTGTTGGCCGAGCATTACCTGTGGGGGCCGGACGAGGTGCTCTCCACCGAAGAGCAGGCGATGGCGCAGGACGACCTGCAGCGCGTGCTGGCGGCGGCCGAACATCTTCCCGAGCCGACCCGCACGATCTTCCGCCTCAACCGCCTGCAGGGCATGACCCAGGTCGAGGTCGCCAAGCGCCAGGGCGTGTCGGTGACGACCGTCGAAAACCACGTGCGCAGCGCCTTGCAGCGCCTGGCCTGGGCGCGCAGCGGGCGCTGAGCGGCACGCATCCGGGCTTGGGGAAGCCCGTTTCCCATCCGTCTTGATCATAATGCCGACCCTTCCGGCCTCTTCTTCGTCCGCGCGCGCCTGCGCACCCACTGCCAGCCATGAGCCCGCACGAACAGCCTCCGATGTCCCGACCCTTGCCACCGTCCGACCCTGCTGCCGTCCAGGCCCGCGCCTGGATTGCCTGGCTCGCCTCCGGTGCGGTCGAGCCCGGGCAGATGCAGGCCTTCGAGCAGTGGCTGGCCGAGCCGGACAACCGGCGCACCTTCGAATACGAACGCCAGCTGTGGCGCAGTCTCGGGCCGCAACCGGCCCCGGCGGTGGTGGCCCGCCGGCCGCCGCGCCGCCTGCGCTGGCCCGCCGTTGGCGCGGCCACGGCCGCCTTGGTGGCGTTGGCCTGGGTGGCGCCGGAAGCCTGGTTGCGGCTACAGGCCGATCACCGCAGCGGCACGGCCATCCACTCCGTGGTGCTTCCCGATGGCAGCCGCGCCGTGCTTGATGCCGACAGCGCCATCGCCATCCGCTACGACGGGCAGGTGCGGCGCATCGCGCTGCTGCGCGGCCAAGCGTGGTTCCAGGTGACACCCGACGCGGCGCGCCCATTCCAGGTGGATGCGCAGGGCGGGGTGATCGAGGACATTTCCACGGCGTTCGCGGTCGCACGCGAAGGCGACCACGTGGACACCGTCGTGGCGCAGGGCCGGGTCCGGGTCGCGGCGGCCGATCGGGGTGGCTGGACCTATCTGGACGCGGGCCAGCGTGCGCGCTTCGCAGCGGGTGGGCGGGTCACACGGCAGGAAGACGTCGCGCTGGACAGGATCGCGGCCTGGCGTGAGGGCGAACTGCTGCTCGACGCAACCGGGGTGGAAGAGGCGGTGCGGCGCATCGCGCGCTATCGGTCCGGGCCCACCTTCGTGCGCGGGGATCTGGCCAGTCTGCCCGCGATCAATGCGGCCTTCCGCATCGACCGGCCGGAGCAGGCCCTGGACGCCCTGGCGGTCAGCGCCGGGTTGAGCGTGACCCGCCTGCCGATGGGCGTGGCGATCGTGGCACCGGCCACCCACCCGTAGCGCGGCGGGCCTGCTGCGGAGGCGGCGTGGCGTGCGTCCAGTCGGGGGGCGGCGCATTGGTCTTGGGGCAGCGACCTGTTCGTTCGTCTTACCCGGCATAACGTACCCGCCGCCGCCACGTACGTCCGCTGCATCCGCACCTGCGTGCGGATGACCCGCCTCCGCGGCACTGATCTTTCGACAGGTTTTTTCATGCGTACTTCCACCCGCGCGGGGCATCGCCTGCGCCCGTCACGTCTCTGCATCGCCCTGCTCAGCGCCGGCCTGGCCGCCGCGCCGGCACTGCCGGCCCTGGCCCAGTCCAGCCCGGCCTCCGCTGCGGCCACGCTGCGTTTCGACATTCCCGCCCAGCCGCTGGCCGACGCGCTGCGCACCTACATGCGGCAATCCGGTGTCCAGGTCGCCTATCCGGCAGCACTGGCCGAAGGGCTGACCTCCACGGCGGTGGCCGGGCAGATGGATGCACCGTCGGCCTTGCTGCGCCTGCTGCAGGGCAGTGGGTTGAACATGCGCCAGGTCGGGCCGGAAGCAGTAACGCTGGAGCGCGCACGGGTGGCCGGCAACGACGACGGCCTGATCGTCACCGATGCGCTCAGCGTGGCAGGTGATCGCATCGAGGGCGGCAGCGACGCCGAGCGCGCGCTGGACGTGTACCGCACCGCCGGTTCCAGCGCCTACATCGACCGCACCACCATCGAGCGCTTTCGCGGCACCTCCACCTCGGACATCGTCAAGGGCGTGGCCGGTGTGACCGCCGGCGATCCGCGTACCGCCAACGCGCTGGACGTGAACATCCGCGGCATCCAGGGCCAGAGCCGCATTCCGGTGATCATCGACGGCGGGCAGTCGACCATGGATACCTACCGGGGTTACGCAGGCCAGTCGCAGCGCACCTATCTGGATCCGGACCTGATCTCCAACATCACCATCACCAAGGGGCCGAGCCTGGGCGTCAACGCCTCCGGCGGCATCGGTGGCGTGGTCGAGATGGAAACCCTGAAGATCGAGGACGTGCTGCGTGAGGGCCGCGACGCCGGGCTGCGCGTGCGCACCGGCATGGCCAATGCCAGCGCCAACAACGTGCCCGCCTACGACGCCGCACCGCGCACCGACCGCAGCGCCCTGGGCAGCCAGTTCTTCAACATCGCCACCGCCAAGCATTGGGATCGTTTCGACCTGGTCGCCGCCTACGCATGGCGCGAGAACGGCAACTATTTCTCCGGCAAGCACGGCTACGACGACTTTCCACAGACCCGGCGCACGCTGGCGCCGTTGAATCCGCCGGATACCGAGGTGTTCAACACCTCCTCGCGCTCGGAGTCCTTCCTGCTCAAGGGCACTTGGCGCATCGACGATGACCAGACGCTGGAAGCGGGTTACCGCCGTTATGAAGGCACCGCCGGCGAGATCATGGCCTCGCAGATCATCCGCGTGGACCGCGACCGCGTGCCGCAGTGGGACCCGGGCCATGTCGACATGGATGCCTACAACCTGCGCTACCGCTTCAACCCGGACAACGAGCGGATCGATCTGAAGGCCAACCTCTGGTACACCGATGCCGACAGCCTGATGTACAACGGTCTGACCGGCATCACCCCGTGGTACTTCGATCGCCGTACCGAGTGGTACGACGGCCCCTCGTTCAACACCGACCCGGGCTACAAGGATGCCTACCGCAATGAGCTGACCCAGACCCGGCTTGGTTTCGATGTGGGCAACACCACGCATCTGGACGGTCGCGCCGGATTGTTCACGCTGGACTACGGCCTGTCCTTCAGCGACGAGGACGTCGGCCCGGGCCCGCACTCGCCGGTCATGCACGACGACCTGGTCAACAACCGCTTCCTGCGCAACGCCGAGCGCAAGGAATACAGCGCGGTGGCCTCGGTCAAATGGCAGCCGGACGAGCATTGGGAAGTGGTGGTCGGTGGCCGCTACAACCGCGTCAACGTGCACGACCGCAATCGCCTGGCCACGCCGGAAACGTACGGGGTGATCGGTCAGTACCGCTACACCCAGCTGCTCGATGGCAACCCCAATCTACCGGCATGGCGCGCCAAGCGCATCGCCATGCTCAACTGGTATCCGGATGCCAACGGCCAGTTCACCGAGGCCTCGCTGCTGGCATCACCGTATGAGAAGGGCACGGTGGCTGACATCACCGGCTGGAACTTCTACGACGCTGATGATGCCGAAGATCTGAGCGTGCCGGTCAGCTGGACCTGGTCGCAGCCGATCCGTCGGCGCGACAGCGCCTTCATGCCCAGCGCCAGCGTCGCCTACCGTTTCGACGAAGACACGATGGTGTACGTGAAGTACGCCGAGGGCGTGAAGCTGCCGAGCCTGTTCGAGACCACGCTGGGCCTGTTCACCGCGGCCAAGCCGACCGGTGAGCTCAAGCCGGAGCGGGCAGGGACCTGGGAGATCGGCGCGAGCACGGTGCGCCACAGCCTGTTCACCGAGGGCGACCAGGCCGGCTTCAAGCTGGCCTACTTCAACACGCGCATCGATGATCTGATCACCCGCGACTACCGCACCCTGTCGGCCGGGCTGATCCGCAACGTGGACCGCTTCAAGGTCTCCGGCGTGGAGTTCCAGTCCAGCTATGACAGCGGCATGGTGTTCGCCGATCTGTCCGCGCACTACTACATTCAGGCCAAGACCTGCGCGCCGGACATCGCCGCCGAGCGTCGTGCCTACGGCATCCAGCGGAAGATCGAGGAACTGAAGAACACGCCGGACTGCGTGGATGGTGGCTTTGAAGGGTCCTACAGCAACACCCAGAACCCGCCGCGCTACAACGTCAACCTGACCCTGGGCTCGCGCCTGTTCGACCAGCGCCTGAGCTTCGGCACCCGGGTGATCCACAACGCCGGCCCGATCAGCACGCTGGACAAGGAATGGAACGTGGGCCTGTCGGCGATCCAGCAGCTGTACCGCCCGGCGACCATCGTGGATCTGTTCGCCAGCTGGCAGGCCAGCGAGCAGTTCGCGGTCGACCTCAACGTGGACAACCTGACCGACCGCTACTATCTCGATCCGCTGGCGCTGGGCGTGATGCCCGCACCGGGCCGGACGGTGCGGCTGGCGCTGACCTACCGCTACTGATGCCCGGACACGACAGGGGCCGGCATGGCCGGCCCCTGTCGTGCATCCAGCCTGCCCATCCTTGGCCGGCCGGCATCAGATGCCCGTGATCGCTCAGCCGGCGTTGGCCTGCGCGGTCGCATCGGCGTGCAGGGCTTCGCTGAGCTCATCGACCACGATCGCCCACTCCGCATCCGAGCGCAGCTGCTCGGTCAGGAACTGGCGCTGCCCATCGTTCCAGTACGGCGCTTCGATCAGGCGGATATCGTTGGAGAGCTGGTGGTCGCGGATGAAGGCGGCGATCGCCTCCTCGCTGGCTTCCAGCCCGAGCTGCAGGAACAGATTGGTCATGCGCGGTTCGGTGGTGATCATCGTGTCATTCCAGTGGCAGGGCGTGGCCCGTATTATCGGGGCAAGGCCGTGACGGTGGCATGTGACGGACGCAACGCTCCCCACGCGACAATGGGCTTGGGGTTGCAGCCGTGACAGACGTCTTCAACAGAGAACCGCGCCCCACTTCCCCATCCAAGCAGTGCCATGATCGTCATCGATACTCCCCAAGCCACCCGCAGCCAACGCCTCAAGGCCGCCACCCGTGACAGCCACGGCGCGCTGGACAAGCGCATCATGGCCGGCGACATCTTCGCCAGCCGCGACCTGTTCGCGAAATTCGTGCGCGTGCAGTTCCGCTTTCACCGCGACATCGACGCGCTGTATGGCAACCCCGCGCTGGACGCGCTGCTGCCCGACCTGGACGAGCGCCGCCGGCTGCCGCTGATCGCCCGCGACCTGGCCGATCTGGAACAGGCCCTGCCACTGCCGGCATCCGCCGGCCTGGATGGCGACCTGCAGCTGCCGGCCGCGCTCGGCTGGCTGTATGTGGCCGAAGGCTCCAACCTGGGGGGCACCGTGTTGTACAAGATGGCCGCCAGGCTCGGCCTGGACAGTGACTTCGGCGCGCGCCACCTGGCCGCACATCCCGATGGCGCGGCCCGCCATTGGCGCGCGTTCACCGCCGCGCTCGACGGCGTCGCGCTCACCCGGGCGCAGGAACAACAGGTGATCGATGCCGCCGATGCCGCTTTCCGCAGCGTGCACGGTCATGTCGAGGAAGAATTCGCATGAGCACCGCTCGGCACAGCTCCGCCGTGCCGGACCGCCACGGCCACCCGTGATGCGCTGGCTCTGGTTCGGCCTGGGCTGGATCATGGTGGCGCTGGGCGTCATCGGCGCCCTGCTGCCGGTGATGCCGACCACCATCTTCCTGATCCTGGCCGTCGGCTGCTTCGCGCGCAGCTCGCCGAAGTTCGAGCGTCGGCTGCTCGAGCATCCTCGTTACGGCCCACCGCTGCGCCTGTGGCGCGAGCAGGGCGCGATCAGCCGCAAGGGCAAGGCCTTTGCCGGCGCCGGCATGGCGTTCGGCTTCGTCATGTTCTGCTGGGGCGCGCATCCGTCCTGGCCGCTGCTGCTCGGCGTCGGCCTGTTCTTCGCCGCCAGCGCGGCCTATGTGCTGTCACGGCCCGCGCCGCGGCCATCGGCCACGCCGGATCGCCCGTCGGAGCGCTGAAGGTGCTGTCCGCCCCGCACTGATTCCGACCGCTTCGCCCCCCGATACTCCTCCGCCCTTTGCCTGCCTCCGGCCCTGTCACGCGCCGCGATGCCCTGACCGACGACTCCGCCCATGACCCTGCCCATCGCTCTTCCTGCCACCGTGGCGGCGCTGCCGCATGACCTGACTCCCTGGGGCATGTACCAGGCCGCCGATGGCGTGGTGCAGGCCGTGATGATCGGGCTGGCGCTCGCCTCGATCGCCACCTGGACCGTGCTGGTCGCCAAGACCTGGGAGCTGGCGCGGCAGCGCACGACGTTGCGCGCGGCCCGTGCGCTGCTGCTGCAGGCCGCGCACCTGCCGGCGCCGCAGACGCAGCCGTTGCTGGACGAGGGCGTCGCGCATGCGTTGATCGATGCCGCCCGTACCGAGCTGCGCCTCTCGCACGACGCGCATGATCCGGTCGGGATCAAGGACCGCGTCGCGTCGCGCCTGGAACGCATCGAACTGGCGCATGCGCGCCAGCTGCGCACCGGCGTAGGCCTGCTCGCCAGCATCGGCGCGATCGCGCCGTTCGTCGGCCTGTTCGGCACGGTCTGGGGAATCATGAACAGTTTCATCGGAATCGCCCATGCCAACACCACCAATCTTGCCGTCGTCGCGCCGGGTATCGCCGAGGCGCTGCTTGCCACCGCACTGGGCCTGGTAGCGGCGATTCCCGCCGTGGTGATCTACAACCACTTCACCCGCGTGCTGGCCGGTATCCGCGGCCTGCTGGGGGATCTGTCCGCGGGCGTGCAGCAACTGGTCTCGCGCGATCTGGACCGGCCTGGCAAGGCGCCGGCCGTGCACGACGCGCGCTGAGGACCGGCCATGCCCATCAAGACCGCCCGCCACGACGACGACGCGCTGGAAGAAAGCCACGAGATCAATGTCACGCCCTTCATCGACGTCATGCTGGTGCTGCTGATCATCTTCATGGTCGCCGCGCCGCTGGCCACCGTGGACACGCCGGTGGACCTGCCGGCCAGCACTGCGCAGCCGCAGCCACGTGATGGCGAACCGGTGTTCCTCTCGGTGCAGGCCGATCTGTCACTGAGCATCAACGACGTGCCGGTGGGCCGTGATGGCCTGAAAGCCACGCTGGAGCGGCTGACAGCCGGTGACCACGAGCAGCGCATCTACCTGCGCGCCGACCAGGCGGTGCCCTATGGCGATCTGATGCAGACCATGAATGCCCTGCGCACGGCGGGGTATCGCAGAATCGCGCTGGTCGGGCTGGAGCAGCGCCGCGAATGAGCCGCGACCCCGCCGCGACGCTGCGCTGGGTGGGCAGCCTGGCCCTCGTGTTGGCCGTGCATGGCGCGCTGATCGGCGGCGCGCTGTGGTGGCAGCAGCGTGCGCCGGTGCTGGCCAGCGACACGCCCGTGGAAGCGGTGATGGTGGAACTGGCGCCGGTGCCTGAGGCGCCATCCGCGCCACCGAAGGAGATGCCGCCCG
This sequence comes from Stenotrophomonas sp. HMSC10F06, assembly GCF_001807865.1. Classification (NCBI taxonomy): domain Bacteria; kingdom Pseudomonadati; phylum Pseudomonadota; class Gammaproteobacteria; order Lysobacterales; family Lysobacteraceae; genus Stenotrophomonas; species Stenotrophomonas sp. HMSC10F06. The sequence goes on along the minus strand of NZ_KV791299.1, from coordinate 25,402 downwards.
GGCCGCTGCAGCACGAACAGCATCGGCCCGAGCCCACGCCGGTGCCGAAGATCGATCTGCCGCCGGCCGACACCCCGGACGCGCAGGACGTGCTGCGTCGCCAGACGCCGCGAGAAGAGGAGCCGACCGACCCGCACAACGTCGATCAGACGCTGGCACCGCCGGATGTCTCCGCACGCCCGTCCGAACGCTACGCTGCCACGCAGACCGTGGCCGGCCGCCAGGGCAACGCGGCGGTCACCTGGCAGGGGCTGCTGCTCGGCCATCTGGAACAGTACCGCCGCTATCCGCGCCAGGCCGAGCGCCTTCGCCAGCAGGGCGTGGCCTATGTGCGCTTCTCAGTGGACCGCCAGGGCAACGCCTCCAACATCCGGCTGGGCCAGAGCAGCGGTCATCCGCTGCTGGATGAGGAAACCCTGGCCACGGTGCGCCGCGGCAGCCCGCTGCCACCGCCGCCCGCCGAGGTGGCCGGTGATCCGGTGGAGGTGATGGTACCGGTGACGTTCTTCATCCGGCGGCGTTGAGGCGCGGCAGGAGAACACCCCTTGGGCGCGCTGGCCAACGAGGCCCGCGCGCCCGTCCTGCCTCAGAGCAGCGGCACCAGCAGCAACGCCACGATGTTGATGATCTTGATCAGCGGGTTGATCGCCGGGCCGGCCGTGTCCTTGTACGGATCACCGACGGTATCGCCGGTCACCGCGGCCTTGTGCGCCTCGCTGCCCTTGCCGCCGAAGTGGCCATCTTCGATGTACTTCTTGGCGTTGTCCCAGGCGCCGCCGCCGGTGGTCATCGAGATCGCCACGAACAGACCGGTGACGATGGTGCCGATCAGCAGGCCACCGAGCGCACGCGGCCCGAGCAGCAGGCCGACCACCACCGGCACGGCGACGGGCAACAGCGAGGGGATGATCATTTCGCGGATCGCCGAGCGGGTCAGCATGTCCACCGCGCGGTCGTACTGCGGTTTGCCGGTGCCTTCCATGATCCCGGGAATCTCGCGGAACTGGCGGCGCACTTCCTCCACCACCGCACCTGCCGCGCGACCCACCGCTTCCATCGCCATCGCACCGAACAGGTAGGGGATCAGGCCGCCGATCAGCAGGCCGATGATCACTTCATGGTTGGACAGATCGAAGGCGAAGGTCTCGCCGGGATTGGCGGCCTGCAGGTTGTGGGTGTAATCGGCGAACAGCACCAGCGCGGCCAGGGCCGCTGAGCCGATGGCGTAGCCCTTGGTCACCGCCTTGGTGGTGTTGCCGACCGCATCCAGCGGGTCGGTGATGTCGCGGATTTCCGGCGGCAGTTCGGCCATCTCGGCGATACCGCCGGCGTTGTCGGTGATCGGGCCGTAGGCATCGAGTGCGACGATCATCCCGGCCATCGAGAGCATCGCCGTGGCGGCGATGGCGATGCCGTACAGGCCGCCGAAATAGTGTGCCAGCCAGATAGCCACGCACACCGCGATCACCGGCAGGGCGGTGGACTTCATCGAGACACCGAGGCCGGCGATGATGTTGGTGCCATGCCCGGTGGTGGAGGCCTGCGCCACGTGCTGCACCGGTTTGTACTGGGTGCCGGTGTAGTACTCGGTGATCCACACGATCAACCCGGTCAGCCCCAGCCCGATCAACGCGCAGAAATACAGGTTCAGCGCGCCATGCGCGTTGTCCGGCATCAACTGCGTGGTGATCGGGTAGAACGCGATCGCCGCCAGCACCCCGGATACGATCACGCCCTTGTACAGCGCGCCCATGATCGAGCCGCCCGGTTTTACTTTGACGAACAGCGCGCCCACGATCGAGGCGATGATCGAGACACCGCCCAGCACCAGCGGATACAGCACCGCATTGGCACCGGCCTCGTCGATCATCAGGTTGCCGAGCAGCATCGTGGCGATCACGGTGACGGCGTAGGTTTCGAACAGGTCCGCCGCCATGCCGGCGCAGTCGCCGACGTTGTCACCCACGTTGTCGGCGATCACCGCCGGGTTGCGCGGGTCGTCCTCGGGAATGCCTGCTTCGACCTTGCCGACCAGGTCCGCGCCGACGTCGGCGCCCTTGGTGAAGATGCCGCCGCCCAGCCGCGCGAAGATCGAGATCAGCGACGAACCGAACGCCAGCCCGACCAGCGCGTGCAGCGTCTGCGCGACATCCAGCCCGAGCTTCAACAGCAGCGCGTAGTACCCGGCCACGCCCAGCAGGCCCAGCCCGACCACCAGCATGCCGGTGATCGCACCGCCGCGGAAGGCCACGTCCATGGCCGCGCTCAGGCCGTTGCGGGCCGCCTCGGCGGTGCGCACGTTGGCGCGGACCGAGACGTTCATGCCGATGTAGCCGGCCGCGCCGGAGAGCACGGCGCCGATCGCGAAGCCGATCGCGGTGTACCAGCTGAGGAAGATGCCGACCAGCACGAACAGCACGGCACCGGCGATGGCGATGGTCAGGTATTGGCGGTTGAGGTAGGCGCGCGCGCCTTCCTGGATGGCGGCGGCGATTTCCTGCATGCGCGCATTGCCAGCCGGCTGCCGGAGGATCCAGCGTGCCGACACGATGCCGTAGAGAATCGCGAGGATGGCGCAGAACAGCGCCAGAGAAAGCCCATAACGTTCCAGCATGTCCCCTCCCGGGTGATGGAATGACATCCAGTGAACGGATGAACTTCTCCACACGGGGGCACAACGGGCTGCAACCATGAACCAACCCGTTCAGACCGTGCCCGGTCGTCAAGCGTGTGGCGGTGTTCAGCAATCCCTGGTGGCCCGAGTATGCGGGCAAATCCTCGATGCAAGCCAGCAAGGATTACAAACCGCATGCGTGAGGCCGAACTGTCAGTGACATGGGTAGCGCCGACCCGTGGCATGGGTAGTGCCGGCCGCTGGCCGGCAACCACGCAGATCCGGACGACGGGCCGCCTTTGCCACGCCGTTCAGCCACCCACTGGCAGCCTCGGCCCATTCCCAGCCGTTGGAGTCCTGCCATGTCCCCCCGTCATCTGCTCTGGCTGGCCCTGCTGCCCGCCGTGTCCGCCTTCGCTGCGGAAACCCCCGAACTGCAGCGCGCCGCAGGCACGCCGCAGGCGGTGGGCGCTGCGCATACACTCCGCCAGATCCCCGAAGCCTGTGCACGGCTGGAAGGCGTGTTCACGGGCGAGGCCGCGCAGCCGTACAAGTTTGCCGTGGTCCGCACCAGCGAGCAGTGCCAGCCGCGGGCCCGCTTTGTGGACTACGACAAGGCGCAGCCCAGCGAGGCCAAGGGCTGGAAACTCAATGATGTGATCCGTGTGCCGAATGCGGGCTGCCCGGCCCAGCAGGCGGTGGTGCGCGTGTGGCGCATGCCGGTCACCACCACGCCCGAACGCGATGGCCAGGGCCAGTCGCGCATCTACCTGGAAGACGCCAAGAAGCAGGCCGCCGCCGGCAAGATCGCGCAGGTGCCGATGTTCGCCGCGCAGATGAAGGTCGAGGGCAAGGCCTGCAACTGACCTGACCACGCACCGGTCGTGCCGGCCGCTGGCCGGCTTCCGGGACGCTGCCGGGGACACGGCGCTGCCGGCCAGCGGCCGGCACTACCTCAGGGCCTGGGAGCACCGCGCTGCCGGCGAGCGGCCGGCACTACCTGAGCGCCTGGGAGCACGACGCTGCCGGCCAGCGGCCGGCACCGACGGGTTGCTCATGCTTCGAAGGCAGGCAGCTTCTTCTTCACTGCCACGTTCTTCAGCGTCACGTACTTCGGCAGCCCATCAGGCCCGTAGGGCAACGGGGCTTCCCCCTTGATCAGCGGGGCGAGATAGGCGCGGGCCTTGTCGGTGATGCCGAAGCCATCGCGGCGGATGAAGCCGGCCGGCATCTTCTTCTCGTGGTTGGCCACCTTGTGCAGCGGGGCGGCCTCGATTTTCCAGCGATAGGGCTTATCGCTGGTGCGCACGATCACCGGCATCACCGCGTTCTGGCCCTTCAACGCGAACTGCACCGCCGCCTTGCCCACCGCCTGCGCCTGTTCCCAGTCGGTTTTGGAGGCCAGATGGCGCGCCGAGCGCTGCAGGTAGTCGGGCAGGGTCCAGTGGACCTTGTAGCCCAGTCCATCCTTGACCCGGGCCGCCAGCTGCGAGGCCACGCCGCCGAGCTGGGTATGCCCGAACGAATCGGTGCCACCGCCCGCATCGGCGACGAAACGGCCATCGGCCGTCTGGATGCCCTCGGAGGCCACCACCACGCAGTAGCCCACGCGCTCGACCACCTGTTTCACTTTGGCCAGAAACGCGGCCTCGTCGTAGGCGCGCTCGGGCAGCAGGATGATGTGCGGGGCGTCATCGGCGCCCTGGCCGGCCAGCCCCGCGGCCGCCGCGAGCCAGCCGGCATGGCGGCCCATCGCTTCGTACACGAACACCTTGGTCGAGGTCTCGGCCATCGCGGCCACGTCCAGCGCCGCTTCGCGCACCGAGACGGCCGTGTACTTGGCGGCCGAGCCGAAGCCCGGGCAGGTATCGGTCACGGCCAGATCGTTGTCGATGGTCTTGGGCACGCCGATGCAGGTCAGGTCGTAGTCGAAGGCCTTGGCCAGCTGGGAGACCTTCCAGGCGGTATCGGCCGAATCGTTGCCGCCGTTGTAGAGGAACCAGCGCACATCGTGCGCGCGCAGCACCTGGAGCAGCCGCTCGTACCTGCCGCGGTCGGCCTCCAGTGATTTGAGCTTGTAGCGGCACGAGCCGAACGCGCCGCCGGGGGTATGGGCGAGGGCGGCGATCGCGGCAGCGGTTTCCTTCGAGGTGTCGATCAGGTCCTCGCGGAGCGCGCCGAGAATACCGTTGCGTGCGGCCAAGACCTTGATTCCTTTGGCCCTTGCCGTGCTGATGACCGCCGAGGCCGTGGCATTGATGACGGCGGTGACGCCGCCTGACTGGGCGTAGAGCAGGGTACCGTTGGGCATGGTGCGACCTTGGTCTGGGGGAAGGACATTGCAGAGACATTACCGGTATGGGGTAAAGTGCGCGTATTGCGGTGCAGCGTGATTGTGGACAATCCCGGGGCGCGCGCCCTTCCATTTTCTTACCACGTTGGAGTCAGGTTGATGCGATTGGTTCTGTTGGGACCGCCCGGTTCGGGCAAGGGGACGCAGGCGACGCGCCTGAAGGAACATCTTTCGATTGCGCACATTTCCACCGGCGACCTGCTGCGTGCCGAAGTGGCTGCGGGGACCGAGCTGGGCAAGCAGGCCAAGGCCGTGATGGATGCCGGCAACCTGGTGTCCGATGACATCCTGCTGGGCATGCTCGAGTCGCGCCTGGGCCAGGACGATGTGGCCAAGGGCTTCATCCTGGATGGTTACCCGCGCAACGTGGCCCAGGCCAATGCGCTGGACAGCCTGCTGGCCAAGATCGGCCAGCCGCTGGATGCGGTCGTGCAGCTGGACGTGCCGACCGAACTGCTGGTCGAGCGCATCGCCGGCCGCGCCGCCGAGCAGGGCCGTGCCGATGACAACCCCGAATCGGTGCGTCAGCGCCTGCAGGTCTACAACGACCAGACCGCGCCCGTGGTGGATTTCTATGCCGGCCGTGGCACGCTCGCACGCGTTGATGGCGTGGGTGAACTGAACGACGTGGAAGCGCGCATCCGCGCCGCGATCCAGGCCTGATCCGGTCGGTGCCGCTACGGCGGCACCGCACGGGCAGTGCGCTGCCCAGTGCCTGAAACACACACGCCCGGCCCCCGAAGGGACCAGGCGTGTGGTTTGAAGGTGCCAGCGAGCGGGCTTGCTCAGAGCCCCGCAGCATGAGCCCCCCTGGGGATGGCCTCTTGGGGAGTAGGACCAATGGGGTGCTGCGGCTGGCCCATGGAATTGTGTCCGTCTTCACAGTACGGCGCTATCGGGATTTCCCTGACACCGTGATGGACTTCTCTGATACTCGACTAGGAGTTATCTGACGGCGATGTCCATCGACGGTGATGATCGGCGACAATCGCAGGCATGAGCACGATCCACATTCTTGGTATTGCAGGCACTTTCATGGGCGGCGTGGCCGCGCTGGCACGCGAAAAGGGCCATACGGTCCGCGGCAGCGACCAGGCGATCTACCCGCCGATGTCCACCCAGCTCGAACGCCTGGGCATCGCCCTGGATCCGGGCTACCGCGCCGACAGCGTGGCACCGGACTGCGACGAGGTGGTGATCGGCAATGCGCTCTCGCGCGGCAACCCTGCCGTGGAAGCGGTGCTGGATGCAGGCCAGCGCTATATCTCCGGGGCCCAGTGGCTGTCCGAGCAGGTGCTGCCGGGCCGCGACACCCTGGCGGTGGCCGGCACGCACGGCAAGACCACCACCACCACCATCCTGACCTGGCTGCTGCACAGCGCCGGGCGTGAGCCGGGCTTTCTGATCGGCGGCGTGGCGGAGGATTTCGGCGTCTCCGCGCGCATCGGCAGCGGCCGCGAGTTCGTGGTCGAGGCCGACGAGTACGACACTGCGTTCTTCGACAAGCGCAGCAAGTTCGTGCACTACCGGCCGCTGGTGGCGATCCTCAACAACCTCGAATACGACCACGCCGACATCTTCCCGGACGTGGCCGCGATCCAGCGCCAGTTCCATCACCTGATCCGCACCGTGCCCGCGCGCGGGCGCCTGATCGTCAACGGCGAAGATGCCTATCTCGCCGAGGTGCTGGCGATGGGGTGCTGGACGCCGGTGGAGCGCTTCGGTTTCGATCCTGCGCTGGAATGGCACGCCGAGCTGGTGGAGGCCGACGGCAGCGTGTTCGTGGTGCACCATCGCGGCGCGCGCGTCGGTGAAGTGCGCTGGTCGCTGCTCGGCCGGCACAACGTGCTCAACGGGCTCGCTGCGCTGGCCGCCGCGCATGCGGTAGGTGTCGAACTGGCCACGGTGATGCCGGCGCTGGCCGCGTTCCGCAGCGTCAAGCGCCGCCTGGAAGTGATCGGCCAGGCACGCGATGTCACCGTCTACGATGACTTCGCGCATCACCCCACCGCGATCCGCACCACCCTTGAGGGCCTGCGTGCGAGGGTTGGTGAAGCCCGCATCGTGGTGGCGATGGAACCGCGCAGCAATTCCATGCGGCTGGGCGCGCATGCGCAGGCGCTGGCCCCGTCGCTGGACGGTGCCGATGCCGTGGTGTTCCTGCACCGCCCCGAGCTGGCCTGGGATGCGGCCGGCGTGATCGCGGCCGTGCGAGGCGACGCGTATGCCGTGCCGGATACCGATGCGCTGCTGGCCCGCCTGGACGCGATCGCCATGCCCGGCGACCACGTGGTGTTCATGTCCAATGGTGGCTTCGACGGCGCGCCGCGGCGCTTCCTGGCACAGCTGCAGCCGTCCTGAGCGGGCCTGGCCATGACCGACACCGCGTCACTGCCCCTGTTCCCGCTGCACACCGTGCTGCTGCCCGGCGCCGCGCTGGGCCTGCGCGTGTTCGAGCGGCGCTACCTGGACATGCTGCGCGAATGCAGCCGCGCCGGTACCGCGTTCGGTGTCTGCATGATCCTGCACGGTGAGGAAACCGGCGCCCCCGCGGTGCCGGCCGCCTACGGCGTGGAGGCGCGGATCGAGGATTTCGACGTGGGCGCCGATGGCGTGCTGGTGCTGCGCCTGCGTGGCCAGCGTCGCTTCCATGTCGATCGCACGCGCGTGCGCGACAACGGGCTGATCATTGCCGAGGTGACCTGGTGTGCGGCCGACAGCGACGATGAGCTGCAGCCCGAACATGCGCTGATGGCGACCGTGCTTGAGCACATCATCGAACAGGCCGGTGCCGCGTTTGCTCCGGTCAGCCCGGCGCAGATGGAGCAGGCCAGCTGGGTCGGCTGGCGCCTGGCTGAGCTGCTGCCCCTGGAGGATGCGCAGCGCCTGCAGCTGCTGCAGCACGATGACCCGCACCAGCGCCTGCAGGCGTTGCTGGACTGGATGCCGTAACGCGGGGCGAGCGAGGCCCCGCTGCACGAACGGCCGGGATGATCCCGGCGCTGCCTCATTCGGCCGCGGGCATGCGCACGCGCAGCACCGGCATCTGCGTATCCGGATGGGTGTCGACCTGCTGTGGCAGGCCATCCAGTGCCTGGCGTACTGCATTGAGCGAGGGGTCGATGCCACGCATCGGGCGCCACATCCCGATCAGATTGAAGTGCTGCTGGTAGTGCAGGGTCTGCGCACTGCCGAGCCACAACGGCTCATCCACCGGCGCTGACAGACGCGCCGGTGCCGGCCACAGGCGCAACGCGAACATCTCGTTGGGGGCATTGCCGGCGCGCAGCATCAGCAGCGATTCGACCTGCGTGTCCAGGGTGGCTGGCAGGACCGGCACCTTGTCCTTGTCCGAGGACTTGTCGAGCATCAACAGCGCCTGCTCCCAGCCGGCCTGTGGCTGTACGCGCCAGCCCTGGCTTTCCAGGCGGCGCTGCAGCGGTGCCAGCGGGCCGGCCACCTGCACATCCAGCGGCCAGCGCTGGTCGTCATCGAATTCATTGCGGCGCGAGGGCAGGTGCTGCCACTCGGTTGTCCACCAGGCCTGTGCATCCAGCGGCGCCGGGCTCGGCTGCGCCGGTTCGAAGCGCGCCAGTTTCACCGGGATGTTGCGCGGGGCGTACCAGAGCGCGGCCACGGCGAAGGTACCGTAGAACAGCCACGCCACCGGCTTGACCCAGAACGAGCGGTTGAAGCGGCGGCGGTACGCGATGCCGAGCACCAGCAGCCAGAACAGGCCGAACAGCATGCCGCCGATCACATCGCTCAGCCAATGGGCGCCGAGGTAGATGCGGGCGAAGCCGATCAGGCTGACGATGATGCCCGACAGCAGGTAGGGCCACACGCGGGTGCGGCCGGGCAGTTCGCGCGCGATCAGCACGGCGAAGAAGCCGAAGGTGATCGTGGCCATCGTTACCGAGACCGACGGGAAGCCGAAGCCGCTGCTCGCATCCGGCGGCCGGACCACGTCCACGGTTGCGCCGAGCAGCTTGCACAGGGCCAGGCCGAAGGCCAGCGCGGCCAGCCAGTGACCGGCCGCCATCCAGCGCCGGCGCCAGACCAGGTAGCCCATGCCGGCGGCCGTGGCCGGCAACAGGACCTGCCAGGCGCCCAGCGAGGCCAGCGCGGCCATCGGGTAATCGGCCAGCGGATTGCGCAGGGCCAGCATGGCGTGGTGCACGGCCAGATCGACCCGCAGCGGTTCGCCATGGGCGACCACCGCCATCAACAGGGCGAACCAGCCCCAGCCAAGCAGCAGCAGCATCACCGCCAGCATCGCCAGGGGCACCGATTCACGCCGCTGGGGATCGAACACCGCCACCGAGTAACGGCCCAGCGTTGGATGGCGCTGCGACCAGTTCAACAGCATGGCCAGCCAGCTGTCCATGCGCGAGGCCGACCAGCGGTAGCCGTACAGCACGATCGCCCAGACCAGGCCCATGATCACGCCGAGCAGGCCCAGCACCATCACCAGCCGGCCGGCAACGGCGGCGACCGCGTCATACGCCTCGCCGAGCACCCAGCCGGGGGCCAGGAACAGCACCGCCCAGGACAGGCTGGCGATGCCACTGGCCTGGAAGTAGCGCGAGAGCGGCATCTTCATCATGCCGGCGATGGCCGGCACGAACGGGCGGATCGCGCCGACATAGCGCGCCACCAGGATGCTCTTGAACGCGTTGCGGCGGAACATCGTCTCGCCGCGGTCGAGCAGCTGCGGATACTTGCTGAAGGGCCAGAAGCCGCGCAGGCGATCCCCCCAGCGCCGGCCTACCCAGTAGCTGATGCCGTCGCCGGCAAACGCGCCCAGCGCTGCGCAGGCCACCGCGTACGGCCCGGAGATCTGGCCCAGGCCGATGAACACACCCACGGCGAACAGCAGCGGCAACGCGGGCACGATCGCGCCCAGCACGATGACCGCATCGCAGAAGGCAATGAGGAAAATGACCGCACCGGCAAGCACGGGGTGAGCTGAGATCCACGCAAGCGTGGCATCGATCCATGACGAGTCCATCGGAGGATTATAGGGGGGGCAAAGTGACTGACTGCCGGCCAGCGGCGGGCAATGTGCGGCATCTGCAGTGAATGAGCGCGATCAGCCGCCTAGAATGGCGCCATGACACGCCCTGCCGATCCCGCCCCGACCGCCCTCAAAGCCGACAGCTTCGGCCGCATCCTGCTGATGGAGCAGGACGGCCAGCGCTTCGTGCGCCGTGATCTGGAGGCCACCCCGTGGTGGCTGCGCCTGCCGGCATGGTGGCTGGCCCGGCGCGAGGCGCGCGCGCTGGCGCATCTGGATGGGATGCCCGCCACGCCGCGGTTGCTGGGCTGGAACGGGCGCTGGCTGGACCGCAGCTTCATGGCCGGCGATGCGATGTACCAGCGTCCGCCGCATGGCGACCTTGCCTATTTCCGTGCGGCGCGCCGTCTGCTGCAGCAGGTCCATCGCCACGGCATCGCGCACAACGACCTGGCCAAGGAAGCCAACTGGCTGGTGCGCGAAGACGGCTCGCCGGCCCTGATCGATTTCCAGCTGGCGGTGATCGGCAATCCGCGCTCACGCTGGATGCGCCTGCTGGCCCGCGAGGACCTGCGCCACCTGCTCAAGCACAAGCGCATGTACTGCCGGCCGTCGCTGACGCCGGTGGAGAAGCGGCTGCTCAAGCGCACCTCGTGGGTGCGTGACCTCTGGTTCCGCACCGGCAAGCCGGTCTACCGCTTCGTCACCCGCAGGATCCTGCACTGGGAAGACAACGAAGGGCAGGGCCCCAAGCCGTAGCAGGGGCCGATGCCTGGCGCTCAGCGCAGGTCGAGGATCTGCTTGCCGGTGAAGCGGCGTTGCGCGTCGAACTCGTAGGCGACCCGCAGCATGCCCTCGTCCGCGCAGGCATGGCAGGTGCGCAGCGGCGTGCTGTAGATCAGGCGCAGCCCGCCGTTGGGCAGCGCTTCACTGCCGCTGGCCTCGGCGGGGGCGAACGGTGAGGCGTCCGGGTGCGCATCAAGGAAGGGTTTGACCGTTGCATCGGCGCGCGACATCTCCGGCAGGACATCCGCATCCACATCCACGGTATGCCCGGCACTGTCGACCAGCAGCGTGCCTTCATTGGTATTGGCACGGAACGGGTACTCGATGGTGGCAATGCCCACGCCGTCCTGGTCACGCCATGCGCTGACGTAGCCGGGATTCCCCTGCGCGCCCAGCTGATGGGCCGCGGCGATCGCCTGCGGGCTGGCCTTGGCCGCCTGCATCGCCTTGGACAGGCAATCATCGGCAACCGGCGCCTGGCCGCGGCAGGCGTCCACCTCGCCGTCCCAGATCGCCGCTTCGCTGAAGGGGGAGGCGCCGCCGGCCGTACCGGGAACGGTGGCGGCCGCCTGCACAGGGGCGGTGGACGGGTCGCCGGCGGGCTGGCAGGCAGCCATGGCCAGTACCAGCGCCAGCGCGGTCAGGGGAAGGCGGATCGCCGTCATGTCGCTCATTCCATGCAGAACGTGAATGCCCAGTATCGACGCGGCGCATGAATCCGGTGTGTGCGCCGGGGCGGCATAATGCCGGTTCACTGCAATCGCATCGAAGGAATCCGCGCATGGCCAGTCTGCAAGGCAAGACCCTGTTCATCACCGGCGCCTCGCGCGGCATCGGCCTGGCCATCGCACTGCGTGCTGCACGGGACGGGGCCAATATCGCCATCGCGGCCAAGTCCTCGGTGCCCAATCCCAAGCTGCCCGGCACCATCCACAGCGCAGCGGAGGCGGTCACCGCCGCCGGCGGCCAGGGGCTGGCGCTGAAGTGCGACATCCGCGAAGAAGACCAGGTGCGTGCGGCCGTCGCCGCCACCGTGGATACCTTCGGTGGCATCGATATCCTGGTCAACAACGCGAGCGCGATCTGGCTGCGCGGCACGCTGGACACGCCGATGAAACGTTTCGACCTGATGCAGCAGGTCAACGCGCGCGGCAGCTTCCTGTGCGCGCAGGCCTGCCTGCCGCACCTGCTGCAGGCACCCAATCCACACATTCTCACCCTCGCGCCGCCGCCAAGCCTGGACCCGAAGTGGTGGGCGCCGCATACCGGCTACACGCTGGCAAAGATGGGCATGAGCTTCGTCACGCTTGGCCTGGCCGCGGAGTTCGGGCCACAGGGCGTGGCGGTCAATGCGTTGTGGCCGCGTACCGTGATCGCCACTGACGCAATCAACATGATTCCCGGCGTGGACATCGGCGGCTGCCGCACGCCGGCCATTCTTGCCGATGCCGCACACGCGGTGCTGACCCGCGAGGCGGCCGGCTTCAGTGGGCAGTTCCTGCTGGATGACGAGGTGCTGGCGCAGGCCGGCATCACTGATCTGAGTGGCTATGCCGTCGATCCGTCGCGTCCGTTGATGCCCGATCTGTTCCTGGATTGACGCGCGCGCGGTGCGCGCCGCGTGCGCGATGACAAACGCTGCACAGGCCGGGCTGCTATGGTGCGGGCCCCAAATCGTATGGACACATGCATGTCATTCCGCACACGGACCGCACCGCTCGCCGCCGCCATCGCCTTGATCAGCCTGCTCGGCGCCTGCAGCAAGGGCCCGGGCAGCGTTGCCGATACCCAGGGCGTGGAAAAGGTGAACGCCTACATCGCCTGCTTCAACGCCGTTGAACAGCCGATCCACGAAGGCTTCCAGCAGTACATCGGCTGGATGCAGGATCCGGAGGCTGGCCCGACCGGCAATGAGAAGCAGGTGCGTGGGCCGGGCACGGTGTTGTCGCATCGCGTGGAGGCGTGCAACGCCCCGATGGTCGCCGCGCTGGCGATGACGCCGGCCGAGCCCGAGCTGGATCCGGCGGCGAGCGCTTACCAGAAGACGTTCGTCGACCTGTACGCCCTTATCGAGCAGGCCGACCGTTACTACAGCCGCGAGGACTACCTGCGCGATGACCATGCCGGGATGCGCAGCCAGCATGCCCCGCTGATGAAGGCCTACACGGCGTTCTTCGACGCAGGCACCGCGCTGGACGCCGCGCTGGAAAAGCGCGAAGACGAACGCCGTGCGGAACAGCTCAAGGAGATTGAAGCTTCCGAAGGCCGCTCGATGGCGTACTACCAGATCAAGATTCTCGGTGATGGCAAGCAGCTCACGCAGCTGCTCAACAGCGAGACGCCCGATCTGGCGGTGGCACGCACCCAGCTCGCGGCGTTCCAGGCGCTGCTGCAGCAGGCGCAGGATGACAAGATCGGCAAGGGCGATGCGATGTGGGGGCACGTGGAGCGCGCCGCCGATGCGCTGGCCCGCGATGCCGGCCGCCGTATCGAGCGCGTCGAGTCGAAGAAGCCGTATACCCGCAGCGAGCAGATGCTGATGGAGAGCGGTGGGCGGATCAGCAACCCGCAGGGCTCGGCCGAAGCGTTGCTGGCCAGCTACAACGACCTGGTCGACATGAGCAACCGCCTGGCGCGGACCAGCGGCGCGCGTTGAGTGATCGCGCGGCGGGCTGCCTGGCGGCCCGCCGCAAGCATCAGACGTTGAAGACCGGTGGCAGTTTTTCGCCGCAATGGCGGCAATGCACGGCGTCCGGTTCGTGGCCTTCCAGCCCGCAATGCGGGCAGCCGCGCGCATCACGGCGCGCGGCATGCTCGGCATCGCGCATGGTGTTGGCCAGTTCGGCGGTGTAGATGCCGGTCGGCACGGCGATGATGCTGTAGCCGATCAGGATCAGCACCGAGGTGACGAAGCGGCCGAGCACGGTCTGCGGCACGATGTCGCCGAAGCCCACCGTGGCCATGGTCACCACCGCCCAGTACATGCTGCTGGGGATGCTGGTGAAGCCGTGGTTGGGGCCTTCGATCACGTACATCATCGTCCCGGCGATGATGGTGATGGTGATCACCGTGAACAGGAACAGCAGCACCTTGCGGCGGCTGCGCCACAGCGATTCCATCAGCACGCCGCTTTCTTCGATGTAGCGGGTCAGCTTGAGGATCCGGAACACCCGCAGGATGCGCAGCGCGCGCACCACCAGCAGGCTCTGCGCGCCGGGGATGAACAGCGACAGGTAGGTGGGCAGGATCGAGGCCAGATCGATGATGCCCCAGATGCTAATGCGTAGCGCAGTGGGCGTTTGACCACCACCAGCCGCAGCAGGTACTCGGCGGTGAATACGATCGTGAAGCCCCATTCCAGCACGTACAGCCAGTCGGCGTAGGCTGCATGGAAGCGCTGCACGCTGTCGAACATGACCACCACCACGCTGGCGATGATCGCGTAGACCAGCAGCAGGTCGAAATTGCGCGAGGGCCGGGTGTCGTGGCGGTAGATGATGTCGAACCACTGGCGGCGCCAGCCGGTCTCGGTGGCGGGGTTGAGCTGGGGGGCGGTGAACGGTCGCATGGGCCGCATTGTGCCCCACCGGCCCAAAGCGCGAGAATGGGATCTTTCCTGAGGCCCTGACTGCCATGACCGCCGCTGCCACCGATCCGCTGTTGTCCCTGTCGCATTACTACCTGCCGGTCTACAAACCGCGCCAGGTGGTGCTCGAGCGCGGCCAGGGCGCGCGCGTCTGGGACAACCAGGGCCGCGAGTTCATCGATCTGGCCGCCGGCATTGCCGTGTGCGGCCTGGGCCACAACGATCCGGACCTGAAGGCGGCGCTGATCGAGCAGGCCGGCAAGCTATGGCACACCAGCAATGTGTTCTACAGCGAGCCGCCGCTGCGCCTGGCCGAGGAGCTGGTCACCGCCTCGCGCTTCGCCGAGCGCGTGTTCCTGTGCAACTCCGGCGCCGAAGCCAATGAGGTGGCGATCAAGCTGGTCCGCAAGTGGGCCTCTTCGCTGGGCCGCCCGGCGCACCAGCGCGTGATCGTGACCTTCCGCGGCAGCTTCCACGGCCGCACGCTGGCCGCGGTCACCGCCACCGCCCAGCCGAAGTACCAGGAAGGCTACGAGCCGCTGCCCGGTGGCTTCCGCTATGTCGACTTCAACGACGAGGTCCAGCTGGAAACCGCGATGGCCGCCGGTGATGTGGCCGCGGTGATGCTGGAGCCGATCCAGGGCGAGGGCGGCGTGATGCCGGCCAAGCCGGGCTTCCTGCAGCGCGTGCGCGAGCTGTGCGACCAGCACAACGCGCTGGTGGTGCTCGATGAGATCCAGGCGGGCATGGGCCGTACCGGCACGTTGTTCGCGCATTGGCAGGACAACATCAAGCCGGACATCGTCACCCTGGCCAAAGCGCTGGGCGGCGGCTTCCCGATCGGCGCGATGCTGGCCGGCCCGAAGGTGGCCGAGGTGATGCAGTTCGGTGCCCACGGCACCACCTTCGGCGGCAACCCGCTGGCCGCGGCTGTCGCCCGCGTGGCGCTGCGCAAGCTGTCCTCGCCGGAGATCGCACACAACGTCAGCCGTCAGTCGCAGGCGCTGCGCGATGGGCTGGGCAGGATCAACGACGAGTTCAAGGTGTTCAGCCAGGTCCGCGGTCGCGGCCTGATGCTGGGCGCGGTGCTGGACAAGGATTTTGCCGGCCAGGCCGGTCCCATCCTCGACCACGCCGCCGAGCACGGCCTGCTGACCCTGCAGGCCGGCCCGGACGTGCTGCGTTTCGTGCCGTCGCTGAACATCACCGATGAAGAAATCGCCGAAGGCCTCAAGCGCCTGCGCGCGGCGGTGCAATCCTTCATCGCCTCGCGATAACCAACAGCGGTAGAGCCGACCGTTGGTCGGCTCTACGCCAGGGCGTACCGCTTCAACACCTTGCCGATGCTGCGACTGTCGGTGGCGGTTTCCGCCCGCAATCCTGCCTGACGCGCACCGCGCACGTTGGTGAACAGGTCATCGACGAACAACGTGCGCCCGGCGCGTGCGCCCAACAGCGCCATCGCCTGCACGAACACGGCCGGGTCCGGCTTGCGAGCGCCCAGCGCGCCGCTGCACAGGATGCGCCCGCGCAGCGCTGCGGCAAGGGTGGGCAGGATGCGCGGGATGGTGTCCACCATCAGCGCGCCATTGTTGGTCAGGATCGCGATCGGCATGCGGCGTGCAACCTGTTCGATGCGTTCGATGACCCCGGCCTGTGGCATGGACGCGGCGATGCGGGCGTCCTGCCACTGCGTGATGCTCACCGTGCTGCCCAACGCCGCGCCCAACTGTTGCAGGTACAGCGTGCTGTCCAGGCCGGCGTCATGCTGCTGCTCCAGGCCGCTGTCGAACAGGGCGGCGTGCACCTGTGCGACGCTGCAGCCGGTGCTGGCGGCCAGGTGACGCACGCGCAAATGCCGCGCATGGCGCACCAGCACGCCATCGAAATCCAGCAGCAGCCCCTCCACGGCATCGGTCATCGCGCACTCTTGTCCGGGTCCAACGCTGACCGTACCGCAGTCGGGGCGCATGCTGCGACATCGCGTCGCAGGCCGGGCGTGGGCACGGACTCTAGAATCGCGTGGACTGTTCGATGGAGATCGCCGTGAAACTGCTTGCCCCCGTGTTGCTTGCCGGCCTGATGCTGGCCCCGGCCGCCCATGCGCGCGTCTGCGCGATCGCCATCGACAGCACCGACCAGATGAGCTTCAGCCAGAAGGAGATCAAGGTTGCGGCGGACTGCACCCAGGTGAAGCTGACCCTGCGCCACACCGGCAAGCTTGCCGCGACCGCGATGGGCCACAACTGGGTGCTGACCCGCACCGCGGATTACCAGCCGGTGGCGATGGCCGGCATGCGCACGACCTTGTCCGACAGCTACCTGCCCAAGGGCGATGCGCGTGTGCTGGCGCATACCCCGGTGATCGGGGGCGGGCAGACCACCAGCGTCACCTTCTCGACCGCGAAGCTGGCCAAGGGCGGCGACTACACGTTCTTCTGCTCGTTCCCGGGGCACTTCGCGATGATGAAAGGCCGATTTCTGTTCGGCTGAGCGCCGAAGCCGGCCGGTGGACGGCGTGACGACCAACGGTCGTCACCTACCCGGGGTGATCGGCACGCACGCTGTGACGACCAACGGTCGTCACCTACCGCCTCCGATCAGCCTTTGACGACCTTGAAGGCTTCGCGCGCGGCCTCGATGGTCGCATCGATGATGCTGTCGTCGTGGGCGCTGGACAGGAAGCCGGCCTCGTATGCCGAAGGGGCCAGGAACACACCGCGCTCCAGCATCGCGTGGAAGAAGGTGTTGAACGCGGTGATGTCGCACGCCGTCGCCTGGGCGTAGGTTTCCACCTTCTGGTCGGTGAAGAACAGGCCGAACATGGCGCCGACCTGGGTGGTCGTCACCGCCACGCCGGCCTCGGCCGCCGCGGCTTCCAGCCCGGCGCAGAGGCGCGCAGCGGCGGCACTCAGGCGATCATGGAAGCCCGGTTCCTGCACCAGTTCCAGCATCGCCAGGCCCGCGGCCATCGCCACCGGATTGCCGCTGAGCGTGCCGGCCTGGTAGATCGGGCCAGCCGGGGAAATCTGCGACATCAGCTCGCGGCGGCCGCCATAGGCACCCACCGGCATGCCGCCGCCGATGATCTTGCCGAAGGTGGTCAGGTCCGGGGTGACGCCGTAGTGCGCCTGCGCGCCGCCGAGGGCCACGCGGAAGCCGGTCATCACTTCATCGAAGATCAGCACCGTGCCGTACTGCGTGCACAGCGCGCGCAGGTGCTGCAGGTAGCCCTCGCGCGGCGGGATGCAGTTGGCGTTGCCGACCACCGGCTCGATGATCAGGCCGGCGATGTGCTCGCCCTGTTCGGCGAACAGCGTGGTGGCGGCCTCGAAATCGTTGTAGGGCAGGGTCAGGGTGAGTTCGCTCAGGCCGGCCGGGACGCCCGGTGAGGTCGGCACGCCCAGGGTCAGCATGCCGCTGCCGGCCTTGACCAGGAACGAATCGCCGTGGCCGTGATAGCAGCCTTCGAACTTGACGATGCGGCTGCGGCCGGTGGCGCCGCGCGCCAGCCGGATCGCCGACAGTGTGGCCTCGGTACCGGAGTTGACCATGCGCACCATCTCGCAGGACGGCACCAGCCGGGTCAGCGTTTCGGCCATGGTCACTTCCGCTTCGCACGGCGCACCGAAGGACAGGCCGTTGCCGATCGCCTGCTTGACCGCCTGGCGCACCGCGGTGTGGTTGTGGCCGACGATCATCGGGCCCCAGGAGCCGACGTAATCGATGTAGCGGTTGCCATCCACGTCGTACAGGTACGCGCCATCGGCACGCTGCACGAAGAACGGCTCGCCGCCGACCGACTTGAACGCGCGCACGGGCGAGTTGACGCCGCCCGGCAGCAGTTTCTGGGCGCGGGTGAACAGGGCGTGGGACTGGTCGTGGTTCATGGGGTGTCCTGGGTCTTACGGAAACTGGGCGAGGAAGGCGCGCTGGGTGGCAACCGGATCGGGGGCGGCGAAAATGCCGCTGACCACGGCCACCAAGTCGGCGCCGGCCGCGATGATGGGACCTACATTGTCCGGGCTAAGCCCGCCGATCGCCACCCGCGGCACGCCCAGTGCGGCGCTTTGCCGCAGCAGGTCCGGCGTGGCACGGCTGGCGGTGACCTTGGTGGTGGTGGGGAAGAACGCGCCGAAGGCCACATAACTGGCCCCTTCGGCCACGGCACGCGCGGCATTGGCCAGCTGGTCGTAGCAGGACGCGCCGATGATGGCGTCGGGGCCCAGCAGGGCGCGCGCCGCGCCGATGTCGCCGTCGGTGCCGCCCAGGTGTACGCCAGCGGCGCCCACGGCATGGGCCAGTGCCGGGTCGTCATTGATGATCAGTGGCGCGCCGTGCGGCGCGCACAGCGCCTGCAGCGCGGTCGCCTGCTCCAGGCGCAGGGCGGCATCGGCGGTCTTGTTGCGGTACTGCAGCCAGGTGGCGCCGGCCGCCAACAGCGGCGCGGTGCGCGCCAGCAATCGTGCGGTATCGGGTTCGTCGGGGGTGATGAGGTAGACGCCGCGGGGCGGCGTGGGGGCTGAAGCGTGATTCATCAATGGCTACCGGTAGCGCAACGGGAGTGGGACAATGAGCGCTGTCAGCTCTTGTCCTGCCGTGATTATCCGATGACCGACGCTACCGCCACCACCTTCCGCACCTGGATGTGCGTTGTCTGCGGCTTCCTGTACCGGGAAGAAGACGGGTTGCCGGAAGAGGGCATCGCCCCGGGCACGCGCTGGGAAGACATTCCCGATACCTGGACGTGCCCGGACTGTGGCGTGACCAAGGACGATTTCGAGATGGTCGAAGTCGACTGAGGCCGGGCCGGCGCCGCGTCATGGCGCCTTTCAATGCAGGCGCGGCACCGCGCCACCCAGGCTGACCAGCTTCTCGCGCACGTACTGGGCGTCGCTGGCCTTGGCATTGCGCTTGAGGTACAGCCCCAGGTCGTTGCGCGCGCCCGCCTCGTAGTCCAGCTGCAGGTAGGCCATGCCGCGGTCGCGCAGCGCATCGTCCTGTTCGGGCGCCAGTTTCAGCAGGCGATCGGCACTGCGTGCGGCACGGTCCCATTCACCCCGTTCCACATAGACCCCATGCAGGTTGCGCAGCATCCGCATCAGGATCGCGCGCGCCGGGGCCGGGTCCAGAATCTGTGCCAGCACATCGTCGTCGGGCACTTCACCGCCCAGGTGCGAGCGGGCGCGTTCGCGCAGTTCTTCCACGCCGAGCGGGCGGCCGCCGTTGAACGGGTCCATCACCAGTACGCCGTCGTTGAGCGGCAGGCGCACCAGGAAATGGCCGGGGAAGGACACCCCGTCCAGCGGGATGCCGAGCCGGCGCGAGACTTCCATCTGCACCAGCGCCAGTGAAATCGGGTTGCCCAGGCGGCGCTCGAAGACCTGGTTCAGATAGCTGTTGCGCGGGTCGTAGTATTCGCCATGGTCGCCGCTGTAGCCCAGTTCGTCGAACAGATGGCGGTTGACCGCGGCGATCTTCAGCGGCCACATGTCGATCGTGGCGATCTCGGTGCGCAGGTGGTCGGCGTGGCTCTGCAGGACCGCGTCGTAGACGGCAGGGTCCAGGTCCGGGTATTCGTCCCGGGCGATCAGCAGCGCGGTCGGCAACAAAGGCAGCGCCTCGTCATCCAGCTCGGCCAGCGATTCCCACGTCGGCAATGTGATCTGCCCCTGCATGGGACAAGACTGGCGACAAACGCGCCGCGATTCAAGGGCGCGGCGCGTTTATCGGGTCCCTTTTATTTACCGTCGGCGATGCCGGGGCCGAACTTCAGTTCGGTACCGTCCTTGAGCGCCATCTTTTCGGCCTGACCGGCATTGAGTTCCAGCACGTAACGGGCCGGCTCGCTGCTGGGGTAGGGCGGGCAACGGTCACCGGCCGAGCACGGCGGCACGTCACGCTGCTGGCTGACCAGGCGGCGCTGTGCATCGAAGTACAGGATGTCCAGGGCGATCTTGGTGTTCTTCATCCAGTACGCCTGCAGCTCTTCGCGTTCATGGATGAACAGCATGCCGTGGTCCTCCGGCATCTGGTCGCGGAACATCAGCCCGCGGGCGCGGGTGTCGTCATTGGTGGCCAGTTCAACGTGGTAGCGGTTGCCGTCCAGCTCCACCCAGTGACGGGCGTTGGTGCTGGCACAGCCGGCCAGGGTGAGCAGCAGAAGCAGGGGCAGCAGGCGCGACAGGGACATGGGATTGCCTCGTTGGGGGCAGCCGGCGCGGGCGCCGGCCACGGGGGTCAGATCACGACCGGCGGCTCGCCGCCGATGATCACCACATCGGCCGGGCGGCGCGCGAACAGGCCGACGCTGACCACGCCGGGCAGCTGGTTGAGCTCGCGCTCCAGCTTGACCGGATCGGTGATCTCCAGGTGGTGGATGTCCAGGATCACGTTGCCGTTGTCGGTGACCACGCCCTCACGCCAGGCCGGCTGGCCGCCGGTCATGTCCATGATGCGGCGGGCGACCAGGCTGCGTGCCATCGGGATCACTTCCACCGGCAGCGGGAACCTGCCCAGCACCTTGACCTGCTTGCTCGGGTCGATGATGCACACGAAGCGCTCGCTGGCCTCGGCGATGATCTTCTCACGCGTCAGCGCGGCGCCGCCGCCCTTGATCAGGTTCTTGTTGCCATCGCATTCGTCGGCACCATCCACATACAGCGAGAGGTTGCCGGTGTGGTTGAGCTCGAGCACCTCGATGCCGTGCTGCTTCAGGCGCGCGGTGCTCTGGTCCGAGCTGGAGACAGCGCCCTTGATGCGGTGCTGGATCCTGGCCAGGGCGTCGATGAAGTAGGCAACGGTGGAGCCGGTGCCGACGCCGACGATCATGCCGTCTTCGACGTATTCGATGGCTTTTTCAGCGGCGAGGCGTTTGGCTTCGGACATGGCGGGCAACTCTTGGAGGAAAGGGAATCAGTGCTTTTCCAGCGACAGCAGCAGCTTCCACTGCGCGGCGGTCACCGGGAGGATGGAGAGGCGGTTGCCGCGCGCGGTCAGCGGGAAACCTTCGCCCAGCGCATCGGCGTGCAGCTTGATCTCGTCCAGCGAAATGGTGTCGCGCAGCTTGCGCTCGAACGCCACGTCCACCAGCATCCAGCGCGGTTCTTCGCGGGTCGCCTTGGGGTCGTAGTAATCGGACCTGGGGTCGAACTGGGTGTCGTCCGGGTAGGCCTCGCTGGCTACCGTGGCCAGCCCGACAATGCCCGGCACCTTGGTGTTGGAGTGGTAGAACATCACCCCGTCGCCGACCTTCATGCCATCGCGCATGAAATTGCGCGCCTGGTAGTTGCGGACGCCGTTCCAGGGCTCGCGGCCCACGCGCTGCAGATCATCGATGGAAAAGGCGTCCGGTTCGGACTTCATCAGCCAGTAGCGCTTGCGTGCGGTCATGCGGAGTCTTTGATTACGGTAGGTGCCGACCGTTGGTCGGTACGCAGACAAGGGTGGAGACGTCGGTGCAGATCGCATCCACCGCGACGTCCCACGGTTGCACCGGCAGGTCATCGACCTGCTGGACCGAGAAGCCGACCCCGACCAGCCACGGTGGCGCCGGGCGCTGGTGGCGGAATGCGAAGCTGCGATCATACCAGCCGCCTCCCATCCCCAGCCGGCGGCCCTGCGCGTCGAAACCGACCAGCGGCGCGACGACCAGCGCCATCTGTTCCGGCGCGAGCGTGTCGTCCAGCGACAGGTCGGGTTCGGGAATGCCGAAGCGGTTGGCGGTCAGCGCCTGCCCCGGGCGCCATGGCGCGAAGCGCAGCGTCTGCTCGTGCAGCACCGGCAGGCAGTAGGTCAGGCCGGCGGGCAACTGCATCTGCCAGCGGTGCAGTGCGATCTCGCCATCCATCGCCCAGTACCCGGCAACATGCCCCTGGGCAGGCGCAAACGGCAGGGCGAGCAGGGCATCGGCCAATTGTTCGGCGGCGGCCAGGCGCACGGCGGCGGGGAGATCGCGGCGGCGTTGGCGCAGCTGCAGGCGCAGTGCGGAGCGCGGGTCGGTCATGCCTGGGTCCGGAGCGTGCGGAGGAAGCGGATAAAACAAGAGCGACGTCCCAGGGGAACGCCGCTCTTGCTGGAATATTGCATTCTCCGCCGTGACGATGCATGCGAAACGACCTTGAACCCGGGGTTCAAGTGGGTACGCTGGGGTTCCATCGGGCTTCCCGCTACAAGGCGGACTTGCACTCCCGGCGCCGTCGCGCACCCGTGGTCGTAATTAAGGGACAAGGCGAATGTTTGCACACGCCGTCGTTCACAGCAGAGAACGCGACGAGGATTATAGCCTTCTTGGGCAATTCGACCAGTCCGTTCGTCGGTCGAATTGCACATCAATTCAGATCGATGAAGGCCACGCGATGTACGTGTGCAATCGAATGGCGTGGAACCACGCCCGTGGATCACCCGGCGCTGTCGAACGCCCGGTCCAGGCGGCGGTTGAGATCGCTCAGCGTCTGCTGCAGCGCGATCGCCTGGCGGGCGTGCTCATCGCGCAGCTGCTGCAGCTCATGGGCCAGGTTCAGCGCGGCCAGCACCGCGACGCGGTCCACCGCGGCCATCCGGTTGCTGCCCCGGATCTCGCGCATCTTGGCGTCCAGCAGCCGGGCGGCGGCGGTCAGGCTCTCCCGTTCCTCCGCGCCCACGCCGACCGTGTATTCACGGTCCAGGATGCGGACACTGACCGGTTCGGTCTGGCTCATGTGTGCTGCTCCAGGGATTTGAGGCGGGTGATCATCGCTTCGACCCGGGAGCGGGCCTGCTCGTTCTTGGCCAGCAGCTGGGAGCGCTCGGCCACCAGTTGTTCCTGCTGATGGCGCAGGCTGCGGTTCTCGTCGGCCAGGCGCTGGTTGCGCTCAAGCAACGCCTCCACGCGGGCAGCGAAGGCCTGCAACTGGGCGATGGCGTCGGCGGGTTCCATGACCGGCACGATAGGCAAGGGCGGACGGGGCGGTCAAGCGAATAATGACGGGGCCTGGGGGCGGTCGCCCCCGGGGTGCCGGGGCCGGCCGCGGGGACGGCCATCGCAACCCGGCGGACACGGGTGGATTGGTACACTGTGGCGCTCACAAACCGTAGCCCCAAGATGACCGAACTCCCGAGTGTCGACGACGTAAACCAGGCCAGCCAGGCCCTGGGCCTGGGCGCCAGCGCCGCTGAACTGCACGGTGGCCTGTGCGGCTGGCTGTCTGCCGGCGGTGCGCCGGTGCGTGAATGGCCTGCCCGCGTGCTGGCCGATGACAACCTGCCGACCCCGGCCGAGGGCGATGCGTTGGCACGCCTGCTCGATGCCAGCGTGGCGCAGCTGGAAGACCGCGATTTCGCGTTCGAACTGCTGCTCAGCGATGCCAGCGACACCGCCACCCAGGCCGATGCCCTGTTCACCTGGGCGCGTGCGTTCCTGGGCGGTTTCGGGCTGGGCTCGGGGCAGAACCGCCCGGCCTTGTCCGAAGAGGGTGACGAGGCGCTGACCGATCTGGCCAAACTGGCGCAGGCCTCCAGTGAAGACTTCGAAAGCGGCAACGACGATGACGAAGACGCGCTGGCCGAGATCGAGGAGTTCATCCGCGTGGCGGTGCTGCTCCTGCACGGCGACTGCGTCATGGCGGCGCGCCATCGGCAGCGCCTGAACTGAGATGGATATCCGGCAGCTGACCGGCATCTCCGCCGCCGAATACACGCGTCGCCGCCAGCAGTTGATGGAGATGGCCGGCGACGACGCGATCCTGGTGCTGCCGGCCGCCGCCGAGCGGGTGCGCAGCCTGGATACGCATTACCCGTTCCGGCAGGACTCCGATTTCTGGTACCTGAGCGGCTTCCCGGAGCCGGAGGCCGTGCTGGTGCTGATCCCGGGCCGTCGCCATGGCGAGGTGATCCTGTTCTGCCGCGAGCGCGACGCCGACCGTGAAGCCTGGGATGGCGCGCGCGCCGGCCAGGAAGGGGCGGTCTCGCAGTACGGCATGGACGATGCGTACCCGATCGACGATCTGGACGACATCCTGCCCGGCCTGCTGGAAGGGCGCTCGCGGGTGTACTACCACTTCGGCCGCGATGCCGAGTTCGATCTCAAGCTGATCGGCTGGGTCAACCGCGTGCGTTCGCAGGTGCGGCATGGCGCGCAGCCGCCGCATGAATTCCTGGAACTGGGCCACCTGCTGCACGAACAGCGGCTGTTCAAATCCACGGCGGAAATCGCCGTGATGCAGCGCGCTGCCGATATCAGCGTGCAGGCGCATCGCGCCGCGATGCACGCGGCGCGGCCGGGCATCCACGAGTACGAGCTGCAGGCCGACCTGGAGCGGGTGTTCCGTGCCAATGACGCGTGTGCGGCGTACAGCAGCATCGTCGGGACCGGTGCCAACGGCTGCATCCTGCATTACCGCGACAACAACGCGCGCTCGCAGGACGGCGAGCTGGTCCTGATCGATGCCGGTGCCGAGTACCGCGGGTACGCCAGCGACATCACCCGTACCTTCCCGGTCAACGGCCGCTTCAGTGCCGAGCAGCGCGCGCTGCATGACCTGGTCGGCGCCGCGCAGGCCGCGGCACTGGCGCAGGCGCGCCCGGGCAATGCCTATGAGGCCGGTCATCTGGCTGCGGTGGAAACCCTGACCGAGGGGCTGCTGCGGCTGGGCCTGCTCAAGGGCACGCTGGAAGAAAACATCGCCGAAGCGCATTACCAGCGTTTCTATCGGCACAAGACCGGGCACTGGCTCGGCCTGGATGTGCACGACGTCGGCGATTACCGGTTGGCGGGCGATTCGCGGATGTTGGAGCCGGGCATGGTGTTCACCATCGAGCCGGGGCTGTATGTCTCACCGGACGACCGCAGCGTGGAAGCGCGCTGGCGCGGTATCGGCATTCGTACCGAAGATGATGTGCTGATCACCGAGGACGGCCATCAGGTGCTCACCGCTGCGTTGGCGCGCAGTGCCGATGAGATTGAAGACGAGATGGCCAAGCGCTGATCCGCTTCAGGGTGCAGCCACCGCATGGGTGGCTGCGCGGTGCAGCCACCCGGTAGTGCCGGCCGCTGGCCGGCTCCTCATG